>NZ_JBFUIA010000019.1:0-159154 GCF_056402115.1 Mucilaginibacter sp. P4_C11 | reverse complement strand
CTTTCAGCCTTGAGCTTTCAGCTCAAAAGAAATTCAGGTGCCTATATCGGCGGTGTCTACCTCTTCCCATTCCGAACAGAGAAGTCAAGCCCGCCAGAGCCGATGGTACTGCGGTAAAACGTGGGAGAGTAGGTCGGTGCCAAATCTTATCCGCCTTAAAGGCTGAATCGTGAAACCCTTCATCATATTGATGAGGGGTTTTTGCGTTTAACACCAATTGGCATTGGGCATCCAGGTCCTATATTTAGGAAGTAAACCTTGCTTTGCTGAATTTAGCTTACAAAAGGTACACGTTTGTGGTAAAAAAGTCTTAGCTCTTGATTCTAACCTCTTGATTCTTCTTCAACCATTCCCCAATTCCGGTATATTTGGCTTCATAACATCAAACACATACCATGGATAGACGTGCTTTTGTCAAAACATCGGCCATTACTGGGGCCGGTTTAATTGCCGGTCCGCAGTTTTTAAAGGGTTTTGCTGCGCCTGTTAACAGCGCGGCTGCACCCTTAACTTTAAACGGCAACCGCTTTGTTACCTTTTGCATCATGATACGTACTACGCCATGGGAGGTATCCAGGGATGTAAAGCTGCACCCGCGCGATGAAGCCAACTGGCATACCCTGGCCGGCGTTAAGGCTATGCGTGAAGCTTTTGCCAAAAACAACCCCGACGGGCGGCTAACCTGGGGTTTTACCCTGAACGCGCTGGAAGATAAACGTAAAAACTATGCCGAAATTCGCGCTTATACCGTAGAGTGCCAGCAAAAATATGGCGACGAGGTATCTTATTTCCCCGGTTACTTCCCGGCCATGTACCTGCCCCGTGAAAGGATCAATAAAGAAATGACCGAGGCCATCCAGATCATTACCAATTTTGTAGGCAAGGGCTACCGGCCGCAGGCTATCATGGGCGGTTTTTTATCTGCCGATAATTTAAAATACCTGGCCGAGCAGGAAAATATCCACGCGGCGCACGCCGTTATCTGGAGCCAGTTTAATATTGATGGCGGGGGTGCCGACGGTTCGCCCTCGTACCCCTTTTATCCATCAACTGAACATTTTTGCAAGCCGGCGCAGGGCAGTACAGATTTTATTGATTGTGTAAACCTGGACGGCTGGACCATGGATTTTATTTGCGCCCGCCGCAGCGGGGCCATAGGCCAAAAGATTGACGGCTATAACAGCCGCCGTGGTGTAGGCCCGCTGGAAACGTATGTGGGCTGGGGATTAGATTTGGGGCACCGCGAAGTAATGCACACCCAGTCTATTCATTTTGATAAGGGCTTCGAGTTAAACAAATTTGGCTGGGTAACCAATATATGGGAGGCACAGCTGGTTTACGAGATGGGCAAAGATTTAATTTGCAACGCACTTGAAATGTGGGTAACCGATACCAAAAAACGCTGGCCCGATACCCATTTTGTAACCTTTGGCGAGTATGGCAACATCTGGCGAAACCAAAATAAAAATAACAACCAGCTAAACTACCGGTTTGAAGAACGCGGCTCGGGCCTGGGCGACTCCTACAACAACCTGGAAATTAAATGGTACATGAACAAGGAGTTCAGGCTGGCTACGCTGCGCGACTGGCACCTGAACACCGCACCCAAAGTAATCGACTTTACCCGCTACGATTTAAAGGCCACCGAACCTACCGACCCAAGCCCTGCACATCCCGTAAAAAACTGGAGCCTCATCAACGTAATAAACCAAAAAGATACCCGCCCGCAGGACGCGCCCAAACTGGTTAAAGAGCTTGATAAACCATCACAGGATTTAATAGCCAGGTATTATCCCGAGGTTATGGTTTAACCTGCTGCCGGCGCAGTCGTGTTACGCGTGTTATTTTCCAATTGCCAAATGGCAGCGGTGGCGGCATAGGTCGCCACCTCAATCAACGGCAACGCAGGGGAAAACGCATATAAGTTGGGTTAACATAACTTAACACATTTCGAAAATATTTTTTGTAAGTATTTGATAGTCAATGCTTTGTATTTTATCATGGTTAACATGATTTAGCGCAGGTGTGGGGTAAAGGTTTCAGCATTGGGTCACCTGTGCTATCGTCGGTATTTGTTTAAAGGAAGTCACAAGTGACCCTTAGGCAGGCCGCCGCACAACACTTGAGTTAAGGGGACCCCCTCAGGAGACACAAAAGCAGCGGCCCCGTGCGAACCCCTCTTGAGCGGGGCGGAGGGGTGTGTTAAGCCAATGAATTCGGATCCCGGATGTTCGGTTTCGGTTTTTTTATTTTCGGATTTCGGAATTTTGTCCCCTCGGGTTCTCTCAGCGAGGAACCTGAGGGACGATGCCCGTGGTATCCACATAACCTCATCGCCTGGCATGCGCCCTCAGGGACCTTTTCTGTTCCCTCGGGTTCTCTCAGCGAGGAACCTGAGGGACGATGCCCGTGGTATCCACATAACCTCATCGCCTGGCATGCGCCCTCAGGGTCCTTTTTCAAAGAGACCCTGAGGGGACAACGAATTCTTGATTCTAACCTCTTGACTCTTCCTATCCTCTCCAAAAAAAGTCTTGCTACCTGATACTTACTACTTGATACTAAAATGCCCCCTCCCCGCAAATCACCAAAAAAGTCTTAATTCTAACCTCTTAACTCTTCCTATCCCCTCCAAAAAAAGTCTTGCTACT
Organism: Mucilaginibacter sp. P4_C11; assembly: GCF_056402115.1. NCBI lineage: Bacteria > Pseudomonadati > Bacteroidota > Sphingobacteriia > Sphingobacteriales > Sphingobacteriaceae > Mucilaginibacter > Mucilaginibacter sp. P4_C11. The sequence continues at coordinate 156,503 of NZ_JBFUIA010000019.1, read as the reverse complement.
TAATACTTACTACTTGATACTAAAAAGGGCGTTCCCTGCGGGCCGGGCTGTGCGCTCATACGCCTGCAGGCATTACGCTCACGGGCCTGTATCCGCTGCCATCCCTAACGCGAACGCCGGGAAACAAACCCAAGTACGGCACCTTTGGTATAAATGCTAAAACAGTTTAGCGCGAACATTAAAATGAGTAAAGGCGGAAGATGCTAATACGTTTTAGCGCAGGTGTTGAGCAAGGGCTTCAGCGTTGGCTCACCTGTGCTATGATCGGTATTTGTTTGACGGAACTCACAAGTGACCCTCACGCAGGCAGCCGCACAACACTTGCGCTAAAGGGGGGGGAAATGCTAATACGTTTTAGCACAGGTATTGATTAACATTTTGGGCGTTGACTCACCTGTGCTTTGATCGGTATTTGTTTGACGGAACTCACAAGTGACCCTCGCGCAGGCGGCCGCACAACACTTGCGCTAAGGGGGGTTAAGCCCAAAGATTCCGACCATTTTAGTATCAGCCTCTACGCGCCGCAGTCGTCCGCGCATGATTTTGATTTGACGCTTGCTTACAATGACAATAAACAGTTCCGGTTGCCGAATATCCACCTGGATTATTTTTTGTCTAGATTAGATACTGTAGGTTTCAAGAAAATACCAAAACCCCGGCAGTAGGTTTATAATCATAAAACAAAATGTATTCGTCTGCTGGCGCACGTGTGTAGCGGTTGTTGTTTTCCAACTACCGAACTGAAAAAGAGATACGATGTCGCGGTTGTTACCTGTCAACGGGGCACACGCGACACGCGTGCGCCAGCGGAGGGACATAACATTTGTGCTAAGGAGAGGCTGATTTAAATTATCGTCGATGTCAAAAGCTATTTAATCAACGAATTAACTACGTTAATCTCACTTGGTATTATTATTAATTTAAATTTGCGACTAACAACCAATAGAACACTTATTATGATCGACCCCGATTGCAGATTTTGTAACCCTCCCGACAAAAATCGCATATTATTTGAATCCGAAAATTTTTACATCATGCTTTCCTTGGGGCCAATTGTTGAAGGCTATTTATTGCTGGTGTCAAAACAGCATATCGAGTGCTGTGCAGGAATCTCTGAGGAAAATGCAGTTGAATTTGATACACTTTATAACTGGATAAAGGAGTTATTAAAAGAGACTTATGGCCAGTCCATTGCCTATGAACATGGCAGGGCTGGGTCTTGCTTGGTGGCTTCCAGTAGCAAGCATTGCTACCATGCTCATATGCATTTCGTTCCCGTCCATTTTGAAATGAATAACGTAGTGTCCGCTAAATATAACGGTACCGCCCTTGATGATTTAACAGATTTTAGAAAAACTTATCATGCTGGTCATAAATCTTATTTATTGGTGGACGACGGTCAAATCAAAATGTACCAGCCTAGTGGGGAAGTTCAACGGCAATATTTAAGGTCGGTTACCGCAGATCATATGCAAAACAGTTCATCTTGGGATTGGTTTACGTACCAAAATTGGCCCTTAATTAATTCAGGATTAGAAAGATTAAAACCAATTTTTGAGCAAGATGTCGTTAAGTAATAAGGAAAAACTAAGCCAAATAATTGATCAATCAGTTGATGAAGTTACTAATGATTATCACCCTATTAATAATGCTGGTGGCTGGCATCAATTTTTTAAAAGTCAAAAGGTTGGCGTAGTCGCAAGCGCTCAAGCTATTTTGTTGTTAAGTAATTACAATATTGATTTCCCGGAAACGGCAAACGCCTTTACTTTTTTAGCCCGGAAACAGCGATCATCAGATAACGGGTGGTCTTATATTACTAATCTCTCCGATCATTCAGTAACTGAAAGCACCTGCTGGGCCCTACAAGCATTAAATACTAGGCGAGAAAAGTACAATAAAAGAATAGATGCTGGAATAGAATGGTTAATAAATTCATTTTCAGAAAAGGCGGGTGGTTGGAACTGTTTGAATGACGCTACATTTAGGCTTTACTCCACTTGTATTGCATTAAAAACGTTGAAGCTCTTCAAAAGCGAGTCAAACCAATTTCGAACAGGCCTACAAACCGTAAAACGTGCGCAAAACCCAGATGGCGGCTGGGGAGATATATTTCATAGCAGCTCAACGTTAGTCCATACCGCTATTGCCATAAATACTCTGATTGACCTTGGAATGGGAGCTAACACAAGTCAAATAAAAAAAGGCGTTATTTTCATAGTAAAAGCTTTGCATACCGAAATTTTTGATAGGGATTTAGTGATGGGTTATGTCGAAATTATAGATCTTACATATAAGGTTAAAGAAAGAACAAAATCTCAGCGTATAACATTCTATCACATGCCTTTACCTTACGCTTTAGCAGCATTAATAAGGGTGAATTCGGAAGAAACAGAGCTCATATATCAAGGTATTTTATCTTTAATGGAAGGGAATGAATATGGGCACTGGCGCCATCCTTATTTGCCGAATCAAAACACAATATGGTCAGTTTTTGATGTATTATCCATGTTTAAGACTTTCAAAAATTCTTCATTTTATGAAAATTTTAACGAGGTAATATATAAACAGAAAAACTCGCCAAGGAAGAAATATGATGTAATCATTTTTACGGTGGTTCCAGTTGAATTTATCACCCTAAATAAAATTTTAAAATTTGCTCCCAAGGGGAAACGAGAAGATTTTTGTCTACGAGGCCTTTGGTATTATGAGTATTCATTTCTATTGGATAATGGCACTTCGCTAGCTTGTCTAATTACGATGATTGGAAGCGCGGGAGATGTAGACTGTTCAATGGCTTGTCACACAACGTTTAATGAATTTGATTGTGATTTGGCCGTGCTCTGTGGTATAGCCGCTGGAAATAAAGAAGATTTAAATAAATATGATGCAGTAATTGCGGAAGATATAGTGGCCTACGAGTTTCAAAGATTGGAAATAGATAATATTGTTATGAGGCCGAAACATTTTAATGTGACAACTCGAGTTGGGCAGATGAATAGAAAAATACCATTAAATTTAGAAGCTTGGAAAGCCGATTTTAAATCAAATATTGAAAATATAGGGTTAGATGTAAGTTCGACTGCTTTGCCAAAATTTTCCGTTGAAAATGCAAAACTCAAAACTGGTACTATCGCGTCAGGCGCCAAGTTAATTGCTGACGAAAAAACACTAAATAAATTAAAACAAAGTTTACCAAACGGCAAGGGAATTATTGCTGCCGAAATGGAGGGCAGCGGCTTTGCTCCCGCTTGCGCTGAATATAAAATTGATTGGGTGGTAATTAGGGGGATTTCAGATTATGGGGAGGGTGATAAAAATGATCCCAATAATAAGAAGTATCAATCGCTAGCTGCCGCCAGCGCAGTTTCCGCGATGACTTATTATTTAAGATGTATATATAGAAAGCTATAATGCAATGACTGGCTTTAATAAATATAGGTGTTACGTGCTTTAATTGGTAGTGATCAATTTAAAATTAAAATTTAGTACTTTACAGTCCTAATTATTGAAGTTATTTTTATCACTTACCCAAGAGCTGACAAGCAATTGGTTTGAATATTTTTATATGATAAAGACATTGCCTAAACCTTTTCTACGATGGGCTGGAAGTAAAAAGAAACTTTTGCCCGAATTGGAAAAGTATTTTAATGTTGGTTACAATAAGTATTTAGAGCCTTTTGTGGGTTCTGGGCAGTTGTTTTTTAGATTGCCATTAAAAGCTGCAGTGTTGAGCGATATAAATACTGATTTGATAACTACTTATTCTAATATTCGAAGCAACCCAAATGAAGTGTATGAACAGTTAACTAAGTTTCCTAAAGGGAAGGAATCTTATTATGAAATTCGTAATAAATATAACCAAAGCTCAGACAGTATCTATAATTCGGCTTTGTTTCTATATTTAAATACGTATTGTTTTAATGGATTATATCGAACTAATCTCGCTGGAAAATTTAACGTTCCGTATTCTGAAAGTAGTGGTAATTTAATTAATAGAGATTCATTGATTGAAATATCAAAATACTTGAAGAAAGCACAACTAGTTACCGGGGATTTCCAAAAAGTAGTACTTGACAATTGTAAAGCAAATGATTTCGTTTATTTGGACCCTCCTTACGCAATAAAAAATCGTAGAATATTTCATCAATATAGCCCAGATACTTTTGGCTTAAATGATATTGAACGATTAAAAGAGGTCATTAGTGAAATAGACAGAAGGCAAGCCAAATTTGTCTTAAGCTATGCATATTGTGAAGAATCTATGGAAATCAGTAAGCATTGGAATTATCGATTAGTTTCAACCGTAAGGAATATCTCAGGCTTTGCGCAACATCGTAAAATGGAGCAAGAAATTATTATCACAAACATTGAATCAATTGAGCCCAAATATTAGAATTGCCATTGTCAGCGACTTGCACTGCAAACATAGTTCATCTGAAGGAACTACTAAATCAACGCTATTATATTCCGATGACATCACTGGTACGGCAATGACCAATCCGATAAAGGCGTTAAAGGAATTGATTAAGGAAAAAGAAATTGAAACTGAAATTTTGTTGTGTCCCGGAGATATAGCTGATAAAGCCGATCCACAAGGTTTAACCTCGGGATGGGGTTACTTGGAAGCAATCCAAAGATCTTTAAACGCTAAATTACTCATAGCAACGATAGGTAATCACGATGTGAATGTTAAATGTGCGGCGGATCAAGATCCAAATGACGCGTTAAGAGTGTTGGATGCTAATTTTCCAGCTCCAAACTTGGATCTTAATTTATTATATTGGCAGTTTGGCTTTTGCATTTACGAGCATGGAAATTGTGCTATTTTTATTTTCAACAGCTGCTACTCCCATCATAATGCAGAAAGCGGTCGGAAATCTTTTATTGATCATGCTCACTTAGAAAACGTTGAGAAAGCACTGATAGTCATAAAAGACAAGAATTTCAATCATAAAATAGCGATGTGTCATCATCACCCTATCAACCACGGAAATCTTAATAATCCAGATGTTGATTTAATTAGTAATGGCGATGATTTAGTTGACTTACTGGAAAAATATGGGTTTCAAGTAGTAATCCACGGTCACAAACATGAACCTAGATTATCTTACAAAAATTCTGTTCCTGTTTTCTGTGCTGGCAGTTTATCTTCTACTCAAAACGTTAGTGATTTAAGAATTGAAAACACTTTCCATGTTATGGAACTACATGAGCTTGAAAACAAGGGTACGATAGAATCTTGGGTATTAATACCGAAAAAAGGATGGATAAAAAAGATGGATACCTTTTTTCCTTGTTATACTGGGTTCGGATTTCGTGGGAGTTTAGATGAACTAGCGGGGAGGTGTGCTAAATGGTTGATAGATAAGGGTGTGTCGATTACAGAGTTCAGGTTATTAAGAGAAGAATTTAAAGAAATTGATTTCCTAACACCCAACGATCAGCATCTATTTAACCAGGCGTTGTTAGCAAATAAGGTACAATTAACGCCTGAATTACCTAACCAACCAAAATATATTGGTTTAATTTATTCAAAAAATGACTAATCAAAATAGTTTTTTTGACTCCTTTAATGCGAGGTATTTAGATTTCGACCAAATAGCGAAGACATTTATCACGACAGATCAGTATACTGAATTATTAAAAAACAATCACTCATTATTAATGGGGCCGAGAGGAAGCGGAAAGACCACCTTGCTGAAAATGTTGACTCCTCCTGGTCACTTTTATCTCAACAAAAGCAATAAAAATAGTCCTCCCCCCCCATATATAGCTGTTTACATTCCTTCTGATGTTCAGTGGAAAAAGCAAATGGAACACTTTTATAATCAGGCAAATATTCCTCAACAAAAGAAAGAAGTGATATCCAGATTCTTGGTTACTACCAATATTTTATTGTGCTTAGTCAATGCTTTTAAATATGTAATTGAATTTGAATTTAAAACGAAATATGATATTCAAGATTGTCTTAATATGGAAGCTGATTTATGCAAGCTTTTAATTGATGATTTCGAAATTGATACGCCAATTAGTCCAAACTTAATGGCTATCCAAAAAATACTTGATAAACGAATTACCACGTGTAATAAATTGATTAATAAATTAAGATATAGTACGATAGAGCCTGAGTTGATTGATGAAATTCCTGAATATTATTTTAACGATTACTACAGTTTGTTGTCGAACGGTTGTACATCCTTTGAAATGACTTTTTGTAAAGGGACTCCAAGGAAATGGGCTCTTTGCTTTGATGAATTAGAAATAAGTCCGGAATGGTTACAATTTGAATTAATTGATAAATTGAGGTCTGTAGATCAGCGGTTTTATTTTAAACTTGTTACCAGCCCTATAATTTCTTTAGTAAACAAGATTGATGCTAATAATATTAACGCTGCGGAAAATGAAGATTACAAAGTTATTAGGACCTGGAATTATAACGATTCATGTACTTCTCGGTGGAACGAATTCTCCAAGAGGTTGACAATAAATAAATTACAGCAATCCTTCGACTTGAAGAATGATCCGGAGCAGATTTTTGGGGAATCGACATATGAAAGAAATTTGAAACTCTCCTTTCGTGTAGATGAGACTGTGAAATTTTCGACGAAATACGATAAAGGAGGATATTACTGGAATGTATTCAAAGAACTAGCTATAGTTGATCCAAGTTTTTTTAAGTTTCTGGTTAAAAAAGGTTTGTCTAGTATTAATCCTACACCAAAATCTAAAGATGAGAAGGATAAAATTTATAGGAAAATACTTCCAATCGTGGTGTTCAGATATCAATTTAATAAAAGTGAGGGCCGTAGATCTCGAAAAAATCCTGCGTTGTTTTATGGCGTTCCGTTTTTGTATGAAATATGCGACGGTAATCCAAGATTTCTCATGAATCTATTAGAGCAATTGATAACTCAGATAAAACTAACTGACAAGTTTGTAATTGATATAAATAAACAATCCTCAATTGTAACTCAGACATCTAATAAATATTTAGAGTTAATTAAAGCTCATCCTGATGCTAATAGAGAAATCTATAAAAATCATCTAATTAATTTGGGTGACATAATTGCCAAAATTGGTGCTTTTTTTAGAGATAGGCTTCTATATGGGGATTTTAGTATGGACCCTGTTGGAGCGTTTGTTGTGGATGAGAAAGTTTCGTTAAGCATAGTAAGTCTAATTGAGTTGGGTGTTCATTTAGGGGCACTTATTTATTTAGATCCTGATGAGGGTATAAGTAAAAATGGACTTATGGGGAAAAAGCTACGTCTCTGTTATTTACTTCACCCTATTTTTGATTTTCCCAAAAGGGAATATAATAGCGTAAATCTTTCCAGTATCTTATATAAAGGAAAAAGCAAACAAATTGATGCTCAATTAATATTTGAATTATAAAATGAAGATATATACGAAGCAACTCGGACAAGAAGTATTTAAAAATAACTTTGATTTGGCTGTCTTCACTTCAGGGTATGAACCAAGGTCAACCTATCTATTTTCAAAAGGTATCAAAGCTAATAAAGAAATAGTTTTAGGATTTGAAAGTTTCAATGACCACAACACGCGAAAATTGAACGACGCATTTTTCAAAAGTAAAAAAAAGGTAATTACGCAAGCCGATGGAAATAACCCAAAGGCGGTAAATGATATATTGGGCAATTTTTTAAAATCCGTTAATAAAGAATCAATCAGTATATTTATAGATTATTCGTCAATGACAAGGGTCTGGTATGCCGAGGTTTTATCGTTTTTTCGAAATCATAATTCTGAACACAAAAATGTTAAAATTACATTTGGTTACAGTTTTGCATCGTATCAACCTCCTGCTGAACATAGTTCACGAAATCTATACGTAAGCCCAATAGAAGGATTTTCATACTTTTCGGTACCGAATAAACCCACCGCATTAATTATAGGCCTTGGCTACGAGAAAAACAAGGCATTTGGTCTTACAGAATATTTTGATGCTGAAACTTTTCTATTCTACAACTTAGATTCTTCTGACAAACGTTTTGCAGCAGAAATAGAAAAGATAAATTTTGATTTAATTGAACAAACACCTGAGCAGAATATTTTTCAGTATCCAATAAATGATTTAGAATATACTGAACGACAACTTTTTTCTTTGTGTAGTTATCTCAAAGAGTCTTTCAGAGTAATTGTTGCCCCTTCTGGCCCAAAGCCATTTACACTTGTTAGTTTAGTTGTAGCTTTAAAAATGAATGAAGTGGATGTTTGGCGGATAAGTCAGGGAGACAGCCGTAATGCCGTTCAGTATAAAGCAAGTGGAAAAGTATCTTTGTATCACGTGATTTTTGATTATAGTGAGTAGTCTCTGTAGGGGATCAATTTTTCTCGTTATCAGGTATATAGTTACATACAGTTTATCGTCTCCCTTGTAGTCCGCATGCTAATCGCAACGCTCATTTGTAGCACAAATCAACAATTACCCCCGCAGCTCGCGTTAGTGATGGCAGTGGATACCGGCCCGCGCCTAATGCCTTGTGCGCGTATGAACGTACAGCACGGGCCGCAGGCAACGCCATTATTCATCATTCGTCATTCGTCATTGGTCATTAGTCATTGGTGGGAAGTTCATTGGTGGGATAGTCATTAGTCACTGGTCATTAGTCGTTGGTGGGAAGTTCATTAGTTCAAGGTTCATTGGTGGGTGGTGGAGTAGTTGGAGTTCATTGGTCACTGGTCATTAGTCATTGGTGGGATGGTTCATTAATTCAAGGTTCATTAGTTTGTTGGTAGTACAGTTTATAAGTAGTACGTTCATGAGGTGGTTGGTGGATTGGTAGGGGGCTCATGGGCATCACATCGGCGGTCGGCCTGGTGGTGTTGGTTTTTGTAAAAGGGATATTTATGGGCGAGGGCAAATAAATTGGTAACAATGGCGCGGTAAATGCATCATATACCCAATTTATAAACCGACACTTTGGGCAAATGATGAAGAAACATGCTGTTTTAATTGGTGTAGTAATTGGGCTGATTTTGATGGGGGTAGCCATTGGGCTTTACCCGGGCGGCACCATGTTTGATGAAACTACCGTGGGCTTTAGCTGGAGCCGGAATTTTATAAGTAACCTGTTTGGTGCCAGGGCCCTAAACGGTGCCCCAAACCCGGCCATGATTTGGGCATACGCGGGGATGCTGCTGTTCCCCTGTTGTTATGCGCTGTTTTTTGTGCGTATGGCCGGCAAAATACCTGTAAAAAATGCGGGCATTATACTCAAATACCTGGGGCTGGCTAACGTAGTTTTCACGTTTTTAACGGTAACCCGTTATCACGATTTGATGCTGATTATATCAACCAGTTTGTTTTGGACGGGCATAGTGATCATTACGGTGTATATCCTGAAAACAAGGCTGCGGCTGTTTAAGCTGCTTTGTATTGTTTGTTTGCTGCTTTTTTACTACGGCGTATACCTGTGGGCCACCAGCAACTGGGACCTGCTGCCCACGATACAAAAGGTAAACTTCGCCACGTCGACTCTGTTGATTTTAGGGCTGGAGTATTTTACCAAAGCGGAGGATTTCGCTGACGTTCATTAGTTCATTAGTCACTGGTCATTAGTCATTGGTGGAATGTTGGGGTTGGAATATAGTCATTAGTCACTGGTCATTAGTCATTGGTGGAATGTTGGGGGTGGTTGGCGGGGTTTTGCAAAGGGGAACGACAGGTGGGCGAAGACTTACGAAGTTTTTAGAACCTGGTAGGTCTGGGATTTCTTAATTTGCAATGGGATAGCCCGCTTCTGGATAAATTATTTTAAAACAACGTTAAAACCCCAGCACCAATCCCGGATCAGGCACATTGGCCCTATACTTTTCCATCTCCGAGTATTTACATACACCCGGGTAATCGCCAAACTTGCCTTCCATATCAAACATCAGTTGAAAATGCAGGTGGGGCGGCCACCGGCCGTTTTCGGTATTATCGCCAAGGGTGGCTATTTGCCGGTCTTTTTCAACCGGCATACCAACAGTCAATCCTTCCAGGCTTTTGCGGCTCAGGTGGCCGTAAAGGCTATACAGTATTAAACCATCAAGGTTATGTTGCAGTATAATGCAGGGCCCATAATCGCCCAGGTTGTTGTTGTCCTGGTAGCTGTGTACTTCGCCGGCAAAAGGCGTATAAATAGGAGTACCCGCCGGGCCCCAAATATCAACACCCAAATGCAGGCGACGTGGCTCGCCTTCGGTATCAAAGTGGGCGCTTACGGCGTAAATAGTGCGGTGTTCCAGGTAGCCGCCAATGCCGTAGCGGCAATTATTTGCTTTCAGTTTATCGCTTACCCAATTGGTAAACCGTTGGGTATCGCCAATGATGGCAGTACTCAACCCGGTATTGGCGGCGGTAAAATCCAACGGAAAAAGCCGGTCGGTACCGGCATTATAGTCAACCACTTTGCCAATGGCATCGGGGTTGTTTTGTAAATAAGTTTTCAGCTGTTGGTGCCGGTGCATGAAGTATTGATCATTTTAAGTCATTAGCCCCAAGCCTTAAGCCTAAAGAATGGTTTTATCTTTATTGACTTAAGACTCATCCCGACTTAGAACTTAAGCCTTAAATTGCTATTCGGTATCGGGCTGGCGTTCTTCTTTGCTTATCTTGTCGAAGATTTTATCCATACGTTCTACATATTCGCTGGTATCGTCCACAAAAAACTCCAGCTGGGGGATAATCCTTACCTGGTCTTTAATGCGGGCACCCAGTTTGTAACGAATTTCGGAGGCATGCAGCTTAACGGTTTGCAAGGCCAGCTGCAAATTAGTGTTGCCAAAAAAGCTTAAAAAAATACGGGCTATGGCCAAATCGGGGGTAACACGTACTTTGGTTATGGTTACCAGGGTATTAGGCAAATAATTCATGCCTTCGCGCTGAAAAATGGCGGCCAGGTCTTCCTGTATTACCCCTGCAAATTTTTGCTGACGTTTTGATTCCATGTTGATAAGTTAACGCCAATTGAGGCAGATGTTTATTTATTTGGTTCCCTTTAGGAAGTCGGAAGTCTTTAGTCGGAAGTCTTAAGTTAAAAGCAGAAAAGAGAAATAAACTTTTCGACTTTGGACTAAAGACTTTGGACTTAAAGCTAATTACACATATCCTGCGGGATCTCTTTTGTTATTTTTACTACTTTTTTTACCACAAGGGTGCTGTCATACTCCGATCCCATACCCTCTTTACCCGATTTTAATTTTAACCCCTCTACCTCAACATAAACCGGCTCATAAGGTTTTTCGAAATTCATTTGAGAGTATTGCAGCTCCAGCCGTGCCGAGCTATCGGTTACCCAAAACTCCTGCCCGCTATCGCAATCTTTAAATGATTTTATCTCGGGGCCAAAACTATATAAACCTTTATAAACAACAGGCTTATCTGCTTCATCCGGTTTCCTGTTACATGAGGATACCGCTATAAAAAAAACAAATAAAAAGGCCAGATACTGAAAATAGCTTATCCTCATATAACAAATTTACAAATCCTGTTTGATTTCGTCCAATCCTTTGATGCTTAATCGTGCACTTATTCCCGATGCAATTACAGAAATAGCCCCTACGGTTAAAAAAACCAGCCCGAAATCGCCTATTTCCAAATCCACGGGATAGGCGTCGAGCACCGATAGGGTTGCTCCCATTTTTATTAAACCATAGTGCTGCTGCAGCAGGCAAACGCCCAGCCCCAGGGCAATACCTATAATGCAGCCAAATATCGATATCATCATCCCTTCAAAAAAGAATATACCCTGTATCAGCATTTTATTGGCCCCCAGGCTGCTCAAAATAGCAATATCTGCGCGCTTATCAATAACCAGCATGGTTAACGAGCCAATGATATTGAATATTGCAATAATAAGCACAAAGGTTAATATCATAAAAATACTCCAGCGCTCGTAGTTCAGGGTTTTATACAACTCCGTATTTTGCTCCTTCCGGTTTTTTACCGTGTAGCTTTTACCTATGGCATCTATAATTTTGTTTTGAACCGATTCAAGATTGGTGCCTTTTTTATAAATAAGCTCCAATGAACTTACTTCCTTAGGCTGATCGAGCAGATCGCGGGCAAATTCAATAGGTGTTACCACAATATCGTCAAAATCCTGCTGGATACCGAACACGCCCGATGGGTTTATGGAGCGTACCCTAAACTCATCCAACGGATTTGCGGAGTTTACCGCGGTACGGCTGGGCGAAAATATCTGGATAGGCAGCAGCGCATCATGTACATTAATGCCTAGGTTTCCCTGGATAGTTGCACCAACCACCGCAAAGTTGCGCCCGCCGCTTTTCAGCGTAAAGGAGCCGTTTTGTACGGTGCTGTCCAGTTGTTCATTTTTTAAAAAATCGTCGCTTACGCCTTTTATCGTCCCCAAAAACGGCTTGTCGCCATATTTTATCAAAGCTTTTTCCTGCAGCACCTGGGTAAATGAAAACAGCTGCGGATCGTTATGCAGCGATGTAAAATAAGGTGTATTGGGGTCAAACGTCTTGCCCAGGCGGGTCTCTATCTTAATTTCGGGTGTAAAATTGCTGTAAAGCGACAGGATCACCTTCTCGAACCCGTTAAACACCGATAGAATAATAATAAGCGCGGCGCTGCCAACCAACACCCCCAACATGGATATGCCCGAGATGATATTGATGGCGTGCATCTTCTTGCCCGAAAACAAGTATCTTTTAGCTATGTATACCGAGGTGTTCAATTTAGGGTGTACGTTTTACGTGGTAAGTTATACGTTTTTTGTTTAATTTCATTTCTTCCGGCTACGTATAACGTAAAACGTGCAACGTATAACCTCCCCAATTTTCTAAGCATGCGCGTCCAACGTATAACCGCACCAATTGCTAAGTCAAAAACGGGTTATTTTGTTTTTCGTAACCGATAGTTGTTTCGGGGCCGTGGCCCGGGTAAACGGTGCAATCATCGGGCAGGGCAAACAGCTTTTTTTCAATACTATCCATTAGCTGGGTAAAATTGCCGCCGGGTAAATCGGTACGGCCAATACTACGCCTGAACAGCACATCGCCACCAATTAAAATATTGGCCTCCTTATCATAAAAACACAATGATGCAGGCGAATGGCCGGGTGCGAAGATGAGTTCTAACACGGTATTGCCAAACTTTATGCTGCCTGTTTGGGGCAGATACTCATCCGGCAAGGGCGATACCTCATACCTGATGCCCATTTGAGGAGCGTACGATACTACTGCGGTTAGTACCGGCAACTCGCCCTGGTGAAATTTGGGTTTGAGCCCGTATTTATCAAATACAAATTTATTACCCAGTACATGGTCGATATGGCAATGGGTATTTAGTAATAAAACGGGTTTTAAATTATTATCCTTTATAAAATTCACCACCACATTTTGCTCGGTAGCGGTATACATTCCCGGATCAATAATTGCACATTCGCCGGTTTCATCATATAAAATGTAAGTATTCTCCTGGTAAGGGTTGTTCTCAAATGATATAACTTTTGCCATGGGGTAAAAGTACGGATTTAATTTGTTGGGCGGGGATGAGTTTAAAAACGCGGTAAAAAGCGTAGACTGCATAGTATCTAACTATGACTTATTTGTTTTAGTCATATATTTCCCTCAAAAAACGGGCCTGTCACCCTGAGCCCGTCGAAGGGTCGCGCGGAGAGGCCTTTGCCCGCTATGGTTCGACAAGCTCACCATGACAGCCCTTTTCACGATGTCATTCCCCCTTCAGAATTTCGCGAAATTTTATCACTTAGCATGACAGCCCTTTTTCACGCTGTCACTCCTCCACCAATTCCACTTCGGCTACAGGGCTAAACAAATAAACGCGTTTGGTTTTTACCTCCACGCATTTAAAACGCTTCCGCAGCTGCTCTTCCTTCCTGAAAATGCGGTCGCCTTTTATTTTAAACAGGGCTTTAAAGGGAACTTTCTCAACCGTTAACATCGCCTCTTTGGGCGCATCATATTTACGGAGCGACCGGTACAAATTCAGGTCCGAACAACTGGAGGCGGCCGGATTATCCAGGTAGCTGGTAATGGCGTGCTTTACATCGGGCGGGAAAATATCCTTTTCAAAAAAAGGCTGCATCATTTTTTTAAAATTGCCTTTCCACTCGGTACCGTGCGGCTTGGCTTTTTGTTTATGCTCGTTCCAGGTATGCAGGTGCGCAAACTCATGTACAGTGGTTACCAAAAATGCATAGGGGTTAAGGTCATAGTTAACCGATATACGGTGACCTTTACCGGCATATGGCGACCGATAATCGCCAAACTTAGTGCCGCGGTTGCGCGAAATTTTAAACTCGCATTTAAAGTAGTCAATCCAGCGGCCGATGAGCGGGGCAGCATCAGGTGGAAGATACCTTTCTAAAACTTTTACTTTATCCAATTTTTACCTCAACACAAATATAATGATTTCATCAGCTTCACAGGTCACAGCCAATGGATGACAGCCCGAAGTTTTTAAGTAATTACAAAGAGATTATTATTGTTCATAGTTGATGGTTCATAGATTATGGCCAGTAACGGTAACGAACAAGGAAATTAGATTACAACAAAGCACCAATTGCTTTTTAAACTGCCCTGTTATGGTTTATACAAAGATAGTTTAGATATAAATTTAAAATCCTTGATATTATAGGTAAACAACTTTAGCTCCGTTTGAATAGCGGTAGCGGCAATCATGGCATCAGCAATTGCAAGACCATGACTTAACCTGTAGGATTGCACAAGATTTATGGCTCGTAAATTTATCTCGGGGTTAATTAAAAGGACACCGAACCTGTTGATATCTTTACTTATTTTATGCAGATCGGCTTTGTTATTGGCACCCGAAATAAGTTCCATTTTTGTGATGGAGGAAATCAATATATGCTGAAAGCCTATTTTTTGTTCAAGTATAATCCGGGTTTCTTCGTGACGGGATTTACGGGTATCAAAATAGTCAATGATAACGTCAGTATCGCAAATTATCTTTTCCGCTGCCATCCGGATTTCCTTAATTCAGTTGCATCCATTCCTTTGCCGGTAAAAACCTCGTGCAGTTCCGAAACATCTATGGCTTCGTCGCCCGGTATCACAGTAACCCCATTTATATAAAATTCCTGCTTTCTTTTGACGGCAGGACGTTGCTCGGAAACAGAAAATCCCAGGTACTTTCCCAGGTCTTTTAAAGCATCCAGCGTTTTGCTATTTTTATACTTTATGGTTACTTCTTTCATGATACAATTGCTACGGTGATTGTTTGTCAAACAAATTTAACGATTTAAACCATAAAACCCGCAAGCTAAACTACGGGCACCCGGCATTGAATAATGCAAAACTTCGAAAGTTCGCACCTCAGATTTCTTTAAAAAGGAACTTTATGGCAGTCTGGAAGAACCAGGCCATGAACCATGATCTATCAACCATGAACCCAAACCTATTTCAACAAGTGATACACCATAAAACTGGCCGAATAAGCCAGGGCTGTCATGTAGGCAAATTGGGCAGCGGGCCAGCGCCAGTCTTTGGTTTCGCGGTAAACCACTGCCACAGTACTGGCGCACTGCATGGCAAAGGCGTAAAACATCATCAGTGAAAAAGCTACGGCCAAAGTAAACACAGGCTTACCTGTATCGGGATTGGTAGCACCATGCATTTTTTGCTGAACCGATTCCATTTTATCGGCATCGCCTTCTACGCTGTAAATAGTGGCCATAGTGCCTACAAAAACCTCGCGGGCAGCAAACGAGCTGATGAGAGCTATCCCTATTTTCCAATCAAACCCTAAGGGCTTAATAACTGGTTCAATTACATGACCAAATACACCGGCATAGGAGTTTTCCAGCTTTTCTGACGCAATAACTTTATCCAGGCTATCGGGTGTCATGGTTTTAGTGTATTTGGGCTGACTAAAAGTTTTTTCTATCTGCGCAAACCTATCGCCGGGGCCGTATGATTTTAGCACCCAAAGAATGATGGATACCGCTATAATTACTTTACCTGCCTGAAAAACAAAAGTTTTAGAACGGTCATACATAGTAAATGCCACATTTTTCCACCTCGGCATCCTGTAAACCGGCAGCTCCATAATAAAGTAGCCGCGTTCGCGCGATTTCAGGATAAATTTCATAACGAAGGCTACTACAATAGCCGATACAATGCTGAGCAGGTACATGGCAGTAAGCGCAAGCCCCCGCATGTTAAATACCCACCAAACATTACGGTCGGGCACTACCAGCGCAATCAATAAGGTGTAAACCGGTAAGCGGGCCGAGCAGGCAACCAATGGGGTAACCATAATGGTAATCATCCTGTCTTTCCAGTTTTCGATGTTACGGGTGCTCATGATAGATGGTACCGCGCAGGCAAAGCCACCAATAAGTGGCACCACCGATTTGCCGTTGAGCCCCACTTTACGCATCACCTTATCCATCATAAACGTAACGCGCGACATGTACCCCGTATCTTCCAGTATGGATATTAATGCAAAAAGGATGGCTATCTGGGGCACAAAAACCATTACCCCGCTTAAGCCGGCAATTATACCATCGCTTACCAGGCTCACTAAAGGGCCGGCCGGCATGGTTTTACTTATTAAGCTTTGCAGTTTTATAAAAAGCTGCTCGATAAGCGACATGGGGTAAGCCGACCAGGAGAATATAGCCTGGAAAATAAACATCAGTATAGCGAAGAAAATGATAAAGCCAAATACCTTATGTGTAAGTATTTTATCTATTTTGTTGCTTACAGTTTCGTCATGCGCCGTTTCGGGTTTCGTAACGGTATCGTATAAAAGGTCGTTTATAAAGTTATAGCGGGCAATAGTTTCAGAGGCCTGCGCTTTTTGTGAGTGGAAAGCATGTTCTTTTTCCAGTTCTTCAATGCGGTCGCTTTCGGCAGGCGTTAAAAAGCCCAGTGTTTCGTGCTGGTGCGCCAACTGCAGGGCTAAATAAGGATTATCAATTTTATATTCGGCCTGAATTTGTGCTACCAGTTTTGGTGCAATTGCATCTACATCAATAGTATCCTGCTGCAGGGCAATTTTATTAGCGTAGGCTATAGTTGTTTTAAGCTGATCGATCCCTTTTATTTTCCGGGCAGATATAGGTACCACAGGTACACCCAACTTTTGGGCAAACAAATTAACATCGATGATAATACCAGCTTTTTCTGATACATCAATCATGTTAAGGGCAACAACAACCGGAATTTTCAGGTCGGCTATCTGGGTGTACAGCAGTAGGTTGCGTTTAAGGTTAGAAGCATCCAGGATTACCACGATCAAATCGGGCACCATGCCTTTGGCTTTGTCGGCTAAAACAGAAAATACTATAGATTCGTCTTTACTTTTGGGGTAGATGCTATAGGTGCCTGGCAGGTCGATAATTTCGGCGGTGCGTCCATCGGGCAGCTGGCAAAAGCCTGTTTTTTTGTCGACAGTAACCCCCGGAAAATTTCCTATTTTTTGATTAAGACCGGTTAGTATATTAAATAGAGTTGATTTACCGGTGTTTGGATTTCCTACAAGCGCAACTCTGATATCGGCTTTCAATGGTTACAAAAACTACTGCAAAATAATAGTGGAGGCCTCAAATTTACGAAGACTTAACTGATAACCTGAAACATGAATAGCTATCGGATCGCCAAGGGGTGCTATGCGCGAAATTTTAATTTCTTCACCCGGCAAACATCCCATTTCCATCAATTTAACCGACATTTCAAGGTCAGTAAATTCTTTAACAATCCCTATTTCGCCTACTTCAAGTTGTGAAAGTCTCATCGTATAAAATTAACCTGAGCAAATGTAAGCTTATTTATATTAAATCCAAATAAACAGCCATGGCGTTTTTATATTATTTGAAAATTTGAGGATTTGAAAATTTGAAAATGATTTTAATATGATGTAAAGTCGAAAAAGATATCGGGGCACGGCATTTTCAAATTAACAAATTTTCAAATTGCTCTGAATTTTGGTAACTCCAAAAGTTGGGCAACCGCAGCCTTTTTTGAAGATGCCGCATGATGAAAAACCAGTTAGCAGGATTGCTGCACCCAAGATAATAAGTTTACTTTTCTTCATTGCCAATTGCACTTACTGTTAGCATAACACCAAAAATACCCATACAAGTTCCCAACACATCGCAAAACAGATCACTCCATTCGGCGCTGCGCCATGTAAAAAATGCCCATTGCAATAATTCAATTAAGCCGCCGTAAAAAATACCGGCTACCACGATTATGAATGCCTGCTTATACGAGAAAGTTACCGGCTTTTGTTGCCTTATGGCGCCATTACAGTACAGTACCGTTAAGGTAAAAAACAACCCGGTGTGTGTAATCTTATCAAAACCTTTAAAAAAAAGCGGGAATTTGCCCGATGATCCCAGGTTAACAGAGCAAATTATCAAAACAAATAAGGCCCACAATATTGCGGGCCCCTGATATTTTAGCGTTGCTTTCATTAAGCGCCAACAACAGATTTATAGTCATCAGCAGATAAAAGGCCTTCAATTTCCGAAAGATCGGCAACAGTGATTTTTACCATCCAGCCTTCGCCATAAGGATCTGAGTTTACCAGGTCGGGTTGGTTGTTAAGTGCGGGATTAATTTCGGTAACTGTACCGGTTACAGGCATAAACAGGTCTGATACTGTTTTTACTGCTTCAACCGTGCCAAAAACGGCATCTTTAGCAACTTCTTTCCCTAAGGATGCAATATCCACATAAACAATATCGCCAAGCTCGCCTTGAGCAAATTCGGTGATGCCAATTGTAGCTTCATTGCCTTCAACTTTTATCCACTCGTGGTCTTTAGTGTACTTTAATTCAGCGGGAAAATTCATGTCGTTAAATTTTATGTGCCCAAAAATAATAAAAATTAGGCTATAGCAATAATTAAAGATTTATTGGGAGGCACAAGTGTTAAGTCGAAAGTCATTAGTCGAAAGTCTCGGGCATAATTTTCCTGTTTTCGACTTTGGGCTTAAGACTTCCGACTAAATACTACCCAAATAATTCCCTCGTACCGTAAACGGTTCAATGGTATACCAACATCCTATTTTTCGCTGTAATCTGTCACTTGGGCACCCAGTATTTTTATCCGGTCGAGTATAGAGCTGTCGGCATTTTTACGGTAGATATCAAGGAGTTTATTAATCCGGCTTTTATCTGCATCCTTTACAAGCTTTTGGGCCATTAACTGGCTAATGGCATTCAGCACGCGGTACTCTACGTGTTTCCAGGTTACCTGTTCGGCATATTGCAGCAAACGGTCAAGGTCGCCGGGTTCGGGCTTGGTGATGATCAGCGTAGCAAGCGCCACAATAAGCCCCTGGTTAAAGGAGGTAGCGTTTAGCTCCAGGATCTCATCCTTGGTAATTTTATTGGTTAATGCATAGGCCGCCATATTGCCCGCGCTGGCATTCTTCATACGCACACGCGTACCATAATCACCCGACCGGATACTCATATAGGCCTCTGCCTGTGCTTTCAGGTTGTCAAGGTTGGCCTGTTTATCTTCGGCTACCGCGGCCGGGGCGTTCTGAATGAGCGACTGCGTGAGCATTGACTGCCCGGCCTCTACGTTTTCAATTTTTGCCTGTGCGGTGTCAATTTGATTTTTTAGTTCGGTTAGCGTAGCAGCCTTATCTACCTCCCTGAATTCGGCAGCCAGGTAAAGGCGGGTAACCAGGTAACCAAACAAAAAGCCAACCACAAAGTAACCGATAACAAGGCCATACGCAAAAGCCATGGCTGTGGGCGCTTCGGTTTTACCTGCTTCATTAAGGCCGGTGGCAAAGGCCTGCGCTATTCCCTTTAAATACGGGGGAATTTTAGTAAGCTTTACCAATCCCAAACCCACTATAATTTTTGTGAGCCAATCTGATATATCTGATAGATTGGTATTAACCTGCTGGCGGTAATTATCGCCGCCGGCAGTGCTGCCCGCGCTTTGCACCACTTTGGGGATGCCAAAAAGGAAACCGATGAAACCACCACTAATGGTACAGGCGATAATCCATTCCACCGCGGTCATGGCCGCTTGCACATTATGCGCCCAAATAAGTGCGCTTATGAGCCCAAGCCCAAAAAAGCTTGAACAAAAATAAAGGACCGGCAATATTTTTTCACGTTGCCTTTGGTCTTTTTCGATAATGGCGCGATCCATAATGCCAGGAATTTTGATTTAATTGACTAAGTAAATTTAGCCGCCCCGCAGTGGATATTGCCACGTAAAACTACGTTATTGCAAAGGTGTTTTTACGGATTTTGGGGCGAATCTATATAATATCTCATTGAAAATCAGATCATATAACACCCAGTCCCTGGCACCGGCGCCATACCGGCAATAAATCAAAAAAGCCCTGTTCCATCATCCGGAACAGGGCTTTCATTAATTAAATTGAATTATTTTATTTCAGTGTAAAACCTGTTTTTCCCATGGTGCTGCCATCGGCATAAAGCAACACAGTGTAAGTGCCCTTTACAAACGGCGGGGTTGGGTTAACCCAGTCAATAGTGTACTCGGTGCCATCATCCTTAAAATCTATGGATGTTTTGTAGGTGTATTGCAGGTCGGCATTATCGGCGCTAAATGTACCGCCATCGGGCGCGGTTATCAGGTTACCGGTAGGGTCAATAATACGCACATAAATATCGTGCATAGTTTTATTGGCCAACGTATTACTGGCAACTGTAAAATTTATCTTTATTTTTTTTGCAGGCCCGGCGCGGGTTACATCAACCTCTTTACCGCTACCCTTTATTTTGTAGGCCACAATATTTGATGTGGCCAGCTTTAAGGCCTGCGCTACTTTTACCTTGGCATCCAGGTCCTGGTTTTGCTTGGTAAGGGTATCGGCTTTTTTAGATACCGTGGCCAGGTTGTTCTTAAGTGTATCCCGCTCTGTTGTAAGCGTGACATTCTGCTTATGCAGTTCTTCAATATCGGCGGTGTATTTGGTTACAAAATAACGCAGTTGCTTAACATCTTCTTCGGCTTTTACCAATTCGGCCTTGGTAAGCTTCCCTTTTGCCAATTGTACCCGTAAAACTTTAATTTTTTCTTTTAATGAATCGTTTTTGGCTATCATTTCGGCCGACATTTTGGCCTTGCCTGCATTTACCAGCTCAACCTGGTGTTCAAGGCTGTCCAGGTCTGCTTTCAGTTTGGTTTGTTCATCCTGTTGGGTAACTATCCGCACATCCGACTTGTTTTTTTGCAAGTACAAATACACGTCGGTACCTAACAAAGCCAAAACCACCACAATCAGAAAATAAATTACGTTTGAATTTTTCTTAGGTGGTTGCCCATATTGATTTTCCATAGCAATTAATTATTTAAAGTTTAAATACAGTTTAAAACGGCAGCTGTTTTAAAAATCTACCCTTTTAACCGGAATGTTAATGTACAAGCATATTCATATTAATTGATATTACATGCTTTTTATTGCAATTCTAACTGTTTTTTTAAGTGGTTAACTCTTTAGCGATATTAAACGTAAAAAGGTTAAAAATATGATTTTCAAAAAAAATGCAGGTTGAAAAATGTATTGGTGACGGCTAAAATTAAGCACAAAATGCCAAAAACACAACATACAAGCAAATTTTATGACTTATAATAAAACACCTGCAATATGAGTTTTATATCTTTGCAGCTTTAATAAATCGGCTTTAATGCATATATCCCGCCATATTTTACTATTGATATTTACCCTGTTTATTATAACAAGCGTTAAGGCGCAGCCGGCCGAACCGGCTAATGCCCCGGCCGCTGTTAAAACCCAACCCAAGCGCGAATTTAGGGGCGTTTGGATAGCTACGGTTGTAAATATCGACTGGCCAACAAGTACTAAACTTACCATGGAAAAGCAAAAGCAGCAATTGCTGGATATCCTGAACTCGCACCAGGAAACCGGGATTAATGCTATTATGCTGCAGGTAAGGCCCGCTGCCGATGCTCTTTATGCCAAAGGCCGCGAACCATGGTCAAAATATTTAACCGGCCGGCAAGGCCAAAATCCGGGGTACGATCCTTTGGAATTCGCCATTACCGAGGCTCATAAACGCGGCATGGAACTGCATGCCTGGTTTAACCCATACCGGGCAACTTTTGATGGCAACTTTGCCGCGCTTAGCCCCCAGCACATCACCAGGATAAAGCCCGACTGGTTTTTTACCTACGGCGGCATCAAAACCTTTAACCCCGGCCTGCCCGAAGTGCGCGACTATATAGTACAGGTAATATTGGATGTGGTAGATAACTATGATATAGACGGAGTACACATGGACGATTATTTTTATCCTTATCCCATTGCAGGCCAAAAAATAAACGATGAGGATACCTACGCCAAATACGGGCAGGGCTTTGATAATATCAAAGACTGGCGCCGCCACAATGTTGACCTGCTAATAAAAATGATTGCCGATAGTGTGCATGCGCACGATCCTAATATCAAATTCGGTATCAGCCCGTTTGGTATCTGGGCCAATAAGTCACAAAATGAAGTGGGCTCCGAAACCAACGGTGGATCATCATACTACGAAAACTACGCCGACTCGCGCAAATGGATGCAGGAAGGCTGGATTGATTACATAAACCCACAATTGTACTGGCCTATTGGCAACCGTGCCGCCGCGTTTGATAAACTACTAAGCTGGTGGAGCGATAATACCTACGGCAGGCACCTTTATATAGGCCAGGCCGCTTACCGTATTAATGAACGTAAAACCCTGGCTTTTAAAAACCCCGGCCAGCTGCCCAGCCAGATAAACCTCATCAGGAATAACCCGAGGGTACAGGGGAGTGTATATTTCAGTTCCAGCTCGCTTACCAATAATCCGTTGGGGATAACCGATTCATTGCGGGATAATTATTACCGGTACCCTGCGTTGCCGCCGGTAATGCTCTGGCGCGATTCTATAGCGCCCAACCCACCCCAAAACGTTACGGCCCGCCCCGGCTTAAAAGGTGGCGTAGCTGTAAGATGGCAGGCCCCGGGGCTGGCTAAAGACGAAGAGCCTGTTTACGGCTATGTGATATACCGTTTTGATAACGAGAAAATAAATATAGACGACCCTAAAAACATCCTCAAAATTGAATACAACGCCAACCCCGGTTATGATGATAATACCGTACAAAAGGGTAAGACCTATTTTTACGTGGTAACCGCGCTTGACCGGATGAAGAACGAAAGCGATCGATCGCCAACCATCGCGGTCACGGTGCCGTAGGGCCGATGTGCCCGGGGGCTAATAATGTATGAGTTGTTTTTCCGTCAGGCGGTCAAGGTAAATATCAATCTCGCTATCGCCCATACCATATATTTTTTCTGTCGACCAGAATGCATGGTACATTTCGGGATTGGTTTTTATACCGCTGTTATAAATGTCAAGCAGTTTTTGTTCAATGTAATTTAGGCCGTTGGTATTTAGCCTTAAGCGTTTCAAATGCGCAAGCAGCGCCGGCTTCATAAGGTGTAAAGCACCCCAAAAGGAATTTTCATTAAGCCAGCGCTCCAATTCATCGGCATTGCCGTTAACGTATAACGGCCAGGCTTCGGCAGCCAGCTCAAATTCCCAGTCGCTCAATTGTTCGCGGCTGTCATACAGGTCTTCAAGTTGATCGCCGTTTAACTGGCCAATGCCCTTAAAATCGTCAATGCCGGGAAACTCATTGGGGCAAATCAGGAATACAGCAGGGGCCGACATATTGGTTTGCTGGTTCAGCATCCGCATTACGCCCAGCAGGTTTACCTGGCAATGCAGGTCGAACTCAAACCAGAGATTAACCTCGTCGTACTGGCTGTTTAGTTTGCCCAGTTCGTCAATCACCTTATGCTGATATTCATCTTCCGGTTCGTTAAAAGTTTTTCTGATCCATTTGGATCGATTGCTCCAGAAAGTGCCCGACGAGATGTTTTCCTGCAAGGGGCCTTCTGATAAAACCTCGCGCCAAACCATTACATCGCCATCAAGGCCGGTTTGGTTAAAGCTATGCCATGTTGAATCGCCGTTAAGGATATGAAGGATATTGCTCATAGTACCGTGTTATATACAAAACAACAGGTTTTGTTATGGATTGATGAGCTTTTTTGAAAATATTTTTTGAGACTGCGGTGATGCAGGGGCCCGATAGATTTTTGAAATTTTTGGTTGGGAATATTTGATTAATTTTGGACTCATTTTTATGTCATTGCTTCGTTCCTCGCAATGACATGGCGGTTAATTATTATAACATTGTGCAACTAATTATTCCATCCATATCCAACTTACCCCAGGCAGCCCGGGCCATTATTGAGCATGCCGGCAATAACCGTATTTTTTTATTTTACGGCGATATGGGCGCGGGTAAAACCACCCTGATCAAAGAGTTATGCAAGGCGTTGGGCACTACGGATAATATTAGCAGTCCTACGTTTTCTATCGTTAATGAGTACCATACGGCAAAGGATAAAATTTATCATTTTGATTTTTATCGCCTTAAAGATCAAACCGAAGCGCTGGACATGGGTTATGAAGAATATTTTTACGCCGGCGCATGGTGCTTTATTGAATGGCCCGAAAAGATACCCGACCTGCTGCCCCAACATTATTCAAACATAACCATTAAGGTGTTGGATGACGGTGCAAGGTGGGTTGGCGTGGAAAATATTTAGTTTTCAGGATACATCCTTTTTTCTTATCTTCATCAGCCAGAAAAAAACATATACATGAGTTCAGGGAAATACAGTGGGTTTTCGGATGTTGCCAAACAGGCCATGATGCAACCCCAGGAATCAATGCTGGAGGTCAAAAACAAAAAGAATCAATTATTTATTGGCATTCCCAAGGAAATTTCCTTCCAGGAAAACAGGATTCCGCTTACACCGCTTTCGGTTGCGCTGTTAGTGAATAACGGGCACCAGGTAATGCTGGAAAGCAATGCCGGGCAGGCTGCCAACTTTAGTGATAAGGATTACAGCGAGCAAGGTGCTCTGATTGTTTATGATACTAAAACGGTTTACGAGGCCGATATCATCATTAAAATTGCCCCGCCAATGGTGCAGGAAATTGAAATGATGAAACATGGCCAAATCCTGATCTCGGCCCTGCAGCTGGCCACCCTTAAGGCTGATAGCCTGCATGCCCTCATGAAAAAAAATGTTACCGCCCTCTGTTTTGAGCATTTGCTTGATGAAGGCGGCTCGTTGACGGTAGTAAGGGCGATGAGCGAAATAGTTGGGGCCACATCCATACTGATAGCAGCCGAATATTTAAGCAACGTTTTTGAAGGTAAAGGCCTGATGCTGGGAGGCATTACCGGTGTGCCGCCTACCGAAATTGTAATATTAGGCGCAGGCACCGTTGGCGAATATGCCGCCCGTACAGCCATATCATTAGGAGCTGAAGTAAAAGTTTTTGATCCATCAATATACAAACTGCGGCGCTTGCAGAACAACATTGGCGCAAGGGTATTTACATCGGTGGTGCAGCCCATTGTGTTAGAGAAAGCCATTACTACCTGCGATGTGGCTATTGGCGCAATCCGTGCCGAAGATGGTCGCAGCCCGTGTATCATATCCGAAGCCACCGTAAGCCGCATGAAACGCGATTCGGTTATCATAGATGTGAGTATTGACCAGGGCGGTTGTTTTGAAACCTCGGAGGTTACCAATCATACGCACCCGGTTTTCCGCAAATATGATGTTATTCATTATTGCGTACCCAACATAGCTTCAAGGGTTGCCCGTACTGCCACCTATGCACTAACCAATATTTTTGCTCCTATTTTGCTGGATATAGGCGAACAGGGAGGTATTAAAAACGTGATATGGCAAAAATCGGGTGTACGCAACGCGGTATATATTTACCAGGGCCAGCTCACCAATAAGTACATTGGCGAGCGGTTTTCCATTCCGTGTAAGGATCTTGACCTCCTCATCGTATCGCACAGGTAATGGTATGATGCGTTATTGCCTGTTTGCTTTTGTTTTGCTTAGCCTTAATGCCCATGCGCAGCACTATAAATATATCGACAGTACCCGCGTTTGTGGTATTGCAGGGTATAAAGCACAGGTAAAGGCCGATTCAAATAAACGCCTTGTCGAGATTGTAAAATACATCCCGGCTATAAAACTGGATATCCGATACGCCACAACCAACAACTTTATGCATCGGGTTATGTACAAACAAGCTAAAGCATATGCCAGACTGCCGGTTGTAAAAGCTTTAAAGGATATTCAGGCTGATTTAAAAACGCGGGGGCTGGGCTTAAAAATATTTGATGCCTACCGGCCTTACGCAGTCACCATAGCGTTTTACGAAACCACGCCCGATACTAATTTTGTGGCCAACCCAAAATTCGGCTCCAAACATAACCGGGGCTGCGCTATCGACCTTACGCTGATTGACCTTAAAACGGGAAAAGAACTGCAGATGCCCACTGGCTTTGATAGTTTTAGCAAAAAGGCATCGGCCAATTACCCCGGGGCTACAACACTACAAACCGCCAATCGCGAGCTACTTAAAACAATTATGCACGCGCATGGCTTTACCGTATTGCCCACCGAGTGGTGGCATTATGATTTTGACGGATGGCGCAATTATCAACTGGCCGATATTCCGTTTACGGCATTATAAATTAAATTTATGAGCAGATATTTAGAGGCGGGCTACACCAAGGCATTATAATTGCTTAGCTATCGCCGGGTAATAATTGATTAAAATGGTAAGCATGAAAGTTTTGAGCAAAGAATATTTAAAGCAACTTTGGAAAGTATTGGTAGCCACATTTAGCGGCTTCATAAGCGATAATGGCTTAAAGCTAAGTGCCTCTTTGGCTTATTATACTGTTTTTTCCATAGCCCCCTTATTAATCATCATCATTTCTGTTGCGGGCCTTGTTTTTGGCCAGGATGCTGCAACCCACCGGCTTTATCCACAAATAGCTCACTACGTTGGCCCAGGACCTGCGCAGCAAATCCAGGATGCTTTAACACACTTAGCGCTTTCGGGCAAATCAGGTGTTGCTGTGGTAATTGGCGTAATTACCTTATTATTAGGTGCCAGCAGTATTTTTATCGAGATACAGGATTCATTAAATATCATCTGGCGTGTAAAAGCCAAACCTAAACGCGGTTGGGTACAATTGCTCAAAAACAGATTTGTTTCATTTTCACTTATCATCAGCCTTGGTTTTTTATTATTGACAACCCTTGCTATTAATCTTATTCTTGATGCGCTTAAAGAAAAGATACATAATTTTATACCGGTTGTAACCGGTTTTCTTTTAAAAGGAATTAACCTGGCAATCACCCTTATCGTAATTACCACATTATTTGGCATCATTTTTAAATTTTTGCCCGATGTTAAAATCAAGTGGCGCGATGTGCGCTCAGGTGCATTTTTTACCGCCCTGTTGTTTATGCTGGGCCAGTACGTTATCAGCTTATACATTCAATACACGGCGCAGGGCTCGGCTTATGGCGCTGCCGGTTCAATAATAGTTATCCTGGTTTGGATATATTACACATCAGCTATCCTATACATTGGTGCCGAGTTTACCCAGGTTTATGCCGAAGCATCGGGCAGCCACATCGAACCTGCAGATTATGCCGTATCTGTACAGCAAACCGAGGTAGAAAGGGATGTAAAAAAGCTCCCCCCGCAAAATCCACAGCTTCAGGGTCATTTAAAAACGGACGCAAGTAAGGATAGCAGCAAGTAATCGGTATCACGTAGCAGGACAAAACCATCTAAATAGAAATAGCTAATGGCGTCGGGAAGATATAAGCTTCAAACGACACCTTGTTTTTATCGGCTGATGCTGGTTACATGATTCAGCTACCGAAGAGGCTTATATTGGCCAACAACAGGCACAGTATTTGGACGCGCCTAAATTGCGCGGTCAGTTTGATGTTAACCATGATAAAATATAAAATATTGATTATTAAATATTTGCAATAATTTTATCGAAAATGTGTTAAGTTATGTTAACCCAATTAGATACGTTTGCCCTGTATCAAGGAACAAGATTTTTGACTTCCGGACTGGTTCAATATGCAAAATTGCCTTGATACCTGATACTTTCCTTCACAATATATTCACCGATTATTCGTATATTCGTGTATTAATTTATTAATAAAAAAATGGAAATTAAAGATCCTGGATACGAATACAAAAATGTAATCCAAATAACAGAACAAGACGCATCGCGTAAATTTATAGCCAATGTATTTTTATGGATGTTTGTGGCTTTAGGCATATCAGCTATTTGTGCTTATGTGTTTTCTCAAAACCAAGCTCTATATGAAACGCTCAGAGATCCGGAAACCGGGCGTAATACCGGCTTAGGCACATTAGTAATGTTTGCGCCGCTGGCATTTGTTTTAATCATTTCTTTTGGCTTTCAGCGCCTTTCATATGCTATGGCGGCCTTGCTATTTGTAGCTTTCTCGGCGGTAATGGGTATCAGCTTAAGCTATATACTCATTGTTTACACCACCGGCTCCGTAATCGGCGTATTTGTTACAGCATCGCTTGTTTTTGGGATAATGGCAATTGCCGGTTATACAACCAATACCGATTTAACCAAGTTTGGCTCGTTAATGATGATGGGGTTAATTGGAATAATCATCGCATCAGTATTCAACATGTTTATAGGCAGCAGTCAATTGCAATACATTATTAGCTATATTGGTATTGCGGTATTTGTTGGCTTAACCGCCTACGATGTGCAAAAATTAAAACGTATTGGTGCAGGCCTTGAATATGGCGATGCTTCTGCGGGAAAAATGGCGCTATTGGGTGGCTTAACCTTATACCTTGATTTCATTAACCTTTTCCTGATGATTCTGCGTTTATTTGGCAGAAGAAGGTAATAAAGCAACCAATATTTATTATTTAAAAGCTGCCCCGCAAAGGCAGCTTTTTTTGTACACATAAATTTACTTAGCGTACACATAGCCGGGCATATAAACTATTGCATTTTACGGCTTTATTATGCACCTTTGCAGTGCTTATGGAGAAAGACGGAGGGATTAGACCCTGCGATGTCTTAGCAACCTGTGCTTCACAAGGTGCTACATTCTACCCGGCCGGCTAAACAGCCCCTGGAAAGATAAGCGAAAGTCAATTGAACACCCGACTTTTCGATGTAAGCTTTTTTTAGTAGCAAGTAGTTAGTATCAAGTAGCAAGATTTTTTTGTGTTGATCTAATTAAAAATCATGGGCCGGAGTTTCCGTACTTGATACTTGATACTAACTACTTGATACTAACCATGGACATTAGAAAAGAATTAGAAAAACGCATCCTTGTAATTGACGGGGCTATGGGTACCATGATACAGCGGTACCAGCTTACCGAGAAGGATTTTCGTGGTGAAAGGTTTAAAGATCACATCAGCGATCTACAGGGGAATAATGACCTTTTGAATATTACACGCCCGGATATCATCAAGGCCATTCATGCCGAGTATTTGGATGCCGGTGCCGATATCATCGAGACCAATACCTTCAGCACACAAATTATTTCACTGGCCGATTATAAGCTGGAAGAGCTGGCCTACGAACTTAGCTACGAAGGCGCGCGTATTGCCCGCGAAGTGGCCGACGAATACAATCAAAAAAATCCATCAAAGCCGCGTTTTGTGGCGGGTGCCGTTGGGCCAACCAATCGTACAGCGTCCTTGTCGCCAGATGTTAACGACCCTGGTTACCGCGCCGTTACCTTTGATGATTTGGCCAATGCCTATTACGACCAGGTACGTGGCCTGGTTGATGGCGGATCGGATTTATTATTGGTTGAAACCATATTTGATACCTTGAACGCCAAAGCGGCCTTGTTCGCTATCAATAGATACGCCCATGAGTCGGGCAAGCATTTGCCTATCATGATCTCCGGTACTATTACCGATGCCTCTGGTCGTACCTTATCGGGGCAAACTGTTGAAGCTTTCTGGAACTCGATACGCCATGCCAACCTGCTTTCAGTGGGCTTAAACTGCGCTTTGGGTGCCAAAGAAATGAGGCCGCATTTGGCCGAACTTTCTGAAAAGGCAAACGTATTTATCTCTGCATATCCTAACGCTGGTTTACCAAACGAGTTTGGCCAGTACGACGAAACCGCGCATGAAACCGCGCACCAGGTTGATGATTTTATTAAAGCCGGGTTGGTTAATATTGTGGGTGGTTGTTGTGGCACCACACCGGAACACATCAAATGCATAGCCGATAAAGCGGCCAAATATCCCCCAAGACTTATCCCCGAAATTGAACCCGACCTGCGCCTGAGCGGCCTGGAAGCGGTTACCATAAAGCCCGACAGCATATTTGTAAATGTGGGCGAGCGTACCAATATCACCGGTTCGCCAAAATTCTCGAAACTTATTTTATCTGAAGATTATGAAGCCGCCTTGGCCGTTGCCCTGCAACAGGTAGAGGGCGGTGCCCAGGTTATCGACATCAACATGGACGAGGGCATGATTGATTCGAAAGCGGTAATGGTAAAATTTCTGAACCTGGTAGCATCCGAGCCGGATATTGCCAAACTGCCTATCATGATCGATTCATCAAAATGGACCGTTATTGAGGCTGGTTTAAAATGCATCCAGGGTAAGGGTATCGTAAACTCCATCTCGCTTAAAGAGGGCGAAGAAAAGTTCATTGAGCAGGCCCGCAAAATCCTGAGCTATGGCGCTGCCACGGTTGTAATGGCCTTCGACGAAACCGGCCAGGCCGATTCGTTACAACGCCGTATTGAGATATGTAAAAGATCATATGATATACTGGTTGATGTGGTTGGTTTCCCTCCTCAGGATATCATATTCGATCCCAACATCCTAACCGTTGCAACCGGTTTGGAGGAACATAACAATTACGCGGTTGATTTTATTGAAGCCACGCGCTGGATAAAACAAAACCTGCCACATGCCAAAGTGAGCGGCGGGGTAAGTAATATCTCCTTCTCTTTCAGGGGCAACAATGTGGTGCGTGAAGCCATGCACTCGGCATTTTTGTACCATGCCATTGGCGCCGGCATGGATATGGGTATCGTGAATGCCGGCATGCTGGAGGTTTACCAGGAAATAGATAAAACCCTGCTTGAGCTGGTAGAAGATGTACTGCTTAACCGCCGCGATGATGCCACCGAACGCCTTGTTGAATACGCCGATACTATAAAAAGTAAAGGCAAAGAAGTTGTGCGCGATGAAGAATGGCGCAAAGGAACCGTTCAGGAAAGATTATCGCACGCGCTTGTAAAAGGTATTATTGAATACCTGGATGACGATGTGGAAGAAGCCCGCCAAACATACAGCAAACCACTGGAGGTTATTGAAGGCCCGCTAATGGACGGTATGAACATTGTTGGCGACCTTTTTGGCGCCGGCAAAATGTTTTTGCCACAGGTAGTAAAATCGGCCCGGGTTATGAAAAAGGCGGTGGCTTACCTGTTGCCATTCATCGAACTGGAAAAACAACGGGTTATTGATGCCGGCGAAGACAGCAGCGGCAGCCGTGCCAATGCCGGTAAAATATTGATGGCCACCGTAAAAGGCGATGTGCACGATATTGGCAAAAATATAGTAGGCGTAGTTTTGGCCTGTAACAACTTCGAGGTGATTGACCTGGGCGTAATGGTACCGGCGCAACGCATTATTGAAGAGGCTAAAAAACAAAATGTAGATATCATCGGCCTCAGTGGTTTGATTACGCCATCGCTGGATGAGATGGTCCACTTTGCCAAAGAGATGGAGCGCGAAGGTTTTACTATTCCGTTAATCATTGGCGGGGCTACTACCTCGCGTATCCATGCGGCTGTTAAGGTCGATCCGCATTACTCGGGTGCTGCAATCCACGTGCTTGATGCATCGCGCAGTGTTACCGTGTGCAGCAGCCTGATGAACCGTGATGGCCGGGATGCCTATATCAAAAATATTAAAGAAGAATACGCAAAATCGCGCGAAGCGCATTTGAATAAAAAATCGGATAAACGTTTTGTTACTATCGACCAGGCAAGGCAAGCCCGTTTCCAGGTTAGCCTGGACGGCGATGTAGCGCCTAAGCCAACGTTTACCGGTACCAAAGTATTTGAATCATATCCACTGGAAGAATTAGTCCCTTATATCGACTGGACACCGTTTTTCCATACCTGGGAATTGCGCGGCAGCTATCCTAAGATATTTGCCGATAAATTTGTGGGCGATGAGGCTAAAAAACTTTTTGATGATGCACAGGTATTGTTAAAAAAGATAGTAAAAGAAAAGCTGCTACACGCCAACGGTGTTATCGGTTTTTGGCCGGCCAATAGTGTTGGAGACGATATTGAATTGTATACCGACGAAAGCCGCACTACTTTGTTAACCCGCATCCATACCCTGCGCCAACAGGCCGAAAAGGTTAAAGGCGACCCGTATTATGCGCTATCGGATTTTATCGCACCAAAAGAAAGCGGTGTGCCCGATTATTTTGGCGGCTTTGCCGTAACCACAGGTATTGGCTGTGATGAACTGGTTGCTGAATTTGAGGCCGACCATGACGATTATAACAGCATTATGGCCAAAGCCCTTGCCGACCGCCTTGCCGAGGCCTTTGCCGAAAAAATGCACGAACTGGTGCGTAAAGAATACTGGGGCTACAGCAAAGGCGAACAGCTAAGCACCGACGACCTCATCAAGGAAGAATATCAAGGCATCCGCCCGGCCCCAGGCTATCCTGCCTGCCCGGACCACACAGAGAAAACAACCTTATTTGAGTTATTGAAGGCCGAGGACAATGCCAAAATGCACCTTACCGAAAGTTTAGCCATGACACCTGCAGCAGCTGTAAGCGGGTTCTACTTCGCGCATCCTCAGGCCAGGTATTTTGGATTAGGTAAGATAAGTAAAGATCAGGTGGAGGATTATGCTTTGAGGAAGCAAATGACAATTGAGGATGTTGAACGTTGGCTTGGTCCTAACATAAATTATTAAAAGTAGAATAAACAAAAAACCGTCATTGCGAGTATTCACCAGCGGAGCTGGAAAAAAAAGTAATGACATGGCTGCAACCGGGGTTGTTGTAGAGACGCAACATTTTGCGTCTCCCACCAGACAAGCGGATTTGCAAGGTTGGATTTGCATGCGGGAGACGCAAAATGTTGCGTCACTACATTAAAAAATATTGATAATAACATACAACAAACCGTCATTGCGAGGTACGAAGCAATCCCGAACTATACAGGGCGGATTTGCAAATCGGGGATTGCTTCGTACCTCGCAATGACGGATATAATAAGAAACTCGTACCAGAACAAACAATGAAAATAACGGAACATATTGCTAATGCAAAAGGCAAAACACTTTTTTCCTTTGAACTTATCCCACCACTGAAGGGTCAGAGCATTCAGGGCATCTACGATGCCATTGACCCATTAATGGAGTTTAAGCCGCCGTTTATTGATGTTACTTCGCTGCGCGAGGACTTTATTTACAAGCAGCATGATAATGGCTTGCTGGAGAAGTTGAGCTATCGCAAACGCCCGGGTACCATCGCCATCTGCGCGGCTATCATGAATAAGTACAAGGTAGATACCGTTCCACATTTATTGTGCGGTGGCTTTACAAAGGATGAAACGGAGAATGGCCTGGTCGACTTGCAGTTTTTAGGCATCGAGAATGTGTTGGTTTTGCGCGGGGATGCACGCCGGGGCGATGCATCATTTGTGCCAACCCCCAACGGGCATAACTACGCTACCGATTTGCTGCAACAAGTAGTGAACATGAACAACGGCGTATACCTGCATGAACATAACGACGATAGCCTGAAAACCGATTTTTGCATTGGCATTGCCGGCTACCCCGAAAAGCATTTTGAGGCACCAAACCTTAAAACCGACTTTAAATACCTGAAACAAAAGGTGGATATGGGTGCAAATTTTATTGTTACCCAAATGTTTTTTGACAACCAGAAATACTTCGATTTTGTGAATAATTGCCGGGCCAACGGCATCAATGTGCCTATCATACCAGGGTTAAAACCTGTTACTAACTCAAAACAGTTAATCGGTTTAGCAAAAACCTTCCATATTGATATGCCCGAAGATTTATGCGACGCGGTTAACGGCTGCAAATCAGAAAAAGACGTACGGGATATCGGTGTAGAATGGATGATAAACCAATGCCGCGAGTTAATAGCTTTTGGCGTACCGGTACTGCATTTTTATACCATGAGCAACGCCGGGCCAACTAAAAGGATTGCGGAGGCGATTTTTTAGTGGGCTATTAAGATTTTCTATTGTGAAAATGATGTTCTAAAGTAAGGGCATCGTTTTTTGTTTGTAAGCCTGTTACTTTGTTTACTCTCGCTACCATAACTTCCAAAAAGGTTTCTGATCTGATCGCGGTTTAGTCAACATTTGTATAACCCGCTCTGCTCCCCATTCTTCATCGTCGGGTATTTTTTTCCAGTCGATGTTTACAATTTCTATCCGTTGGGTAACTGTGCCTGGCCACTTTACCTGGAGGCCGTTTTCCCTGAGTGCTGCAACAATCATTTGGGCAACCTGCAAAGCTTCATCATCATTTTGCGTAACGCTATCAAAACCTAAGTACAAGTTCCGGGTATTAGGGTCAACAGCCCTGGCTAAATCCTGCGAGTGATAATAGCAAAAGCTATTAGCTTTAACACCTAATTCATCCAACCGTTCTATGGTCTCCATGCAATCGCCTTCGCCATCTTGTTTGGTATAACCGGCGTTGTGCAGGCATACTATCTTTTGCACAATCAGTTGGTCGAATGCTTTGGCCAGCTTTTCAAATCCGGTTGGTTTTGTCCACTGCAAAGCTTCCTTTTGATGCTGATTGTATTGTTGGTGGATGGTTTGTTTTAACCACTCTTCGTCAATGTCATCCTCTTCATAAAACATATCTTCTAAACCTTCAAAAATCTGTTGCTCATTTTCAAATCCAAACTTTACATCCAGTTCTATTTGCTCTAAAGCCTCGTCTTTCAGGTCTTGTGTCATTGGGAGCGCGATATTTAATATTTTTCTTAAAAGCTAATTATCAAATATCTACATTTAACTATTACCATCCACGTTACTATCTATGGATTTTTTCAGCCACATCAAATCTGTTATTGGTATTATATTGGGCCTTAGCATTACCCATTTGCTTAAAGGGGCGGCTAAGCAAATTCAGCATCCGGGGCGCAATAAACCTTATTGGGTGCACAACCTGTGGGCCTTTTACATGTTCCTGTTATTGCTGCATTTTTGGTGGTGGGAGTTTAACCTGCACGATATTAAACACTGGCTGTTCCTGGAGTATTTCTTCGTCATTTTTTATATTGTAATTTATTACAGCGTATGCGCCCTGCTATACCCCGAAGACCTGAACGATTATAAAGATTACAACGATTACTTTTATTCGCGCCGTAAATGGATATTCGGCATATTAGGTGCAAGTTACCTGTTAGATATGGTGGATACTTTTATAAAAGGACAGGCCTATTACAGCCACTATACACTGGAATACCCTATCCGTAATATAGGTCATTTTGTACTATGCATGGTGGCCATGAAAGTGAATAACAAAACTTTTCATGCCATGCTGGTAATTTTATTTATCGCTTACGAATTCTCTTATATTTTAAGGCTATTTTAAGCTAAAAAGATATCCCATATACAGGATGTCTTTTTTTATCAGCTAATTTATTTGCAAAAAACAACCAGGTTTGTTTTTACATAAAAAATAGCCTGCCCCAAAGGATGTAGGGCTAAACTGGGTATTGGTCGGGGTTGCCGTTTATTGGCTCTACCTTTGTCATAGCAAACTGAATATTTTTGCTCATATTCCATCGGGATGTTTGTGATGTAAGTTGTTGATAATCTTTCCCACTTTAATACCCCGGGGGGATTCGCAATGTAACAACACAAGCATGGACATTATAAACCCTCAATTTCAGCGAATTTTTTACTGATAATTTCAAGGATTTTACATTTGGAATCTGCACTGCAATTCGCAAAGCCTCCCGAAATAGCAAACCCTATCAGCCTGGATTTACTCGATTTGCTGATTACAAATTCTTCTATTGTTTGTGGTAAGCAACTACAATTCAAATAGTCTTTTTTTAACGATAGCGACTGTAGACTATTAATATTTAACGTTTGTAATATTTTCAGAAACTCTTTGTCGTCGATTTTTTTTGCTGATGAAAGGGGTAGTTGCTTATAAGCCATAAGCATTGAATCCTGTGCAAAATAATAAAGTTCATCATCTATCATGGCTATAGCCGTCAATATAGGTTTGGCCTTCGTCATATTATTTAGATTGTACTTATAGATACATATATACCTGTTTTTATTGAAATTGCTTCCGTTTCTGTTGCAGCTTAATAAGATTAATGAAAATACTGCTATTTTTAAAGTCGTCTTCTTTAAAATTCCCATACCTGTTTTTATCAAGCTACCCTTTTTCAGCCTACCTTTCGATTCTATGACTTCAAACTACCGTGTTTTTGAGTCTCCTTCTCACTACGCTACCCTGCCCATCCCTCTCTATCCAAACTCCTGAAATGAATAGCTTCGGCCAGGTGTTCCAGCTTAATTTCTTCGCTGGCGGCAAGGTCGGCAATGGTGCGGGCTACCTTGAGGATGCGGTCATAGGCGCGGGCGCTCAGGCCAAGTTTTTCCATGGCTTTTTTCAGAAGGGTTTGGCCGGCGGCATCTATTTTGCAGAGGTCGCGTACCATTTGGGGGCTCATTTGGGCATTGGCATGTAAATCGGGGCGGTTGCCAAAGCGTTCTATCTGTATTTCGCGGGCTTTGATCACGCGTTCGCGGATGTTTTCACTTTTTTCGGCCAGCCTGTCTGACGATAGCTCGTTGAAATTCACCGGGGTAACCTCCACATGCAAATCTATCCTATCCAGCAGCGGGCCCGATATCTTGCTCAGGTATTTTTGCACCATTCCGGGCGGGCAAATGCATTCTTTTTCGGGGTGGTTGTAATAGCCGCAGGGGCATTCATCCGTACACGTTTCTCCCATGCACGAATATATTCAAAAATCGCGGAACGAAGCACTACGAGGACTATCCGCAGACGGTTGGCGGGCATATCAGGAAGAAGCGCATCGAAAGCGGGCTATTGCAAAAGGATATTGCGAAACAACTCTGCGTCTCTGAGGATACGCTTACCTACTGGGAAAACGAGCGTTCCCTGCCGCAAATTCATCATTATCCGGCGATAATTTCCTTTCTCGGCTACTATCCCCTTGGCCACGAAACGGACAGCCTTGCGGGAAAGCTGAAGCAGATACGGCACTGCCACGGCCTCAACTTCAGGCAGTGCGCCGCTATGCTACAGGTTTCGGTTGACGCGGCGAAGCGGTGGGAGTTCGGCAAGCCAGTGGCATACCCAAGCACAAGGCAACTGATCGAAAACATCTGGCAACGATTGCCTAATCGCATGCCACAACACCCCTATTAGGGGTGTTTTTATAACGCTTTGGACCACTTAACTGATACTTTCCGACAAAGGTTTATCACCGCAACAGGTGAAAAAAAATGAGGGCTTGATTTTGACAATAGCGGCATAGGTCAAAGTTACCTACGCCGCCACTGGGGTTCCTAACGCTTCTTCTCTCCGGGCTTGTGCACGTGCGGTTTTAAGGCCGGGTGCTTCGGTGCGGTGGGCGGATCCACGCGCTGTCTCCTGTCGGGCGTCCCGTCTTCGTTTTCCCGTTTCGGTCCTGGCTTGATTGCTTCAATAGTATTCATCATGACGTAATTGTTTTTTTGGTAAAGGAAAAAACAAAGTGCCACTTTCTTTTACGGAAAACCGTAGGTCTCCTTTCCTTGCCGATCACTATATTTGGTCATGCCCAAACGATCAGTCCTTACGCTGCTTGCCTTCTGTTTCTTTGCGGGAAACCTTCCCGCTCAGGAAATCAATTCGACCTACGTCAAGGCGCTTTACGAAAAATATCCCGCTCAAAAATCCGATTTCTGCGCCAGCTGCAAGCTGTGGGTAAACCCCTACTACAAGTCAATCGCGGATACCGCCAGGCACATGCCTCTTCTTACCTACTACGTCTATACGAAAGCGCACCGGCTGCAGCAGGAAGCGTTGGGGTTGCCGCGCAACGGAGCCTATGCCGCCTGGCATGCGGCAAGCGGGCAGCCCGAGGAAACGAAGCTTTATCGATATGCCAACAAGAATTCGACGGATATGATCGCAAGGGGACACTGCCAGCCTTGGATTTTACTGGCTTGGTGCGCCGACGCGGCCGTCCTGTCGAATACCTATACCTTTAATGCCGGGATGGAATATCAGGGACAGAACATCGGCACAGAGCTGGCAACCGAGGAACTTTGCAGAAGGCTAACGGGGCACCGTGGCGAAGCGGCTACGGACACCGTGAAAATCTGGTGCGGAACGTTTGGTGCGAAGCAATGCTATGCGCTCAACGCGCTCGCCGCCACGGTGCCGGCATATTACTATAAGGTAATTCAATACCGCGAACGCGACGCACGGGGCGACACCATCATTTGCTACTGGATGCCGAACGAGCCCGGCGAAAAGAGAAGTGCGCTGTCAAAAAGACTCGTCAGTTACAAGAACCTTGTAGCAAAGATTGGCTACGACCCCATGGTCATCTTCAATTAAGTTTTGCATTTGGATCATCCGCCTAATATCTTTTCAATCCCGATTGGACCTTTAAACTTGCCGCTATGCTTGCAAAATCCCCCTCCCTTAATCGTGCGGACCGACATGGCCCGTACAGGTCATTAAAGAAAAAAGTTCATTTGCTGTTGGATCCTGCCGATGGCGGCACCTTTTGGGATCGGGTAGTAAATGGCATCATAGTGTCGCTAATCCTGCTGAACCTATTGGCCGTTTGCCTGGAAACCGTCGAGGGCCTTTACCATAGCTACCGTTCTTGGTTCAACAATTTCGAGCTGCTTTCCGTCGCCATTTTCACCATCGAATACCTCTTGAGAGTCTGGTCCTGCACCAGCGTCCAGAAATATGGCCACCCCGTCAAGGGTAGGCTGCGGTACATCGCTTCACCCGGCGCGCTGGTCGACCTGGCGGCGATACTGCCGTTCTATTTGCCGTTATCAGGGCTGGACTTGCGGTCGCTTCGTTCCTTGAGAATGATCCGGTTCACCCGCTTTTTCAAGCTCGGCAGGTTTCTGAACGCTTCGCGGGTTATACGCAGGGTGTTCGCCTCTAAGAAAGAGGAACTGATGATCAGCATGCTGCTGGTGTTTACGCTGATCCTGGTCGCCGCAAGCGTTATGTACTTTGTGGAGCACGACGCGCAGCCGGATAAATTCTCCAGTATCCCCGAAACCATGTGGTGGAGCGTGGCTACGCTGACAACGGTCGGTTACGGCGATGTCTACCCAATTACCGGCATTGGAAAGACGCTGACGGCATGCATCTCCATCCTGGGTATCGGCATGTTTGCCCTGCCCGCTGGCATACTTGCGTCCGGGTTTTCCGAGGAATTCAAGCGGAAAGAAGGACACGCGGCCAAATGTTGTCCGCATTGCGGAAAGCATCTGTAGCTATTGCTCAAACTTGCAAAGTTCCAGTTTCCTTCTTTTCGCGTCTTCCAGCGTAATTTCAATGATATGATGCGTGCATCGGCTCAAGCCGCGGCAGTCATTTCTAAGATGGTACTTTTTCGCGTTGGGACTGTCGCAAAGATAAGCCGCACTTTTGGGCTTAGTTTGGTTGCACATCGAAAGCACGAGGAACAGTGAGAGGGTTTTCATGTAAGGTCAAATCAATAGTTCGATTAAATTTCGTATTTCTTCTGGTAATCAGTAAGTTTATGGCAAAATTAAGCAACCGACACTTGCATTCTTACGGTTTTCCGTAACCTCGGCTTATTTGCCCCCGTCGCGTCGATTTCGGCAAAAATTTACGACATAGTCCGTAACTTTCTTGAGCTTTTTATCCGGATGCAGCGGATGCCTCCCTTCCGCGGTGAACACTTCTATGCTATCTCCAACTCTCGCCCACCACAATCTACCAACAGAATAACCCGTCAGCGTATCTACCCGTTTGATCCGGCGAAACCCGCGCAATTTGGCACCGTCAAACGCGATTAGCGGCGTATCTAACCGGGGCACGCTGCAGGACGTTGCGACGTAATGGTCATTATCCCAATACATGCATTTATTATCCTGCGGTAAAAGCCACCATACCAACGCTCCTATCAAAAGACCAGCAGGCCCGAGCAACCATCGCCAAACTTTCCTATTAACTGGTGGGGGTGTTGGGCGAATTTCCGGTGGCGTGCTTTTTTGCGGCTGCCTGGTTTCTTCATCTTGATCTGTTGTCGGAGGAACAACTTCTTCCTCTTCAGATATATCCGGTCTATCCTTTCCGGCGTCTAAATATTTTGAATACGGCCGATCAGGAAAATCAATTAACCAGGCCAATAACTCTACATTTTCCTGTGACGTCTTTATCCCCGGATTATCCAGGAAATTCTTGAAGCCCTGAAAATCGTCTCCATCGGTATCCCTTATTGCAGTTAAATAATCAGCGTCAGTCAAATCCATTTCCAGAAAGCGATGCAAGGTACGTTCGTCGCGCCTCTCCAACCCGTTTTCGATCTTTTGACTGCACTGTCGCCTAATCCTATCCCGGGTGAGCCGGTTAAGCCAATCATCTTCTCCTTTGGCGCGCTTTTGAAAATAAGCGTTAACAACGACTTCCTTGTAGAGATTTAATTTATCTGTATACATCACCCTAAAAATAAGGTATTTCCGGAAACTTCAAGGAATGTACGGAATAACAATGGAAGTAAAGGAAGAAACGGAAGAACGTACCACCGTGCGTTTGGGCCGCCATACCTTTGCTTCATAATCAAAACAACCTCTGGTCGGCCGGTCGGGGCAGTGCACGAAATTGATTTAAAACAGCGCGACGAAAGCGGGAGCCAGTATCCGGCTTGGGAGGCAGATCAAACTCCCGTTTTCAGACGCTCACTTCCCAAAAATTAATCTGCCATCCGCGGGATAGTCCCGCAGGAACAGCAGGATCGTTAACCATTAATTTTTAGAGAAATGTTTGAATTTTTTTTCGCCATTTTTATGGCACTGTCATGCCCTGCGCATAAGCATAGTAACAACCCTCATCAAAACGGCCAGGTGGCCACACAGGCTGCCGATACCGGCGGCGACGGTTCACATGTCCCGCCACCCCCTCCGCCGCCACCCCCTTATGGAGGTTAACAAAATAAGGCACGCAAAGCGTGCCTTATTTTGTTTAATTTAGTTGAAAAAACAGTTGAAAAAACCTGTACTGCTATTGCTCCTGGCCGTTTGGCTTTTCCCGTCCTGTCAGAAAACCGGCAAGCAGGCAGCTATTGACCCCTGGGCTGCTTATCGAAAGGCGTATGCGCTGCTCAGCACCAACAAGGATTCCGCTTTTTTGGAGTTCAACAAACTGGCGGAAAATTCAATAGATAAGCAGAAAGTCGCGCTCGCCTATTACAATATGGCGCTTCTGCAGTCAGATGCCGGTGATCACTACGGCGCGCAGGAAAGCCTGACCCAGTCGCTGAAATCATTGGATGAACGCAGGCCGGGGGACCGGAATTACCTGGCGATCGATTACAACGAACTCAGTTTGGCCAGTTTTAACCTCCGGGATTACAACGCAGCACTTGCCTACAGCGAATACGCTTTAAAATACGTGGCGGATTCAACTCTCCGCCACTATTTCCTCAATAATAAAGGGAATGCCCTTCAGAAATTAAAAAGGTATCAGGGGGCGATTGCCACCTATTCGCAGGTCCTGCTACTTACCGTAAACGACAGTATCGAACATCCCAAGGCATTAACGAACCTGACCATGACTAAGTGGCTGAAGGACCCGGCTCACGACGCAGCACCTGACCTACATACGGCACTGG
Organism: Mucilaginibacter sp. P4_C11; assembly: GCF_056402115.1. NCBI lineage: Bacteria > Pseudomonadati > Bacteroidota > Sphingobacteriia > Sphingobacteriales > Sphingobacteriaceae > Mucilaginibacter > Mucilaginibacter sp. P4_C11. Next base: position 114,623 of record NZ_JBFUIA010000019.1, on the reverse strand, counting down.
CAGCCCGGCTCAAAAAGCAGGATACCTGGGGGCAAAATTCAAGCTTCGCGCACCTGTCTGACTTTTACAGCAAAACAAAGCCGGATTCCGCGTTACTTTACGCGCACAAAATGCTTGTCGTTGCCGATCGGCTACAAAGCCCGGATGATAAACTAGAGGCCCTTCAAAAGCTGATCCTGCTATCCCGCCCGGCAAGAATCAAAGCCTACTATCTACAATACCAGGCATTAAACGACAGTCTGTCGTTTGTCCGAAAAGCGGCAAAAAACCAGTTTGCGTTGATCCGGTACGGCGTGGAAAAAAATAAAGCCGACAACTTTCAGCTGCAAAAAGCGAACACAGAAAAAAAATACCAGCTCGGGTTCGTCCTCCTGTTGGTATTGACCGGCATTCCGTCCATGATCATTTGGTACCGGCGAAGAAAGCAGCGGCTGCAGCTCGAGGCCGACAATCGCATCCGCCAGGACAGGCTTCAATTATCGCAACGGGTGCATGATGTTGTCGCCAACGGCATCTACCGCGTAATGAACGAAGTCGACTACAGCGAGCACATTGACAAAAACTACCTGCTTGGCCAGCTGGACCTGATGTACGAGCAGTCGCGCAAGATCAGCCAGGACGAGGAACCAAAGCTGCGGGAAGAGTTTAGCGAAAAACTGCAGCAGCTGGTTAACGCTTTCAAAAGCGACGCGATCAAGCTGGCCTTGTCCGGCAACGAGCCGGAACTGTGGGAATCCATAAGCGACAAGATCAAGGCCCAACTGGAACCCGTGCTGCAGGAGCTCCTGGTCAACATGAGCAAACACAGCCGCGCCTCGCGGGCCGTCATCGAGTTTGAAGCGCAGTCCGGCCAGCTCCTAGTCAGCTACCGGGATAACGGGATCGGCTTCCCTGCGGGCATTCGTAACGGAAAAGGTTTGCACAATACGGAAAACCGTATCAGGGCCTTAGGCGGCAGCCTTACCTTTGAACAGCAGGAAAAACCAGGTGCATGCATTCAAATTTCCATTCCCGCTAACTGACCATCATGTTTGAACACGTTATCATCGCCGAAGACCACGAAATTGCAAACATTTCCTTGCGAAAAACGCTGGAGGACATCGGCATACCGAATCCGGACTATGCCTTTTTCTGCGATTTGACTCTGGCAAAAATCCGTAAAGCGCTTGCTAATCATCAACCTTATGACCTGCTGATCACGGACCTCTATTTTGAACCGGAAGGGAGCACGCGTCAATTGCCGGATGGCGCGGCGCTGGTCAAGCTGGCGAAAGGCCTTCAACCGGGCTTAAAAACACTTGTATTCTCGGCAGAAAGCCGGCCGTCCATTATAAGGCAACTGTTCGATGAGTTGGACATTGACGGCTACGTGCGCAAGGCACGCGGCGATGCCGGCGACCTGAAGGATGCCTTAAAACGTATCGCCGGCCACCAAAAGTACCATCCGCGGGAACTCCGCAACGAGGCTGCAAAACAGAACATGCACTCTTTCACCAATTACGACAAAACGATTGTCCGGCTGCTGGCCGGCGGCATGCCGCAAAAAAGCATTCCCGATTACCTAGCGGCGAATGACATCCAGCCATCCGGCAAGAGCAGCATGGAAAAACGGTTAAATCTCGTCAAATCGGCCATGAATTTCACCAGTAACGAACAGCTGGTGCTCTTCTGCAGAGAAATGGGATTGATATAATATTTTTATTCGACGGCTTTCTTCTTCCAGTTTTTCCCGCCTAGGTCGCGATAGTGAAAGTCCTGGTAAGGATACCAGTCTCTCACATCTGCTGCATCAAACGTGGAAAAGGGATACCAGGTGATCCGCAAGGCGCAAGTAATCTTTATCTTCCAATGGGTAAACAAGCACCAAATCCTTTATTGACTCGCTGTCGTATACAGCCACGTTACATTGCATGGTGCAGTTTATCCTACGGAACGCTTTTGTGAATGCAAATACGTAGTCTTTATCGAATCGGCGACGTTTGAGCCAAACGTGAAAGTTTTGAACGGCAGCCCGATGATCGGCCACCATAATTTCATACTCCTTAGGGTTCAGTTTTGCGGTAGTCTTTTTATCCATATCCCGGACACTGGTCAACGCTTCAGAAGGCACCCAGCCTACATACGTGTCCTTAAGCCAATCAGGTTCAATCACCCGGATACTTGTCCAATTACTTTTTTTGCCGAGAATCTCGACTATCATGGATTGATCCACTGTACAATATTGCGTTTCGCGAAGCGCATCCGAAGCTTTTTGGTTTATCAGTGTAGCGAATTTTTTTCCGGGACCCGTACGTATGGCGATATCTTCACCAACGACCGTATAAAACGTAGACACACTATCTGCGGCCACTTGGGCGGAATCGACATTGCCGTTAGTGTTGGAGGTGCGCCCACCTGAGCAAGCGCTCAGCGCCAGCATTCCGGCAGCAACGATTCCGGCATAGGTTGTTCGTTTCATGATTGACCTAATTTAAAAACGGGAAAGATGATCGGTCACTGGTTCAACAGCAGAACAACAGCAAACCGATCACCTTAAGTCGGCGCTTAAACAGCAAAGCTGTCCCAGATCTTAGCTGGTGTGACAGGGGTTTGAACAGTAATAACAACCGTTTGCCCTTGTGTATCCCTGGTCCTTTGCTTTCTGGACGGCTGGACCGCAGGTGCTGAATTCGCCTAGGTACTCCCGGTTGGATGCGCTTGGCAGGAAAGAGCAACTCTGGTCATGCACTTCATGATCGCCGTTGCTCTGTGCGTTTTGGTTTACGTAATAGCTTTTCATAACTTCTTGCTTTAAGACAAGTCAAAAGTAAGCTGCCCCGGCCATAGTTATTTACGGAAAACCGTATCGCGAAATAAAGGAAACATCCGAAGCAGGCGCGTGTCTTCCGACTTGCCGATTCGACGCATAGTCCTCAAAAAATCTTGCCTTACGGTTTTCCGTAAAAACGGACATTCACTGCCAGCTACTTTTGAGGCTTACCAAAGCAAAACGTTATGTCAGTAAGAATCACATGCATAAAAAAGGATGATGGCGACCATGAAAATCCCTATGTCGCTATCAAGAGCTTGAATTGGCTGAATGAAGCCGATCAAAAAACGGGAACCAGTACCCGCCTGGAAATGTACGAATTTGTAGAAGGCGGCGGCGAGGCGTATGTAAAAGACGCGGCCGGCAACAAGGCAAAACTTGTCGCGAGAGTCACCGACAAGAATGCAAAGTATGTCAAAACGGTGGCTGACGATGTGCAATCCGATAACCTGCTAAAGCTGAAAGAGTGTAGCCAATAGGCGGAAGCCTGCAACGCCATACCCGTCACTTATGCAAATAAACCGTTACGACAAATCAGGAATCGCCGACCCAAAACGGGCCGGCCGCTACCGGCGCGGCGACAAGCAGGGTACGGACGATGCCACTAATCGGGCGGAATCCCCGCCCCCGCACGGTTCCTATGGCAACTTGCTTTTCGACCAAAGATGGAAGAATAAGCGCGCGGCGATTGTCACGCGCGATAACGGATGCTGCGTAATCTGCAAAAATGCCGAGGATCTGCAGGTTCACCACCGACAGTACCACTTTATCAGATCAGCAAACGCATTTAAAATGCCTTGGGATTACGCAGACCGCCTGATGATCACGCTATGCAAAAGCTGCCATCAGCGCGGACACAGTAAGTTTAAAGTACCAACCTTAACCCTATAAGCGATGTTTAGCTTTTTCAAACAACAAAACAGGAACGGAGCGTCTGCGCAAGCCCTCAATGGCAGTCATGCGCCCGGAACCTCCAATCTGCCCGAGATTGAAGAACGCGTGTTTATTGAACCTGCTGCGTCTACAGGCAACTTTACCGAACAGGCGCCGGCGCCTGTTCAGCACGATCACACAATCGGATCGCTTTACGCCTTTTTGGACCGCAACCACGAAGCAAAAGGATATGACGATGCGTTATTGAATCCGGACAGCAGCCATCTGGCCCAGAACGTAGAAGCGCTCAAAAATGAGCTGACGCGAACAATCCACAAAGTAAAGACGTTCTACGAGGATTTTATCCTGGAAACCGAATTCCATATCCTCAGCCGCGCCAGAAGCGGCATGATCGACATGGTTGAGGAGCTCGAAATGAAAAAGAAAATAGCGTCGGCACACATAGCTAAGGTCCGCGAGATTGAAGAAGCGACCACACATAGCCAGGGAGATTGCCAGGGCATACTGATGACCTACACAAGAGGGTTTAAGAATGGCCTAGCTGCAATATCGCATCATCAAATTTTAACAAGAAAATTTTAATCATGGGAAATTGGTGGATACGGTTCGGCTGTTTCTTGACAGGTTACAACTATGGAATTCTCAAAGGGTGCAGCGAGATGTCGCATCGTTCAGTTAAGCGATATACGGCCGCCTTGGTCATTGTTGGAATCTTATGGGCATTTATCGGGTATTCTTTTGTTAATAAATACTTACGTGGCAGCTGGTACGTAAGCATTTTCGGCGCACTACTGTTCCTGCTAATTGTCATTCAGGTAGAACGGCAAATCATCATGTCCGAAGGTGCAGGAAAGGCAAAATATTGGATTCGCGGCATCATTGCGCTTATCATGGCAATCATCGGCTCCATCATCATTGACCAGATTATCTTCCGGGAGGACATCGCCCATCGCCAGCTTTTCGAATTAAATGCCCAAGTCGATTCGCTGATGCCGGCAAAACAGGCTGAACTGAAACGGCAGGCCGCGGGTATTGATTCAAGCTTGAGCCAAAAAGAAGCCGAACGCAAGGCGTTAATTGACGAGATAAATAAGACACCTTTCGTGCAAACGGTCAACAAGGAGACAAAGGCCATGCCGGTTTCTACAACAAAAATCGATTCAAACAAGACCGCGGTTACCAGTACCAAACTCGTTACCAAAACCATGTTTGTCGTCACATCAGTGCCCAATCCAAAAATGTCGATGATTGGCGGTTTAGATCAGCAGATCAAAGAATTAAGAACTATAAAGATGGATCACGATGGCCGGATCGTAAAGTTGAGAAACGAGGTGGAACAGCAGGCGAAAGCCGATAATGGTTTCTTGTACGAACTCAAGTTGATGTACATGATTTTGCGCGATTCGGGTCCGGCACTTTTCGTCTGGCTGCTTTGGTTCTTTCTGCTATTGGGTATTGAAATCTTTATCGTAGTTAACAAGCTATCCCAGGTAGTGACCGACTATGACGTTTGCATTCTGCACCACATGGAGCTGCAAAAGAGAAAGCTGAACTTACTAGCTATGCAATCCGCACCCTAGACATCTATTTTCCTAAACCTTATCGCAATTATGGGCTGGCTTATCGTAAATCAATCCGCTCCGGGCCGTTTCGCATTAATCCATCCAAAAGTGGCATAAGCTAATCCGTTGGGGTGGGAGGCGGGAGAGTCAACTCTGGCCCCAAGTGAACTCATGTTTGTCTTAGTTCTAATGGGCGTTAGCTATCGTCAAAAGGTACCTGGTGGCTCGCCGTATATCGTCGACACTTTATTAACTCATAGGATTTTAAATGATGCTCTCAGATAGTTCCCTGTCAGTCCTCTTTTTTTATGCTAATAGTCTCACCAAGTGAGCATTCATCCGTACACGTTTCTCCCATGCACGAATGTATTCAAAAATCGCGGAACGAAGCACTACGAGGAAGACCCGCAGACGGTTGGCGGGCATATCAGGAAGAAGCGCATTGAAAGCAAGCTACTTCAAAAGCAGGTGGCCGAACAATTGAAGGTATCAGAAGACACACTCACCTATTGGGAAAATGAATGTACACTCCCGCAAATCCATTATTACCCGGCAATCATTTCGTTTCTTGGGTACTATCCGTTTGACCATGAAGTTGAGAGTTTGAGCGGCAAGCTTAAACAAATACGGCACTGCCTGGGCTTAAATTTCAAGCAATGTGGAGCGATGTTGCAAGTTTCTGTTGACGCGGCGAAGCGGTGGGTACGGCAAGCCGGTGGCATACCCAGGCACAAGGCAACTGATCGAAACGATATGGCAGCAATTGCCAAATCGCCTGCCACAACACCCCTCATAGGGGTGTTTTTTACGTGCATACTTACGTCTCTAAAAACTTCATTTTTTTAAGCAGGTTTCCTTACGAAGGATTCAACCGAGACGCCGTTCCTTTTTAACTTATTATCGGTTGTAGTTATTACAACCTTGCTCAATACGCCCTTCTCGTAAAAATAAGTCCGCACTAAAAAATAATTCCTAAAGGCAAACTCGTCCTTGGCTAGCCTGCCCCCCGTTAGGTAAACCGTCATGCTTTTAAGAAACTCGTGGTCGGGAATCCCGTAATCCGTTAAAAAAACATATGGCGTGCCATTGAAATAACATTTGACAATGTCCCCATCCGGCTTTTTAATTTTAGAGATATGCTTCGGCTTGGTGACACTCAAAATAAACTGTATGTCAGACACATAGTCTTCAAGCAGGGTCAGCGAGTCCCTTATCATCAACAGGCTTTTAGGGGGACTGATCGTTTTCCGACGCGTGCCGTCATTCACTACGTCAATTCTTAATAAGCGGCCACTGCGGTCATACGTATAGTGGAACTTCTCCGAAAGCTTATATACCGTTTTACAATCCTTTTTTATGACGTCAGCGCCCGTGAAATGCAGCTTGTCAGAAAGTCGGTTTTTATCCCCATAGGCGAATGCAGTGGAGTCGGTTGCGTTGCAGCCGACATAACTGTATTCAATCTTTTCTTTCAAGTTAGATTTAGAATCGTAGTAGCGCTCCTCCAAAAGCTTATCGGTCATCAACCTTTCGTTGAACGTGCTTTTCGTCAGCAATTTTACGATTTGAGTGCTTCTCTTTAGTTGCTGGAAATTCGGCAGCATGCACAGGCCTGAAAAAAGTGCGCCTATTAAATATCTTGTCATTGTACTTGATTGTTAGGTTTACAAAAATAGTCTTGTTATAAACCGCGGTCGACGTCAGTCGCCCCCGGCCTTTGTTCGTGCCAGTCGTAGCGGCCTTCTCCTGCGGGGCGACAAACGACTTTCCTACGTTATTTTCACATATTTATTATAAAAAAAATATAGCATGTATATTTAGAATTATCCTGTAACCGCTGAGTGTATTACCCCCGAACCGACATGGAGTGGCCGCCGCCGCCACCACTGCACAAGGAGGGATCTAAGAAATTAGCATCTCAAACAGCGAGAAGAAAACTCTTCGCTTAACCAGCGCGATAATTCGCTATCAACTTATCGGACAATGTGCGGGGGCTTATTCGGAATCTCCTCTAAGAGTTCGGAGGCCTTGATGTCGAGCGCCGTAAGGAGGGCAACCAAGACGTTCAGCCGAACTTCGACCGTGCCGCGCTCAATGTTTATCAGCCTGAGCAGGCTGATGCCCGTCATGCCAGAAAGTGCCTGTTGGCTAAGGCCGCGCAGCTCTCTTTCGTACGTCAGCTTTCTGCCAAACTTCTCAAGAAGGTGTTTTTTGTCGATGTCGTTCATGGTCGCTGCAAAAAAGGAAAAATAACAGAAGCCGAAACCTCGCGCCCGGCTCCTGTAAACCTAAACCTTATCACAATGCAGGCGAGGTGCCTGCTTGAATGACAAATATACGCGTTAATTCTGTTTTTAGTTTGTAATAATTAACTATTAATAAAAATCTTCATTTCGCGTACGTTAAGGCCAAGGCACGAACTTGTCGATGAAATCAAGTACCGTAACGGGCAGGAAATACACCAGGCAAAGGCAGAGCGCCGCAACGGCAACAAACCGCAACAGCCGATAGGTGTTTCTTACAGTCGCTGGCATAGCTAACAACGGTGTTCCCCCTTACGATCACTTCGCGCTGGCGGCGAGATGGTGAATTACCGCCTCGCACCAGCTCACCACGTGCACTCCAAGTTCATAAAGAAGCGCAAGGGCAATCAGTCCCCCGAAGATGAACTGCAAGAAATTTTCGTACCGTCTGTCTCGTACTGGCATGGCTGAATAGTTTTTCGTGATAGTTTTGTTTGTTTTTAGCTTCCGCGGAATATTTATTAAACGTAGAAGATATTTATTAAAAAATATAGCGATTAAAATTAGGGGAAATAAATTAAAATTAAAAGTGATAAATATCTTTTAATTTTAATTTATTAAATTTTTAGGAGTATTTTGTAAAAAAGGCGTCCTTTTTATCTTCTCTATCTTTGCCGGATGGAAAAGGAAAAGCGCGTGTACAACCGGATCAAGGCGCATCTTGCACTCAAGCGAGTGAAGAACAAGGCCTTGGCGGAACACCTTGGAGTAAGCGTGCAGACGGTCTCGAAGTGGTGCACCAATTTCAGCCAACCGTCCCTGCCGGAACTCTATGCGATAGCAGAATTTCTTGAAATAGGCGTGTGCGAGCTGCTGGAGCCAAGCCCGGCGAAGTACTGACGCAATCCTCCACTCCGTTAGGCAACCATCAGGAAGCGGGCATCCTGCGAAATCGGGCTTTTTCGTTTTTGCCGTAGTCCATTTTCCTGCTCTGGACGAAGCTTAAGGAAAAATATTTAACTAAAAAACCTTTGCAATCAATAATGCCAATTTCAATCGTGAAATCTTAGTTAGTTATTCCTAGATAACCAGATAATTTAAACCAAACCTAAATGCTATGTCTTAAGTCACTTTTATTCTAATGTGCAATCAATCGACGTTGTGCGCAACGTTACACCGAAATTGAGCCAAACCAACGTGCAGTTTCCAGACACATGGAGAAGTTGGTTAAGGTTCTTGGCCATCCACCAGTACCAAATACGATTCTACTTTAACCCACTTCCCGGCTTCAATTTCGAAACAACCATCTATGATGATCGTGACATACGGCAAGCACGCCAGGCGGCAAAAATAACAAGAGCCGAGTTCTCGAACCCGGCTCTTGTTAACCTAAACCTTATCGCAACACGGGCGAGGCTCCCTTGAATCTGTTTCAAGCGTGATGTTTTTTGACGCGCGCCATAGTCAGAATACCAACACGTTAGATAACTTAACCCCTAATCTCTTAATGATTTGATTATCAGAATTTAAAACCAATTAAATCAGTTTAAACCACCAATAGCTTTCATTCTCCAATATAAATTCTATTAAGAATAAGATATGAATTAGCATTTTCGAATTTAAGAAATTCCTTTTTAGAGTGGAACTTAGAATAATCAAGATGCGAATTAACTGGATATCGCGCCGTATAAATTCGAAAACATCCATAATGCCTATTTATAGATGGCTTAACTGTAGAGGTAATATTATAGATCTTACCTGCTGGCACCTCGATCATTTCAGGTGGAACAAATTGAAAATCAACAATATTATGCTGGATAGTTCTCATGGAATCACAATGCAATCCATCTATTTTTTCCAAAGAACGGACGGGTTGTGAAAATTCGTTATAATAGTAATATCGCTTTCGATCATATTTGCTATCATAAATACCGTCAAAATGAACGGTATCAGATGCGTCATTGAATTGTATCAGATAATCTTTAGGGATATAAATCGGGCTATTAAGTTTGTTTTCAATTCGGGTAAAGATTATACTATCAGCTTGTAAGCACCGAATCTTTACATTTGGTGCTTCAACTTTACGTTCGGTCCAGCCGATAAAATAGAATCGAGCAAGAACTATCAAAACAATTATGCATAAAATGTTCCTACTTTTACGCGGATAAATTATAAATTTTTTCATAAACTCCTTTCTTTGTGGTCCTTTTCCTTTTTCCTTAATTTTTTGCCTTCATCTGCCCTAACTTTATTTTCGTTATCGACCGCATTGCCAGTATCCCCACCTGCAACCCATGGAATTGCGTGACCAACTAATTCGTGAATAAGAATATCTGCGGCATCCGCAGTAAGTGGTTTGCCATCTGCATCCATAAGCGCGCCAGCATAAGAAAGGCCGGAAATAGTTATATTAGCCTCAGTATGAACAATTTTGTCATTTATTTCTTCGAAAACTTGGTCTGTGCTGCCACCGGCATTTTTTATTGTCGTTGGCTTTCCTTGGTTATCTCTAGTTTTTGCATCAGGGTCTATTTTGATATGTATTATACCTTTAGCTTCTATAGCGTCTTGTAAACGTACTGTATAATAGTCGGATGTCCCTTTGGTATTAGTCTTATCGCCTAGGTATTTTAACTGCCCTTTAGAATTAAAAGTAAAATTACCAGAAGCGCGTGAATTAATGTATCCTAATATCTGTGTTTGTTGATCCTTATTGGTAACAATGATGTCCTTTCCGTCACCGTCGATAGATTTGATAGGATTATCAGCAACGTAATCATAAGGTGATAAAGGATAATATTTCTCCGCATGAGGATCGACAGATGTCCATCTTGCTATTATAGGGTCATAAAATCTTGCGCCATAATCGTATAAGCTAAGATTAGCCTGCAGTTCCTTTTTATTGTAAAGGTACAAACTTTTCGTTCCCAGCGCGGTGCCGTTACTTTCCATTCCAAACGGGTAATAATCATCCGTCTGCACCTGTCTTGCCACCGAACCGAAACCTGTGTCGAAGTTCACACGGCTGTTGCCCAAATGATCCGTCAGGCTATACTCATAGTTGTAGGCATTCGTTCCGTTGGGGATCGCCCGCCCCTCTTCCGTCTGGATAAAGTCAACTGCTGTTCCGCTGTACTGGATGCCACCGACATAGTCCGTTGTCGACGCGCCCGTACCGGTTATCACCTTTCTCAACTTTTGCCCCGTTGCGTCGTAGGTATATGTCGTGTTCAGCGCGGCTATGCTCTGCGGCAGGTTCAGCAGGTTGTACGCGATGCCGTTAGCCGGTATCCCGCGGCTGTCGTCCGAGGCCAGGTTGCCGTTCAGGTCGTAGCCGTACGTCGCTGTCCCCGCCTTTTGTCCCAACGCGTTGCCGCTGTCATCTGTTACAGAGCTCAGCTGGTTTGAATTTGCGGGATAAGTATAGGTCAATCGGTCGATCAGCGTTAGCGCGCTGCCCAGATATCGAGACAACGTTTTGACGTTGCCCATCATGTCATAGGTAATATTGCTCTCATTGTTGCCTGCCGTGGACAGGCCCTGCGTCAACCTGTTCAGCTGATCGTAGCCGTAGGTATACGTCGTTGCCGTACCCCCTTTTGCCTGCCATGCCTGACTGGCAATGTTGCCATTGTACTGCTTCCCTGTCGTGGGTTCATTGTAATAGAGGTACACGTTGAACTGATCTGACAGACTCGTGCTCAGCCAACCCCGCTCATTGTAACCATAAGTCACCGTCTGCCTGAAGTTCACGCTGTCCGTACTGTGCAGGTTCTTCTTCCATACCTGCCCCAGCTCATTATAATCGACCTTGGATATCAATGTCCGCAGGTCTCCCGACTGTCCGGCATTCTGAATCGTCGACCAGGCCTTCGTTTTCCTGCCCGCGTGATCATATAGAAGCTGGAGATATTGCGTAAGCTTCACGCCACCGCTTGCCGCCGTATAGTGCTGCCGCGTAGTTGTCGTCACCTGGTCGTTGAAGTTATAGGTCGCTGCCACGGCATCATAGTTTGCTGCGTTAAGCGCCCCCCCGAGGTAATGCTGCTGGTACGTTTTTACCTGCCGCCCCTTACCATCATAAAAATGCACCGTCCACAGCATATCAGGCGTCGGATTACCGATCGTGTTCAAGACCGCCACCTTCGTCGCCGTCGGCATGCCATTGGGCGTAGTTGCTGCACCTGCGGGAGCAGTAAAGCTTGAAGGAAAGCTAGAAATGGCCGGGTAGGTATCGTAGTAATTGATGCTAAGTACCTTGCCCTGCGGATTCTGCACGGCATACCCCGTAGCTGTGCTGTTGTCCCGCGTCACCCATAAAACTGTCTGCGCGGCGGCCCATGCGTTCAGCCATTGTTCCAAAACGCGGCTTGGCGCGGAGATGTTCGAATCTCCCGCGCTCCCCGAGGCTCCCGTCGAACTCCAGAGGCCCGTCATTGCAACCCTGTTGAAAGCGTCATACTGGGTAAACGTCCAAACCTGCGGGGTCTGCGCCCGCTGGCTGGCATCCTGGCTGAAGATCACCTCGTTAAGCTGATTGTATATCATAAACTCCCAGCCCTTGTTGGGAACTTTCTTCTCTACCAGCCGATTTCGGGCGTCGTACTTATATTGGTAGCATACATTGTCAAGTACGGCCTGGGACGGCACAGAGCTCCCTGTCATCGTGTCGGCGCCGCTGCCGGGAGTCAGCACGAAGCACAGGTTTCCGATGTCATCATACACGTAGTACGTCGACAGAACCTGCATCGTCCCAGGGCTGCCGGGCAGGTAGTTGAACACGCGTTTTAACACCACGTGCCCCTCGTTATCTTTATATTCCTCTGTTGTACCGCCCCGGCCGCTTTTCCAGTTTTCGTCTGTGCTTACCGTCACATTAAGCTGTCCTGCCGGGTAGCTGTATTGCGTGCCGATACCGTGTGCCAATGTCCTGCTGCCGTCAGTACCGATTGTCACCGTGTACAGCGCGGCGTAATACGTATTGCTCGTATCGGTTATCGCGGTGGCATTATTCGTCGTATAGGTCGTCTTTGCCGTATGGCCAGCAGTCCCGGATGGCTGCGGCTGCCAATCCGATCCCGCAGCGCCGCGCTCCGTCACCCGGTTCAGCGGCGAAGGTTCGAATACAGTCTGGGCATATGGTGCCGCCGTCGCTCTCACCCCGGTTGGAGGCGAGGCGTAGAATTGCGCCAGGCCAGAGCCGGCCTGAAGGGCGTCCGACTGGTAAGAGCCTTTGCTGCCCGCTGGGGATACGGCGTATGGCTGATACTTCATCGCCTCCCGCCCGTATGCGTCGTAGGCGAATGGCTGGACCACGTCGCCGCCTGTCGCGCTTCCTTTGACCTGCACGATCTGCAGCTGCCTGCCTAATCCGTCAATATATTGGACGCCGACCTGCTCGACGTTCTTGTCCGACGACCCCGAGATCACCTGGACGTCCGTTGTCAATGCCCCCACTCTTGGTATATACGTTGCAATGTAGTTCTGGTCTTGGCTCAGGCCTATCGGCCCGGCTGCTGCTACCGAGATCGCCAGCGGCGCCGTAGCTGTACTGTTGCTGCTGTTCGCCGTGATGGAATAGGTTGCCAGCGCAGCCATCGTTGTGGGCGTACCGCTAATGACGCCCGTCGCGCCATTCAGCGACAGGCCGGCAGGCAGCGCCGGACGTACTGTATACGGCGCCGCCACGATCTTTCGGATTAAGTTCGTCGTGAGGTCTCCAGAATATACCAAGCCTCCCGCATCCGCGGCCACCGCAAATGGCAGGTAAAACGTCGACGCTGTACCCGCGCCGTTCGCGCTGCCCTGGCCCCCCGTGCCTGACAAGGTCGTCACTGCGCCCACGGGCGTTACCTTCCTGATCCGGTTGTTGTTTTCGTCCGCAACGTACAGGTTCCCCGTATTATCTATAGCAAGCCCGGTTGGCGCGTTAAACTGTGCGGTTGTACCCGTTGTTGCGTCCAGATATCCGGCCGTGCCGCTTCCAGCCAGTGTTGAGACGAGCCCCGATGAGGTAATCTTTCTGATTTTAGCACTTGTCCGGTCGGTCACGTACACGTTGCCCGCCGCATCTGCAACTACACTGAAAGGTTGGTTAAAGCTCGCTGCCGTACCCTGCCCGTCTGCCGCACCCGCAGTTCCGCTCACGTTCCCCGCAAATATGCTCACCATCCCGCCGGATATCTTCCGAATCATGTTATTGTAAGTATCTGCCACATATACATTTCCCGAACCGTCTACCGCCACGCCGCAAGGGTATTTGAACGTAGCACTGGCTGCCGCCACTGCCCCTGTGTTAATCCCCTGGCTCCCGCTGCCCGCGAATGTCGAAACAGCCCCTCCGGGCGTGATCATCCGGATCACATTATTGTCCTCATCCGCGACATAAATATTACCCGAAACATCCGATGCCAATCCCACGGGGTGATAAAAGCTCGCCGCCGTGCCCGTTCCATTCGTAAATCCCTGGGCACCGCTGCCCGCAAACGTAGTCACCACACCGCCAGGCGTGATTTTCCTTATTCGATGCGAGCCGCCCTCGGCCACATATATGTTTCCCAAAGCATCAACAGTCGCGCCAAGCGGCTGGTTAAAGCTGGCCGCCGTACCTGTACCGTCCGCCGACCCCGCACTTCCCGATCCCGCGAATGTAAAAGTCTGCCCCGCTGGGGAGACAGGGTCGCCGCCAACCTGCGGCCCCACTGCTGTGATGGCTGTTCCGACCGAATAGGTCCGCGGACCTGCATAGCTGATCGTTATCGGCGTAATGATGGTCACGTTCAACGAAAACACGATGGTGCCCGTATTGCCTGAATACCCTTCGGCATCGACGTAGTAGGTGCCCGGAGATAGATTAGACAGGCTCAGCGACGACTGCAGGCCGCTGCATGCCGGACCGTTGTCGTCATTCGTCGCGATTTCAGTACCGCCGCTGTTCAGTACGTGTAAGTACGTGTCAAAGCTACTGCCGCACATCGATACCACTACCGTGTTCGTGGCTCCGCCTACGGTAAAGCTGTACCATACGTCGTTTGACGTCTGCCCGTAATTATTCACAAAACCGTTTCCCGTGGAATTATTCTTTGTATCAGCATAACTGCCCGATGAACTGTAGCTGCCTGCGTTGATCGGATTGCTCATTGATGCCCCCTGGGCAAGTGTCCGGTTAGTTATGGCCGCTAACAATAGTAGCAGGCAATAGATCTTTTTCATTCTAGTAAGGTTGTGGTGTAAATGATGGTGTTATCGGTTTGTCTTAGCTGTCGTATCCCGCTTCCACGTACGCTTACGTTCGGTGGTAGGTATGATCAGGTTACGCTGCCCTTCCGGTAACAGCTCCTCCAGCTTCCGGTTCTTCTCGTTCATCAAGGAGTCGATCACCGAACGCCGCTGTTGATCAGTCAGTGAACCGTTACTCACGACCTGCCTCAAGGCGTACTTGTAACTGTCCTGGATCTCGGCTACCCTGCGTGCCGTCGAAGTGTCGGTTTTCAACAAGGCTCTTATAAATCCCACCTTGTTACTCTTAACACTGTCAGGCTGCTGGCAGTACGCTTTGCCCATATTAAATATCACCATCACTACAATGGCTGTCATTGTTCTTGCTGTTTTCATTACTTTCTTTTTTACTGTCATTGACGACGGTTATCTACTTGTTTAGCGCTATTATTACTCTATACTGTCCGATAGGCGCATACTTTAGTACGATGGCACGAAAATGTTCACGGAAGCGGACGATACCTGCGTTCCTGAAACAAGGTTTTGTATTACGGAAAACTGATAATTATGGCCCATTGCCGGAACGAGAACGAGAGCTGTCCCTGAAGGTCCACACGTTATCGAGTACTGATAAGTTGTAGAAGTATTCAAGTCGATGTACTGGAGGTAGCAAGAATTACTTGGCAAGTTCGATACCGCAAGCCATTTTAAGCTCACCGCTGTGCCGGTGATGTTATCTACTCCTATGGGCTGTTCCGGTGTGGGGACCCTTGGATTGTACGTCTGGTTCGCATAGTGGTACCTGATGCTCTTGACGATTTCACTTTGCTCGTTTTTGATGTTGATCAAGCGGCCGAGCGCGTCGTGTCCGTAATAAGTTACCTGGTCTTTTCCATCGGTGTAACTGGTCATTCCGAATATCGGATCGTAAGTATAGGTGACCATAAGCGCATTGGCAGGGTAGAGCTTGACATCATCGATCTGTCCTGAAATGCTAATTGGATATGCGTTGCCGGTAACTGTGATGCTTTGGGACTGGAAGGTCCAGCCGGTGCCTGACTTTTTCCAGTAAGTCAGCCGGTAGTTCCCGTTCTCAATGTGACTGATCGTATTTGAATACGTTGGGCCTCCAAAGCTGTAATGCCCCGTCTTTGCATCGTCGACGCTACTCGTACCATCACCCTCTTCAAAATTGGCGTAAAAGAAATCTTTATACCCCGTATTCGCCGATGCCTTGTACGTATTCGTTGCGTTTTTGACGATGGCTGTCAGATAGCTACCATTGTACCCCCATTGATAGCTAATGTTTGCGCCCAATGGCAGGTGTTGTTGCAGCACATTCGCCGTATTGTCCAGATTGTCTATGGAATACCTAGGTTCATACCGGCTGTCTTTGACCAGGTTGCCGCTCACGTCGACCGAGGAGGATGAAAACGGCAAACTCGGAGCGGCGATACCTGCCACATAGGTCAGCACAGGTATCGGAAACGTGCCGTCAAACACATTAAGCTGCGATCCGGTCGTTCTCAGGTTGCTGCCGTCGGATTCGGTTAGCTGATGAGTGATTTCGAGGGGAAATGAGAGGGCATTTTTATTTTGCAGGTTTCTCACCCCAACTGTGAAGGGATCTGTAGGGTTGCTTATCGATGCCAGATTGTAGTCCTGCGGAAACTTGTATTTCGTACTTAGTACCTGGCCTCTGCTGTTTATCAATGTTGACTGTATCTGATTCTTGGTGCCGTTATAGCCGTCGAAAGTTGGGTCATAGGTATGCTGGGTCTTAGTGACGGTACTATTGGCCGTTCCTGGAACATAGACAGTTTCAATCGTCTGCTTCAGGTAGGGGAAAAACGTATAGTATCTGATAGCAGAATTGTTAACAAAATTCAGGAATGGGTTGACAGAGGCGCCTACATTGATCATTTCTGACCGTACAGATGAGTAGACCCCCTTTACACAGAGGTTGAAACGGGCGATATCGTCGTTATAGGTATTCTCCGTCTTTTTTATCAGGTTGTCGTTTTTGTCGTATATCGATTCGGACAACAGCATTCCCCGCTCGAAACCACGGTCGCTGTAGTGGAATAATTGAATGTCGCTGTAGAGGGAGTACGCCACCGCGTCCGCCCTGTTATTTGAATACCCGTTGTCATGATTGCTGAACAGGCTTTCAGTTTTGCCATTAAATATCCCAGCCGAACTTTGGCGTTCGATCACCTTGGTGTAAGTAACCACATTTCCATCATCGTTCTGTGACGGATAAATGGTATTGGTGCCCCAGAAGCCAAACGAAATTCCCGCCCCGAGAGACACCGGATTGCCATTCGCGTCGTAACTCACATAATTTACCTGGTCGTTCTGTGCGTAATTCGGTTTTGGCGAGCCCAACACGCCGCTGGAAACGCTGCTGCCAATGTTGCTAACATAGCTGTATTCATAAGTGATGCCAGGCGCCCCCGAAGCAGGAACCACGGCTATCTTCGCGATCCTAAGACCGCCCCCTACGGCGTTTTGCGGCAACGGATTGATTGCCTGTTGGCTACTTACCCATTTGCTGTACTGATTGGACTCATAGAAGTATTGGCTGTACCCCCCTGTTGGGTAGTTCACCTGCGTTAGAATCCCCGCCTGCGCGTATGTCAGATCAGGCTCCCTGAAGGCATAGTATTGATCCTGGAATCCCGTGGTTACAAAGCGATTTGCGTCGAGCGTAATCGACGGGATCGCCTTCCGTCCATTGTAAAACCCCCAATGATCGACGTTTACCGTGCAATACTTCGGCAGGGCAAGGCTGTTGTAGACAAAGGTGTAGGGCGGATAGGGCTGGCCGCTACCATCGACCTCCTGAACCGACGCCAGGAAAAGGCGCGTGGCCGCGTCCTGGCTGTATGCGAATTGTATATCCTTTACTTTATTTCCCAGGTAGTTATCTATTTCGATATTATCAAGTTTATACCAGATGCCGGTCACATTTCCCTGCGCGTTGTAAGTATAATTATTTCCCAGGTCGGTATAGGTGTGATAAATACTGTAAGCGCCTACCGCCCCTGGAAACGGATAGTTTGAACTATTACTCGCCCCCTGCATGCTGTTGATATTTCTTGCCTCGAGGAGATCGCTCTCGCCGGACATCGAGGCTGAAAATTGTATCTTTCCTTCCGGAAACGTAATGCTTTTAAGGTAGACAGGGTCCATCACGTTGCATGAATAATCGACGTCGTCGTACGTGTTGCCAGTGACGGGACCGGACGATGAATTAAAATTGTTCAAATACGTTACACTTGACACCGGGGAATACGTAAAAACGGAGCCATTTCTAAAGTAGTCGTAGAGTACCTTTTTTCCGCTTGGCAGATCTATTTCAACGATATGCCAGGTCATCGCAATCAGATTGTTGTTGTACAATTCGTTTGACGGCCCCCTGCGGTTGAACTCAATTGTTGTATTATAAGCCGGACTGGCGCCACCTCCGAACACATATTTTGTGCCATCCCCCGCCGTTAGCGTAAATTGAAGGAATGTTGGGTTGATCGTTTGCTTGGTAAACGCCGAGGTTGGATTTTGAAGGGGCTTTATTGTCACGGAACCCATTGTTTCCTGCACTTTTATCGTTTCGCCGCCAGCGGAGCGAACCTTCCAGCTGCCGTCGCTGCTCAGGAAAAAGGCGCCAGAAATTCCATTTATGCTAAAGTCAAACTCGTCCGGTGAACTGTCAACGGTGATGTTGCTCGCTATGCCGCTGCCTGTCTGCACTAGCCCTCCGAGGTATTGCGAGGGGCTGTAAACTTGCTGGTGATTGGCTCCCCAATACCACCCGTACTTACTATTGCCCTCGGGAGACGGGAAGGTAACATAGTCTGACATAAACTCATCGGGCATTCCGTTTATCCTTCTCGTGATAGTACCTCCCGCCGTGAGGCTCCAATTGGTTCCGACCCATCCGGAATGGGCGTTCGGCTGAACTCCCCGGGCAAAGTAAGATAATGATATAGGGATTTGCTTGTCGTCAACATTAATTGTGTAAATCGGGATCTTGATATCGGGCAGGCCCGTAAACTGGCCGACCGGTATTTTGGTATACTGCGTAAATGAAGCCGCAGTCGGCGAAACCGCAGTCATTTTGTCGATCACAGAACTTGCGGTCTGTGCTAAACACCCCCCTGCGTATAGTAATAGAAGTGATAGATTGATACGTTTAAGCATATTGTTATAGTTAAGTTCTAAGCGTTATTTCGGTTTCCAAATTGGTAGTGAATGACTTGTTTCATCCAACTTTGTGTATCGATCGGTTGGTATTGGCTGACAACGATAAACTCGGTGAGATGGCGTTACCGCGCGCAGCGTTTTATTTCAAACAATTGGATTGAAGCCGAAAGCGATCCGGCGAATGTTTGAAAGAGTCCATTTTTTTTAGGACCCAGAAATGTTTTAATTGATGAATGAAAGGCGCGTATACTAGTGCCAAGCTGGGCTCGGACGACGCAAAGCGGTAAGCTAAAACGGGGTATGGCATAATTCAGTTGCGATAAGATTGTCGAGGTATCGTTTTTTATGCTGTACGGAGGGCGCAGAAAAATACCGTTCTGTACACATCATCTACGGCTTCAAATATATAAAGTTTTCATTTGCCAATGAAAACTTTATTGCGTTTTTTCAATTAGAATGGACGTTGTAAATACATGAACATAATTCCCCTGCTCGTCATATAAAGATCGTTCTAATCCTCCCCAAAGCATTCAGAAAGGCATTTCAGGCCCGTGTCCCTCGCCTCGTGTTCTTGGTTGATTCGCTCCGCCAATTGAGCCGATTCGGCATAGTCTTGCTAATAGTTTACCCGATGCCCAATGTTCGCGTTTAGCCAGCCCGGCAAGCGCCCGTTCCGTTCGTGGCTTGGCGCCTGCCGGGCACGGCGTCAGCGCGTCAGGGTGGTGCGCTGCGCGTCGTAGTACGTGAACGTCTAGCCGGGCGTGCCGGAGTTGTGCGCCGTGTAGTTGCTCTTCGGGTCGAGCGGCGCCGAGAACACGAGCGTACCGCTTGTCAGGGACGATATCGCAAGCGTCCTGCTTGCGCCCGTGCTCGTGAACAGAGTGAGGGTCTTGCCGCCGTTGGACAACTGCTACGTTCCCGCCTGGCCGCCTGGCGACACGGAGTAGGCGCCGTTGTCGAAGTACGTCACCGTCATTCCAGGATAGTACTGAAAGTTCCCGTACGGCGCCGGGCTGAGCCAGGCACCCTCGGTCGTCCGATCCTCGTTCTTTACGCTTGTCCACGGGGAGGTCGTGAGGAGGTTGGCCTGTGCCTTGGGGCTGGCGTCGTCCTTCTTGCCGCATGGCGCAAGGAGGGTCGAGCGCGAGTTTCTGGATGGTAGCCGTTGTTTTCATGATCGTAAGGGTTTAGTGCCGCCTGCATCGGCGGTACGGCAAGGGACGTTTTGCGTGGACAGCCAAAAAGCGACATCGACCTGTACGTGATCGGCGAGATCAAGCGGCTCCGCACGGGTCGCGGGATCAGCCAGGCCGCGCTCACCGCCATGCTCGGCGTGTCGGCGGCGTTCGTGGGACAGATCGAGAGCCCCAAGGAGCAGAGCAAGTACAGCCTCGACCAGCTCAACAGGCTCGCGCAGCTGTTCGGGTGCAGCCCGAGGGACTTCCTGCCGGAAAGGCCGATTGCCCCGAGATAGTTCCGCCGCATGGCACGTGCCGCTGCCCGGCATAGCCGTTCGCTCCGATTACTTTCCCGAACCCCGCACGATTCTGTTAATGATACCTTCGGTATCGGCCTGCGTTTTGGTGCTGTCATACTGCACCTTCACCCGATAGCCTTTCATGGTTTTTGCATTGGCGGCAGTGTCATTCGGCCTGTCGCTTTCAGCAAACAGCGTGGGTAGCTGGTCGGTGAACAGAAACTGCACCCGTGCATATTCCACGGGTGACAGTACGGTACCCGCCTTTTCCCTGATCTGTTGCAGTTTCTTGGCATTGCCTGCACATACCACGATACCGTGATACCCGGCAGCAACGCACTTTTGTATGTTGTGCAATTCCCAGTCAGCAGGCGTTGAGACTGAAATCTCGACCGCAATCTGCTTGCCCTCCCTTTCTAACAACACGTCGACCTTGCCCTTGCCATCTGGGGTGGATACTTCAAGATTGGCCCTGTACCCGTGCTGCTCGGCAAGCGTCTTGACAAACGTCTGCATGTAGCGGTGTTCGGTGACCGTGCCGGCCTCCGGTTCGCGTTTGTCTGCCTTTGGTCGCGAAGCGTGAACAAGCGGCGGTATCGGAGGCAAGGGTGGCTCCGGTGGTGCCGGTTCCGTGGCGGCAGGTGGTTCAGACGGTGGTGTGGGTGGTCGAGTATGAGACTGTGGTTCGGTTGGTACGCCATACGCGTTGCGGGACGCGGCAATGATAGCGTGGCTGTTGTCCTCATCGTCGGTTTCATCAGGAACAACGGTCAAATTGAAATCCGCATCTGAGGTGTTCACCCGCGCGATGGCTTCCCCGACCGAGAGCGCTTGCAGGTCGCCTGCCGAGAACGCGCCGAACCCCTCCTGCATCCGCTTGGCATCGGTATCGCTTAATCGAAAACATATGCGGGTGGCAACGTTTGACATCAGTGCGCTTGTGATGTCGCTGTCGGTACGCTCTAACTGTCGCATGTCCTGGTGCACGCAGACCAGTCCCAGACCATACTTTCTCGCACCGCTTAAAATGGTTGCCATCGAGGGAGTGACGAAGTGGTGGAACTCGTCCATGTAGCAGAAGAACGGAACACGATTCGCCGCCGCCTGCTGTTGCCGTGCCATAGCGGCCTGCTGCAACTTGGCGACGATGCAGGCTCCCAAGAGATAGCTATTTTCCGCACCGATCAGCCCCTGCGACAGCTTCACCAAGACAATCTTGTTGGTATCCATCAGCGTACCGAAATCGAGGCTTTGCGTTTGGCACACCATAGTGCGAATGACCTTTGGCCGCAGGAAACTGTCGAGCCGGGTCAAGATGGAGCCAATGGATGAGGTTTTCAGCAACGGATATTCCTTGTGCCAGTAGTACACCAGTTCCTCGTCGGTACAGGTTGCGAGTATGGAATTGCGAAACGGGGCTTCGATCAAGAACTTCCGCAGGTCGCCCAAGTGGCCGGGCTTGCTGTTGTAAAGAAAGGCCATGATGGCGTTTGCCAGCACGCTGTGCAGCTGGTCGCCCCACGAGGTGCTAAAGCGCTTGAACAGTGCCACCAAGTCCGATGCCAGCAGTTCGCGCTCGATGTCGCTGTGGGCGGAGAGGATATTGAAGCCGACCGGAAACCCGCCATCGGACGGATCGATCAGTACCACGTCGTTGACCCGCTCTTCGGGGATACTTTTTAGGATCGCATCGATTAGGTCGCCATGCGGATCAAGCACGCAGCAGCCTGTATGCGTGGCAATATCCTGCATGACGAGGCCGCGCAGCAGTGTGGACTTGCCGCTGCCGGTTGCACCAATAATATGCAGATGTTTTAGCCGCTGCTCAACATTCAGCCCAATGTTAGTGCTTATGCCCTGATGCTCATTAACTCCTATCATATAAGGCCCGTCATGAAGATACGCCGGCGCGAGTTTTGTCGTTCGATTCGAATTAAGCAGCTTCTTGGACAGCCTGCCGTCAGGCAGGTGCACGAATGTTGCAAGTTCAGCGGCGTTGAGCAGCATGCCGACGCGGTGGCTTTGGCGAAACACCAGATCGTGCAGCCGCTGGTTGATGGCGTAGTCGGGGGTGTCGAGTGCCATGAGCGCGTTGTGCGGGGAGGTCGAGGCATGAACGAGAGCCAGCGCGCCGTGATGCAACAGCTGTATCGCATCCTGCGCGTATTCGGCCAACGCAGCAATGCGGATGGTTGCACCAAAGAGCGGCCGTGAGACTTTTTCCCGTGCCAGACCAGGCATTTCCGGGGCGTCGAGAAAGAATGAGCCGCCGCGTTCATCACTCGCTGCGGTAACTAAACTCTTAGCCCAGGCGTTTTGCGTGCCGTTGAAGAGCGTCTGCACAATCACTGCTTCGTCCTGTGCAAGCTGCTGTATCACGCCAAAGAGCGGCGTGTACGGGTCACCTCCTACACCGGTATAGGAGGCGATTGGCCGCATGCATTCTTCGCGCAGGCCGAAGTCCAGCATGTACACCGCTTCGGCAAACCTCGCGCAGTCAAGCACCTCGTCGCCGTATGCTTCCCGTATAGTGCAGTCGGGAAAGTATGCATAAAGTTGCGTATGGACATACGCCGCCACCGCGTCCCTGCATACGAATTGCAGAAGCACGCTTTCGCCGGTCGCAATAAGCTCAAAGGAGACGGGCGAAGTGCACTGCGAAAGCATGACAAGGCAGTGACTGATGCTGTCGGCCTTTGCTGCGTGGCCTTTAGGCAACGTCACCGCATAGATGGTCAACGACGGGTGCTCCTCGTCGTCGATGTACGCGACGGGGCGCTCGATAGGCACTCTTTCGATCGCAACCTCGTGCCTTGCCCCGAACAGGCTGCCGAAAAGCGAGGCCCGCCTGCCGTCGTCAACGTACCCGCTGTCGAGGAAGTGCCCGAAGAACGGGACGAACGGCGGCTCGAGCTGCACCGGAACCCCGCAGGCCGCGTGCCCGCGCCCCCAGCGCTCCCACTCGTAGAACCGCTCGGTGAGGCGCGCCGATACAGACTTGGCAGCCATCAGGCAATCTCCTCGGCGCGGTACCCGTGCTCGGCGGCCACGCTCGCCACCGCGGCGCGCACCAGAGCCTCGATGCTTTCCGTGAAGATCAGCTCGGCATCGATCTGGTAGTAGGTCTTTTTCCCCGGTCGGAACAGCCGTCCGATGAGGGGGATGCGCCCGAGCAGCGCGAGCAGCCAGTCCTCGGTCTCCTCGAGCCACCAGCTGACGAAGAAGCTGCGGCCGAACGGGGCGGCGCACACGTGGTACCGGAACTCGAGGTAGCTTATGCGGAGGTACTCGCGCTGGTCGGAGAGCAGTCCGCCCTCCCAGAACGCGACGGGCTTGCAGGAGACGTTCGGAAACTGGTACTCCCTGATGGTCTTTTCGAGGTTGGCGTAGAACTCCTTTGAGGACATCTGAAGGTCCCCGAAGTGGCGGTAGGAGTGGCCGTGGATCACTGGCTTTGGCATGGCGGTGAGGGTTTTAGGTTTGACAACTGTTGGTTGTATAAATTTGAGAAAGTTGCGGGTGAAATCAAAATTTATTTAGAGAAAGATTGATAGGAATTTCTCATAGAAAATCATACTTGCGTAATACTTATGCAAAATCAGTACCTTAGGATACCTTAACTTTTTCATTGTGAAAGAAAAAATTATCGATGTGTTATGTGTTGGTTTTTTCGGTGCAACGTTTGCGACGATAGCGTCAATACATTATCCCTCACCACAAATATGCAAGCAATCTGGTATTGCCGCTGATGTTGCGCATATAACGATCATCAAATTGTCAAATGAAGTTGTGGCTATTACATTTAATTGGTGTTTTCTTGTGAGAAAATAAAATCTTTTGCTGCTAACTCCCAATGATTATTGTTTTGCTGAATATTTTCGACTTTTCGTGATTGCACAAATTGGATAAATTCCTTGTTTAAATCCTCCAAAGTTTCACTCGTTACGTTAGTGAGTAACTTTGCCCACTCCATGTTTGTTGCATCTTTTCCTTTTAATTTGATATTGCGAGCACTATTATATAATTTATCAGCCAATCCTTTCTTTTCAAAAAAACGCCAAAAATATTCCCAATACCCTTTAATAAATATAACGTCAGATGGTTTGGAGTCATGAGTCATATTGATAAAGGACTCAATTAAAGGGAATTTATCATGTTCAAGAGTTGCTTTTAGAAAAAGGAGTCGAAAGCTGTCCAGATGAATATTGTCTACAGAGGTATTATTAAACGGAATGCCAATGAACCAATGAGGGGGGTGGAGCCCTGTCCAATCGTTCAGAAGCCAGGAAAAGGCAGCCTGCTCCTGAATATTCGAAATAAGACTGGTATTTTCAGAGTGTAAAGAGGTGTTTACAAATATTATTCTTCCGTTCCATCTCTCAACGTCAAAATTGATCGACTGAAATGATTCACGCTGACCAAAAATGCTGTTGAAAACAGAATCGGTAAAAGACGAATCTCTGACCGTTCCGTGAATTGCAATTACAAGTTCCTTCAAGGGCCTTGCTTTACTATATTTGCTTTTAATGTTCTTTTCAGCCTGATCGAGCGCGATAGTAACCTTCTGGCCAGCATCTGTGCGCACACTATATAAATGAAAGCCATTGCCTGTTGTTTTGCTTAGAGGGAGTTTAAAAGTTTTACAGAGCCCGCTTATATAAACGTCAGACCATTTTATAGGGTCTTTTTCAGCTACTGAATTAGCTACATTCAAAACAATTTGTTTCAATGCAAACTGTTGATCCGACTGGCTAGAAACAATAGAGAGATACCGACTCGTTTTTAACATGTAATCTACTCGCCTCATTGCTTTGTCTAATTCAGAGTCGGCCGATTCCAAAATCTCAAAATCAAAAATATCCTTTCGCGCTTCCAATTCCTTGTTTACAGAAGCGAAGACAGACGACTTTTTCCTAACCCAGTAACTTATCGGTACCTTATCGTAAATTGGTATAGCTTGGTGTGTGAGTTCAAGTACGCCCAACAATGCTGGCAAATAAGATGAATACGCCTTATAAACAAGTTGATAATATCCAGCGTATTCAAGATAAAGCGTCTGTAAAAAAATGGCATGCACGAATGCCGTAGTGGGATGAGTTTTACCTGTTGGAAAATATTTGTCAATCCAAGGGGTTAACAGATGGACTGTTTCCTGAAAACTTCGCATACGTTCACGCACTTTAAATTCCAGCAATTGATTTGAAAGCCTAGCTTCCTGATCCTTCAAGGCGAATGCTTTATCTGCCATTTGCTGAATTTGTGCCCATTCATTTTGCTTGGTTGCGGTACCTATCTGAGCCGATAGCTGACCTGCGCCAGTCAAAAAAACGAAAATGCTTAGTAAAAAAAAGCGAGCTGTATGTGCCATAACTTTTAACGCGGCATTGTGGTATCACGATTTGGACCCTCTTCCCTGTTAGCGCTATCTAACATTCTGCTTATAGGGTGCTCATATTGCCTGAGACCAAACTCACCTGTGTTTCTTTGATTCATGTCTATAGGCAAGCTTCTTGTTGCGCAAACGCCAATTAATATTGTCGCACATAAAATCACAAAGAGTCCTGGTGAAAGACGTGCCACTTGTAATTTATATTTATCAGTTGCGCTTAACGATGCGTCTATGCTGCCTTTTACGCCAAATAGAAAGAGCGAAAAGCCTAGGAAACCAAACGCCAGCCCAATGAAGATTCCACAAGACAAGAGCAAAATGCGTGCTATATACATATTGGTAGCCAGAGCAACTCGTATCATCTGGTAATCGTTTCCATTAATAGAAGCTGTATTTGGCGGATTAACCGTTCCTTTACTCATAGTTTTGTTTACAACTTGATTTATACCAGCACTGCTTAGGTTCTGAAAATTAATCATGTAGTAGGCCGCTAGAAATAAACAAAGGCCAGCTAAAATAAGGCCTGTGATAAATCCTGTATTCAGCACCCATGTCGGGAAGATACTGGGATCTTCGTTTGTAATACCAACATTCGTTGTTGTCGTATTTTGACTGACAACAGGGTTATCATTGACGCAGATTTCTTGTTCCATAAAGTATACCTTCCTTAACTTATTAATAGTGTGATGTTTCTGCTTATAAAGAACATGAATTTATGAAAGAATTGCATAGGTTTATATACTTCCATAAATAAAATTCAATTCTAATCCTAACAAGAAGGATATCCACGCGTAGTATAACTGCGAATTACACGGCCCTCGGCCTAAAATGCGCCAGCCCTCCCCGTTTGCCCCCGCTTTCGTTATATGATATTTCCAAAAAACAAAAAGAGAAAAAGAAATCTTGGTTTCCGGCGCCGGCAAGCCGGGCAAGAAGCAACGGAATAAATGGGCGGCGCGGCTGACTGCGGGTTTATGCCGGAATTTCTTGCGGGGCTTTTGGGGTGGGTCGCGAAAGCCGGATAGCTTTGATGTTTTTTCTATTTATTTGAGTGCAAAGAAACAAAGCACGCGGATGATGTAAGTTATTTAACTGTCGTTAAAGTTGCACAATCGTCTATTTTTCAGGATATTGTACTTGTAAATGCCAAACTCGCTCCATACCTTTAGTGATACTTAAATCGGCAAGCGCTAAGCATGCTACAACCAACACTTATGAGAGCTATCTTCTTGATAGCGATAAGGAGGGCACTGTTTAGGAACTAGTAAAGAGTTGTAAAAAGGCATGCTGCGCACATCGCTGTCTTTCCAATTTAGAGATTTAATTATTGAAGAGAACAAGTTAGGCTTATCACAAAATGAATCGGATAAAAAAGATTTTGATCACCATACACTGGATTGGCCTATTTTCGAGCATTGTACTTTATGGAATATTAAAAAGCATATCAAGTAAGGACGACAAAATAATCAGTGCTCTCTCTAGTGTCTTTTTGTCTGTATCCATTATTTGGGCCTGCCTGGCGTTCATCGCAGCTTTGATGTTTGGCGACGAAGACAGGTTGATGGAAAAGATGTCCTCCGGATATCGGCGGATGCTTGATAGCCTACCCCTCCTTTTTGTGTTTAATATACTCTCGCTATCCGTAACTGGGTACTTCGCCTATATAATACTCTTTTATCAAAATGTTGAATTCTACGCAAAAAAGAGAGCCGAGATATTCCTAAATGACGAACCGCGAGAGGTCTATCAAGTAGGCTTCGTGGAGCCCGATGAAATAACCTCTTACCGTTTAAGGGTAGGCAGAAGGCAGTTGCTTTACAAGTTCTTGGACGAACCCGATAGTTCGGCCGTACTGCCAATTGACGTGGGCTTTGCCTGGCAAAATGACAAAACGCTGCGGATAACCTTAAAACCCACACACGCTTATGACACCCTACACACCGATGAGGAAAAACCTTAGATTCTTTCTGTGGCTGCTAATTTTATTATGCAAGCAGGCATTTGCACAAAACCAAGAACTATCATTAAAATGGGGCGTTGAGGATAGCCCACTTTTTCATGAAACCAAGGCTACTTCCAGGCAGAACCACGCATCGGTTCCCCCCGCCGGACCGCATGAAAAGCTTTATCGCTACGTAACGATAACCCCTGCATACAAAAAGGCTTCGTCTCCAATTTGGACCAAGCATGACAGCCTATGGAAAGAATTTGTAAAAAGTAAACCGACGGCCCGCACTCCGCAGCTCTACATGGATTACGCGAAAAAGAATTATCCGTATATAGTCGCTTCAGCAAACCTTCTTGCGCCCCAACTTCATTTCAATTTCATGGGAAAGTCGAATAAGGTGTATATACTTCAATCTATAAGTGTGAAAACAAAGGCATTTGAGGAATATAGTGGAGGCGGCTTTGTGAACGAAGAAGCGTGGTACGATATTGTTCTGAACCATCATCACGGCACCAAAGAATATACCGTCAACAATCAACTGAGATTCACTGCTAGTGGAACTGCCACACTAAGATTTTTTTCGGACAACTTCATTCAAACTGCCGGAATGGCGCCTATGGGGTGCTACATGTTAACAATTACATTCAACTTTCTTTCCGACGGAAAGATTATTTCGGTCGCTACTGAGCCGTTTAAAATTGATGTATAGATCCCTGCCTGGGGCGGATGACGATTAATGCCTATCTGCCCTCAACTGAATATGTTACAAGCAATCGGTGGCATGGAGCTGCACCGCAGCTCCAACCGAGAAATTGGTAGCGCTCAGGAAATAAAGCCAGCTTGACCATGCGAGCCGCCGAAAGGCAACGAAGAGTAACGCAGTTGCCCTGCGAGTTGAGCAAACGGTCTGCCCAGGGGGAGCTGTCAGGCGTGTGGGCAGTATGTCTTACACGAGCAATGGAGGTCAGTGTTTGACGAGCGCGAGGGGCTAATGCGGTGACAGTCCAACGCGACCTCCTTTGTGAAGCCGTTTGCGATGCGCAGGCGAGCCTACACGAGGAAAGCGGTTGCCAGTGCATATCCCTGAACGCGAGTGACGGGGTATGCACTGGCAAAGGGAGCTTTCATGATGAGCGACCTTAATCCGGCAAGAATAATGACAGGTTCAGCATTCGCGGGAGCGAATAGAGCTGATCGGCACAGATCCGTGCCTGAAAGGCTTGTACCTGTGCCGATGAAAACCTGGCGTTACTTTTTGCGGATTTTGAGAGCGAAGAATACCTTATTTCCTGAAGCTCTATATCGGATTTCTACCCAAACTGATTATCACTGTATCTTTTATATCTTGGTTTTCGCAAGTATACATTTCTTGCAAAAAATCAATAGCGACATTTGACTTGAAGTGCCCAAACGCTTCAATAATTTCGTGAATCAGAACAATTGATTTTTCGCTTTTCACAACGTTTATTAACCTCTTGGCTATAATATCTTCAAAACATGAAAGGAACTTTATATGGGTGCCGATAATAAATGCGGCTTCATGGCGGATAACCGAATTGGTTTCCTGCTCAATAATATTGCATAAAAAGTCGCGTACAGTCTCAGGTGTGTAATTAAAAATTTCCTCTGCAAAGCCTTCCAAGAAGATCATTTTTTCATGCTCTTTTTTTAAAAAAGAAAAATCATTTAAACGGTTAATCATTTTAATATTGTTTTTGCATCAAACCAATTCATCCAGCCAAATTTTTTATGATAATATTCATAGCAATCTATTTCTGATGATTCAATAATTGTAACATTTCCAAATCGACAGGCGGTAATTTCTGAATTTACAGTTTGCATTAAACGGAGCATGGATTGTTCGTAACCGCGTTTTACTGATATCCAATTAGTGGCGCAAATGCCATTCGGATTTATTCTATAGTAATATCCAACCTTATCTATGAATGTAATTTCTGCTCTCTCGACTGATTGCGTAAATCGAATTAATATATCTTGATCTTCGCCGCAAAAAAGAGTTTCATCATAGTTGCCATATTTTTCAAAAAGTATGGCACTGGCGACCAAACCATGGTAATAAAAGTCAAACCAAAAAAAGGGGCATAGTGCGGTGTTTCCATATAAATGAAAATTGTCTTTAAAAAAGCCTAACCTTCTATGTTCTCGTTTAGTGTTGTTAAAATACTCGACCTCGTAGCAAAATAATTTAAATTTCGAATTTTTATCTAAGCTGTTCAAAAGATCGTCCGGCAGTAAGTCATCTGAATCTAATATAATTATGAATTGTCCTGTCGCTTTTTTTAGTCCTTGGTTCCGAGCCTTAGATAGTCCTGAATTTGTATTTAATTTAATTAACCTAACGTCAAGGTTGGCAGTTGGGATAAATTCATTTAATAGGGTTTGGTAACCATCTGAGTAATTATCATCTGAGTAGTCATCGACTATTATCCATTCAACCTGATGACTTCCTTTCAGACTGAATACTGACTGAACACACTCGTTGAATAATATTAAATCCTGGTTATAAATACAGGTTATAATTGATGCAAACATGTAAGAGCCTTACTTTAAAGTGAAATCGTCTTTTATGAGAGTTGGCATTGTTTTACCAGAAACTATGTTTATAGGAAAAATCAAACCTATTTCATCGTCTGGCTTCTGATTGTCTAAAATTTTATGGTTATAAATCGCTGTTGGGTTAAGTGCAAATGATTTTACAGCGCCTAATACACCTAAGGTATGTATTCCCTGTAAGAAGAATACTTTTTTTAAAGCATTAAAAGGGTTAATGAATTTACCGAAGTACGCAAAATCTTTCGTTAATAAATTTTTGTTATTTACGATAGCCTCATATCTTTTGTCACTGTACACCAAAGCACTGTCATCGTAACTAATGGGAATTTTCAAATTGTCTAAAAATATTCTAGCAACCTCATTATTTAAACACTCGGAG
The DNA here is from genome assembly GCF_056402115.1 of Mucilaginibacter sp. P4_C11. NCBI lineage: Bacteria > Pseudomonadati > Bacteroidota > Sphingobacteriia > Sphingobacteriales > Sphingobacteriaceae > Mucilaginibacter > Mucilaginibacter sp. P4_C11. The sequence goes on along the minus strand of NZ_JBFUIA010000019.1, from coordinate 83,924 downwards.
GTGCCTGGCCCTCCTATTAAAATTATATCTTCTTCATAAAAACTAGGTTGAAAATGTTCGGTCGAAAAAATCTTGATGTCACTCAGTGGATATAATTTGGAAAGCATAACACATAATTCGAGTATTGAATCCTTATCACACAAATTATCTAGATAAATATGGTCGGGATGCTCAAATGAACGAAAGACCGATTCCGTTTCACTTGAAGCCGTTACTATGTTAATACTTATAGGAATTTCCTTCTTTCCAAAATTCCAAGTATTCCTTGCTACATTTAAAATGTCATCATCTAATAGGGTGATACTTTTGGCAGCGTCCACAATTCGCTGGGATATCCGACCTGTTATTTCTTTTATATCATCATAGTAAAGCAAATGAATTGCTTTTATGTCACTTGGCACCTCAAAGTCCCGAATTGACTTTTTATTCTTTAGTAAGATGATCTCGTTTTGGTAAGCCTTTGCCAATCCCAACTCAAAGAAAACATTTGGATTATTATCTGTTATATCAATTATGCAAATTTTACTTTCTTTAATTCTATTTTCTATCTCAAAGAGAAGAACCGAACCAAAATCCTTTAAATAAAAATCGGGTTTAACTTTTATTTTATTCTTAAGTCGCATAGTGTCACTGCTCGCTATCTCGCACGCGTCTTCTATGACACTAATGATGTCGGACCTGTGATAATAATCGTCACCTCTAAATGAGTAAGCAAAAAATAAGTTAATTTCTTTCGTTAGCGAAAAATTCATTTGTTTTTAATGATCCTTTCCATTCGTCTTTGGTATATAGATTTCCCTTGTATAAAATGTTATTTTCAGGAACAGAATCCCTTACTACTTCCCCTGCGGCCACGTAAGAATTTCGACCAATCTTAATTGGACCGATGATTAAAGCATTCGCACCAATAACCACATCGTCTTCGATAATTGGTGAAGGCTCTGTTGTTTCGTCCCAGTTACTTTTCGGAGAATTGAACTTGTGTGCAATTCTGCCAAAATGAAACACATTGTTTCCAATAACAACATTATCAGAACAATTACCAGCAATTGTACAACCAGAGCCTATTTGTACATTATTGTGAATTCGACAACCATATATTAATCTAGATCCAGCACCAATGGAGCTTTTTGCTCCGATCCTACAATATGGCTCTATCACGACATTTTCAAAAATCTGAGCGCCTTCATATATTATAACATGTGATCCTATGGATACGTTGTGACAAATTAGTGTTTTCGGAAGAGGCACTAAATCCTCGATATCTTCTATATAATTTGGAGCCCCCAAAACGGCGTATGGATGAATTATGACCCCTTTCTGAATCAGAACATTCTCATATAAATAATATGGTTTTAATAAATTAATTAATACTCTTCGTAATTTCATCAATCCATTCAATTGTATTTGTTATCACTAGTTCTCTGAATTTTCTGTTAACTTCCGATGATGCTCTTTCGTCTGTGGGAGAAACGAAACCGTGATCTGCACCCTCAATTTTTACCAACCTACCCATTCTGTTTTCGTTAAATCTAGATTCCGATTCAGCAATTGAAACCACCGAATCATCTGTTCCATGAATGAAAAGAATCTTAGTTTTAATATCTTGCAATGACTGAGATGGGTTAAAACATAATATCTCGTTTAGCATAGGTCTGCCAATTTTGAAGTCATTTCGCATTAAATATTTCTTTTTTCGAAGGATTTTTGAGGCCGTTTTTGAAATAGCACCATCCACCCAAAATGCATCGTTTTTAATCCATGGAGTATAGTCGAGCCTTGGATTAAATAGGATTATAGACTGGATTAATGGCTGAAGTTTATGCGAAGCGTACACAGCTAATCCTCCCGAAAAACTCGAGGCAATAACTATCACATTTTTTGCGTGAGATAGCTGAATTAGGGTTTGGATGCCTGAAAATATATCATTAATACAACCACTTAATGTCAACTCTTCTTGTTTCCCCTCACTGTCTCCATGCGCTCTTAAATCAATTGAAAATGACCCGATTTTTTTCTCCTGCAATCTATTGCAAATATCCTTGTATAACCCGTCCTCTTTTCTATTAGCAGTAATACCGTGCACTAAAAAAACCACTACTGATGATTCGCCCGAGTAAAAGTCGCCAACAAGATCAGTGCCGTCTATACTGTTGAATTTAATTTTTTTCATATAACAACGTTTAATCAATAATAGAATGATTTATTAAAGCAATTGCAGTATACACTAAAAAGAAAATATATAATTGATTGTATAACAAATGTAAAATATTATTTCATAATATGCTCATTTTCAAAATTATAAAATATTAATAATAAGTTAATTGTGATGTTGTTGATTTATACAAAATTAATTTATTATTTATTGTTGATATTAAAAATTAAAAGACCCATCACTGGGTCTCTGTTTGTTCCGATACCTCCTCGTCTTCCCGCTTGGCGTGCTGCACGTTGAGGATAAAGTCCGTAGCCCGCTGCGCGTGGCCGCTGGCAATCACGATCAGCCGCTTGTCGCTCTTCAGCGCTTTCAGCCAGTCGCTTATGTAGGCGGCGCTGTTCTCGAACTCCCGGTCTATCATCCCGGCCACCGAGTTAAGATAGCAGGCACCGATCTCGGCGATAAGTTCCTCCATGCTATAGGCTTGGGTGCCGAACTCGGTTGGTTCCGTGATGCCCTTGCGCCGCAATCTGCAACTATGCCCGGTGCTGTGCACCAGCTCATGGAAAAGCGTGCAGTAATAGGCCCCTATGGAAGAGAAGTTCCCCTGCTTTGGCATGTTGATCTGGTCTTTCAGCGGATCATAGTATGCTTGCTGCTTTCCGTGCTTGATGGTAGGACACTGCGGCATGGCTTCTATGATAGCCTCGCACGTGTTAAGCGGCGAGACGGAATGCATCGGAGAAGGGGTGTCGACGATTTCCGGCAGGCCGTCGCACTGGGCGACGTTGAACACGTAGTAGTAGCGGAGCACGGACTTCCTGGTGACTACCGTGCCCTCTTTTCCGTGCTCCTCCTCCGACTGCATGCGCTTCCAGAAGACCGCCAGATGTCCGCGCTCTCCCTTTCTCACACTGCCGCCGCGCTCCTGGAGCTGGTTGAAGGTGAGGAAGTAGTTCTGGGCGTAGCCGGCTGAGCCCAGCATCCAGGCGTTGATGCCGGTGTAGTGGCGCTTCGTGACTAGGTTCTGCGGGTGGCCGGCCACTGTCCACGGCTTTTTCCACGGGACGGTGCCCTGTTCCAGTTGCTGGATGATGCGGTCGGTGACGGCCTGGTAGACGTCGAAGTTGTTGTTTCTGTTCATGGCGTACTGTTTTTAAGTTCAAGGAATTTTCCTTGAGTGTATGCCAGGAGAATCGTAAGTGTAAGGGGGGCTTAGTTAGCGGTCGCGCTTGTTGAAAGAAACCAATGCATATTAATGAGTATTTATAATCAGCTAATTCCAGAACTATTCCCTATATTTAGTTAAATTTTGACCTTATCAAATTCATATGTCGGTAATTCATTTTTTAAACGTGCTTGAGGGGGACTGCAATATAATCCAGCACGACTCTGGCCGGGTATCTGTTATAGATATTAGCAACGCATACAACGATTACAATACGCCCGCCGAAATTGCCGTACAGGAATCATTGACGCGAAGCGAGATGAAAAAAAGGACTGGTGTTCCTTTTGGGAAAAAGAACTATCACCAAAAGTCCCAGCCCGACAACCCGATTCAATACCTGACTAAAAAAAACATCAGCGAGATCTTTAGGTTCATAATTACTCATCCTGACATGGATCACCTGGATGGCATCAAGGATCTATACGCTACCCTGGCCGTCTACAATACGTGGGACACCGATAATGACAAGTTTATAGATGTGAATAATTTTTTCGCCGGCTACAACAAGGAAGACTGGGAATTTTACCTGGAAATTCGAGGAGGACAGTACGCCTCCAGCAAAAGGCTTACAAATTTCGACTACAGCAACAGCCCGTACTGGCCCGATGACAATCTTAAGGTACTATGTCCGACCGAAGCACTAGTGGCACAAGCAAACAGAAACAAGAGTTACCATGATCTGTCATATGTTTTGCTATTCACGCCACCGAAAAGTGGCGGTGGCCGCTGGAAGATTTTATTCGCGGGTGACAGCGAGGACAATTCCTGGGATTACATCTTGGAGCACTACAAGGATGACGTAGCCGACATAGACGTGCTCTTTGCCCCACATCACGGTAGGGATTCGGGGAGAAACTTCGACTTCCTCAAAACTCTAAAGCCCACCGTTACACTTCTTGGCAACGCGAGTTCGTCCTACCTGGCATATTCCAAATACCCCGAAATCCGCATAACGAATAACCAGGCGGGATATGTGGTATTGGACGTAAACGAAAATCGCATCCAAATACTGGTAAAAAACGAGGATTTCGCCAAGGACTTCTGCAAGAATCCAAAAAGAGGTTTCGACCCGCCAGTATTCAACACGGCGCATGAAGCCTGGCCCATTGGCCAGCTAAACGCCGTTAGCTAACGCTTAGGAATTGCTCAAACAGAACCTTTTGATACATGTTGCCGTAGGTACTTATAATCCACTTACTCAACAGCACGGGTAGAAGGTACACGCCGAACAGCACATAGCCTTCCACTGTAAGCGCTTCGTTTGCAGAGTAGTTGCCGAACAAGATAATGCCAATGGAAAAAAGGATCGCCGGAATGCATCCGCCAAGCATGTTGCGCATGAATCCGAATTCGATGTTGTGCTGCAATAACATCTTGTTTTCTCTTAGGTTGTTTCGAATCTGCGAGACACTGAACGCGGCGCGCTTGCGGGCGTCGAGTTCGTTTGCCTCCTCCTCCACCAACTCCATAAGGCGAATGTCATACTTGTCATAGAGCTTGTTTCGAATCTGAGCCTTTATAGACGCCTCCACGTGTGTGTCCTTTAGCAGAAGCCGAGTGGTAGTCGGCATGTAAAGCTCGTCCTTAAAATACAGCTTTTGAAATACTTCTTTGGAAACAATTCGGTTTATCTGTATGAAGAGAAAAACCAGCGCGGCAGTAATGCTGAACGACGTGAGGTGCGGAAGGATCGCGAGCACGTCCTCCAGCTTTGGGCCGTAAAACTTGAGTATCACCTCATTAACGAGAACGAAGAGCGGTATGGAGGTAAGCACTGTCGGAAACAAGCGCGCCTGCAAGTAGTATTTGTTCATATTTTAATTTTAAGTAGTTTAACCTTTTTCGTATACAAACTTTTTCATGTTTGCCGCGTGCGTTTCCAGCGTAGCGACGGGGATGGCGCCCAGTTTGCCAGCCTGAGCCTGATGGCAGTTCTTGAACTTCTTTCCCGACCCACAAAGACATCTTTCATTGCGGTGCGGCAACGACTTGCTGATATGGGCATCCAGTATCGCTATCGCTGTTCGAGGAGCATCGGTCTGCAGAATTTCCTGATACGATTCAATTGTACCCTCTATACCATGACTGAACTCGGCCAGCTTGTCGGCAGGTTGCTCAAGAGAATAGGTTCGCCATGCCAGGTTGGGAAGCAGCACTTTTTCGATGAACGAGCACGTGTCCATGCCCCGGTGCGTATCAATCGCTTCGCCCGGCTCTGAGTTGAGGCACAGCGTGCCGTCTCCGTTGATGTGCATGGAACTCCTCTGCCGCTGGAACTTTCCTCCGGTTTCGTAGACCTTGGGGTACGCTCGGGGAAAGTTGTCCGTATAAAGCATCTTCACCTGATATGACTCAACGACTTCCCCATCGGGACCCGTAAGGTCAATCTCACCCTCCAGGACATCTTCGCCGACAGCGGAGATGCGTGGCGACAGTTTGGGATACCGCGCCAGCGCCGATGCGGTATCCCTCTGTCTGTACTTACCGTTTCCAGGGCCTTGCATTGGTCGCGTAGCTTTTTAGGATCTCGGCCCTGTTGGCGGACTCGCTGGTCTTCTTTTTATCATCGGCAACTGGCTCGCCTTGTCCGTAGGCCTCTATGAGCTTGAGGTCTTCAGCTATAGTCACGTTACCGTCCGCGGCAATGTCGACAACTATGCAGTACGGTTTGTCGCCGAGGTGGTAAATGTTGTCGGCATCAAAGTACTCCTCGTAAATCTCCATGGCATCGTCATGTGGGTGGTCGTGCGGGCTGTCCTTCTGCTTCGGTGCGCTGACGATAAGGTGTTCCGCGTCGATATACTCAAGGTGTTTAGTGTACGGGGTCTCGTCGTCCTTGCCGTTCTTGAACGCGGTCCTTGAGCCGTGGTGGCTGGCGGTTGTCACTACTGCCTTTAGGGCGTCCTTGTGGTACTTCGTTATGTGCTTCTCCCAGGCGTCCTTGTTCGCATCGCCGGTAAACAGTATGGACTTGCCACCGTAGGTGAACTTGAATACCCCGCACTGCTCGTGTATACGGTTCCGCCTGGTTCGCTCGTCTTCGCCGTCGATCTCGTCGCACACGTATTCCGCAGGAGCGAATACCTGGTAGTCTATCAGGCCAAGCTTCTTTTCGGTATCCTCGTCTTCGGTGTTCCGGACCTGGTTTAGGGAATTCGTTCCCTTGAGGTGGTACTCGTTCGACTTTCCGACCTTCTTAAGCACATAGAGCAGTTCCTCGTAGCTTGCCTTGTCCCCGCCGGTCAGAGTGTGGTTACTGTGCCACACCTCGGCAATTCCGATTTCGTCGTAGATTTCCTTGATGCCCCCTGTGTGGTCCTTGTGGGGATGCGTGTTGATGTAGGTTGACAGGTCTTTCCCGTCGAGCAGGTCCCTGAGCATGCTCACGAGGTTAACCTCGTTTTCTTCCTTGTCCAGATCGGCGTCTATGAGCGCGTACTGGTAGTCGTCGGCGCCCTCCCCGGTTGGGATGGCGAGGATTGTTGAATCGCCCTGGCCCGTATACAGAAATACGGCGCGCAGCATTTTTGGTACAGAAGGCTTTATGACCTCCTGCGCGGTGTTTTTTGACATTGTTTTCTAAGTTAATTTCGTTAATTGCGGCCAATGCCGCGTTAAATCCTGCTAAATAGTCCCGTTTGTGTCCTGTTTCGCCGACATTGAATTAGGAAATTCCAGAAAAGTTGTAAAAAATATACTGCCAGGTATTGGATAATCCGATTGAGTAGTTATTTTTGAAGTGTCGAATTTCAAAAGAACGTGGCAGCTGGCGAGACTGGTTGCTCAACTTATTTCCAGTACCAGGCGCAAGTCTGGTATTTTTTTGTGCTTATTAAAAGCAAATATAAAAAATAAATTTCCGAAAAATAAAATTTGCAAAATTTATTTTTTGGTTCTGTTTGTGACACAAACAGCTTACTGTAACATTAGCAATATATTTAGCGTAAAAGCGTTTTGTATTGCAAACAATTAATTATATTTGAGTAACTATCACAAATGTACACGGAACAAGACGAGAAGAAGTTTTATCAGCAGGTTGGGGAGCTGATAAAGTCGAGCAGGATAAGGTCCGAGAAAAGCCATGAGAACGTCGCAAGCTACGTAGGATTGAGTAGAGCCTCCATTATCAATATCGAGAACGGGAGGCAGAAGATATTGTTGCACACGTTGCTAGATGTGGCAGACTTTTTGGGCATCAAGGTAACCGAGCTGATACCTGCTAAGCAGGGCGCGGCGAGCGAGATCAATAATGACGTTAAATCGAAAATAAATAAGAGGATAGGGTCTGAATCGCAAGTAATCAAGATGGAGGGGTTCATAAACCTGTCCTCTTCAAAAAACCAAACCGATGAATCCAAATAGGACAACGTTTGAGGCCATTGAGCAGTTCGTCATGAACCTTCTGACGAAGCACCAAATTAGCTCGCCGGGAATCCCGGTTCAGGAATTGGCCGAACGGGAGGGGCTGACCTTGATCTCCTATGACTTCGGTGAGAACATTTCCGGCGTACTGCTAATCAAGGACATGAGGTGCACCATTGGCTATTCAACAAGGGACTCAAAGGTGCGCAGGCGCTTTACCATCGCTCACGAGTTAGGACACTACTTTCTTCACTGGATCCATGCGGAAAACAAAAAGAGCGACGACATATTCGTCGACAAGGACTTTATCGTAAAGTTTAGAAACAACGAATACGACTATAGCGAAGCGGAGATTCGGCAGGAGCAGGAAGCCAACGCGTTCGCCGCGGCGCTGCTTATGCCCTCGTTTCTGATTCAGTCGGAATTCGCGACGGGCGAATACTGGAACCTGGCGGAAACGGAAGTGATCGCAAAGCTGGCCAAGGCATTTGACGTCAGCGTGCCGGCAATGACGTATCGATTGTCTAATCTGAACTATTCGTCGTCGGTTTAACGGCTATATCATGTAAGGTTGATTTCCTTTGACTCCTGGCTTGACGACTTTGCAATTTCTGCGCTAAACGGCCTGCTCCCAATCCCGTCAATCAGCAGGCGAATGTAAAAGCAAAACCGCGACAGATTGGTAAAGTCATCCATCTTGAAGACCGGGTAGAATTCCTCAGCCATGACCTTCGCATCGCGCGCACCCAGACGGAAGCAGATCACCGTTCCCGCGTTTCCTAGCACCGCGCCCAGGACGTCCTCGGCCAGCTGATCCATGTACTGATGCGAGAGGAACAATCCCACCCTGTACTTGCGGATTTCTGAGAGCATCTCGGCAAGGGAACCCGTTATGAAGGAGTGGCACTCGTCGACGAACACCATGAACGGTCTGCGGTCATCCTCGGCCATTCTTGCCCTGCGCATCGCGACGGTCTGGATGCCGGTGCAGATGAGACTGCCCAGCATGCGGGTGGCGTCCTCGCCTATGACACCCTTCGAGAGGTTGCAGACCAGTATCTTGCCGTCGTTCATTATCCTTTCGATGGAGATTCCTTCCTGCTGCCCCACCACGTCCCGCAGCACCGCGTTCGCGCTGAACGCGCCGGCCTTGTTGAGGATCGGCATGATGGCCTCCGCCCGGAGAGACGGCGGGTACTTTTCGAACTCGTTGAGCCAGAATGATCGTATTGCCGCGTTGTCAGCATAGTGCAGCACCATGTTTCTGAACTGGTGGTCGAGAAGGAGCGGCTGGATGTCGAGCAGCGTGGCCACCGGGTATTCCAGGAGCGTGAGGATCGAGTACCGCAGGATGTATTCCAGGCGCGGACCCCAGGAATCCGCCCATATTTTCTTGAACGCCAGCACTATCTCGGATGCAACCAGGTGCCGCTCTTCCGCCGGGACGCCACGAAGCGGGTTGAAGCCCATGCGGTGCTCTGCGTTCGTCGGGTCGAAGTATACGATGTCCCTTTTTCGGTGCTCCGGAACCTGCGCCAAAAGCGCGTGGCACGCGTCGCCATGCGGCTCGATGAGCGCCACGCCGTATCCCTTGCGCACGTCGTCAACCGCCATCTTGAGCAGCAGCGTCGTCTTGCCGCTTCCGGTCTTCCCCAGCGCGTAGACGTGTGAGAACCGGTCATGCAGTCTGATGCCGAACGGTTTGCGCTCGTTTCGGAAGTCGGTGCAGCCGATGGGAGTGCATGGTTTTGAGTGGTCGTTGGAGGGATTCACAACTTCATATTATTCTAACGGTCAGCCCGATGGAAGATAGGATGCGTTGGGAACTTGCGTATGGAATAGAGAATTCATCTTTCCCCCAAAAAAAGCTGCTTTCGACTTAAATCCCCCACATATGACACAAAAATTACAATTTATAATCATTATAAATAAGTCATTTTAGAGCCTATAGGATCAACTATCAGCAAATACATACGTATATATTACAAATGTGCAAAAATGCGTTAAAATGCATTAAAATGCGTAATGGCTCATTCGCAGGTAAGAATATTTACATTTTCTTGTGTTAGTAATATTTACGGCTCAAAGCCAACCGTTTAGCAGGCTTTCTTAACATTTTGAATTAATATTTATTTATTATGTTTGTATCGAACTCTCAAGATTTACACAAACTATATCTTAATTTAATTGTCTCATAGTTAACTTAATGGTATTTAAAAATGCGACACATGGGATACTTTGATAGGCCATTAGCCCCGAGGCGAGCTGACCACAATACGTACAACCACACTCCTGTTAAACCCGGCAAACTGTCGCTGATAACTAAGTCCAACTTGGTGCGGGTTACTGTTGAAGAAATTAACGCCATCAGGCCTTCCGCATATAAATATCTTCTTCCTTAGTGTTTGAGAATTACTACAGGTTTTGCAAGGTAGGGGTCGATAAAGCACACAACAAGAAATACCTTCAGGAGGTTATAACTTACAGTTTCCGTTCAGGCAATTACTACCTCGTTGAGGTCGAAAGATACAGGTATGACATCTATATCATCAAGTACTACCTCAAAAAGAACAAAAGCAACCCGCTTCGTTTTAACCTTTTAACTCACGAGCACAAGTGCGCCAAAGTGCTGTCGACATGCATAAGAATCATGCTTTCGATTTATAAAAGCAACCCGTCTGCCAGCTTCGGCTTCTTGGGCGCGCACATAGTAAAAACTGATGCAAGTTTCGTGGAGGAAAAGAAGCTGACCAAGAGGTTCCGGGTTTACCGAACCGCCGTTGTGCGCTTATTTGGCATTGAGACTTTTACGCACCACAGGGATTTTGACCACAGCACCTACCTTATGATTAACAACAAAAACAAGGACATAGAGTTGGTAAAGGAAAAGGCCAGAAAGATGTTTGATGATCTCTTTCCGGAGCTTGGAGATGCATAGTTAAGAACTATGGGACTATTTAGCTTATTTGTGGCTTCGTCGGCGGCCAGACAACGGGCAGTGCAAACTCTCTGATGAGAAGTGGCCACACTGATGCGTATTCCCCGGTGTTGGATTAGAAAAAATAAGACTAAGACGCTCGTTATAGAGACCTGGAACGAGCCAACAACTAACGCAAAGCGTATAACCCTTCAGAACCTTCCATGCACCGTGCTTCTTAAAAATTGAATAATTTGTGAATTTACCAACTAATATTCCTGCAAGGCCAGATAAGTAATAACACTAAAAGCACCGATTCTATCAATACAGTCAATCATAGGCTATCTTTTTTCTTTGATTGCTCTAAAATTAACTCTTCGAAATCATCTTTTAATTTATAAAAGTTATAGGCTAGCGCCTTAAAAGCTTTAACCGCAGCTATGTCTCCGGTGATTTCCTCATCTGCTATCCTTTCATTAAACGCCTTCAAATGAGATTTAATTTTATAATAGTTAGCCAATGCGTTTTTACCAATAATACAATCCGCCAGTAAATTAGAGTATTCCGCAATGATGGCCTGCATATTATCCTCTTTATCTTCCATGTTGCAATTTATGAATTAAACAGGCATAGTGAAAATTTGAGCGGCCGTCATCAGGGAGACCGGGAATAGGCCCAGAAACAGCGCGCTTTTTCGTATTGGCATATCGATATACGGCTGCCTTTCCTGAATTGCTCGCTGAATGCCTGCCTAAAGAGAAAGTTGATAAACGTCTTTTTTCTCGCATCCTTTGCCTCGAACAAAATAATGGGGTTTGGCGGCTCCATAAAAACGCCGCGCTTCGCAGCGGGCAATGCGCGAGGAGATCTCGAGCACGACCATATACCTGTCTGCTACGGTGGAGCATTTACGGGGGGCAGATCGGAAAGCATCCGTTAAATTAATTTTGATTGGGTGAATAATGCCCAACAGCGACAGGGGGGGGCACTTGCCGTCATAGGCAACCGCTATAGGCTTTGCCGAGCCGTGGCTATTGCATCGCAAACTTATGCATTCCGCGGAAAAACAGGAAGTTAGCGGAAAATAAATTGCGCAAAGGTTAATTGAAAATAAAAAGCAGAAACGCGGAAATAAGTGAGTATTTTGCATTCAAGAGCCTCAAAATGAAGGCTAAAGGGAACCTGGATGATTCTGACGGCATCCAGGGCCCTTTAAAGCTTGCGCACCGCGAGGGTGCATAAAAGAATTGCAGCAACACTTTATGGGAGAAGCTAACAATCCAGTCGTTTGGCACTAAGTTAGTCACCCAGATTAACATGGCAACTCCTTAATTGTCATAGTTGCGTCATTTTTTAGAGCTTCCAGAGTTTCCGTCAATTTAAAGCGTGGCTGGCCAGCAAGCCATGCGAGACAGCTTAGAACCATTAAAAATGAAACCCCATTAATACAAGAAAAAAAACCCGAGGCGCGAGGCGCCAAGGGCTTGATAATCAACAAATTCGATTCGCATTACATTGGGTGTCGATGGGTCGACACCCAAGCGAATACAAACTTATTAAGACACGATATCATGTATTTCACTCATAATCAAGCACTTGCGACTCCGTGCTCCGCGTGCTTTTTCAGCCATCGATTGCGTTTTTTTAACAGCCAGCCGGCTTGGCGGGCCACCTATAACGATGAGACCAGTATACTCGACGTAGAAAGGGACAGACGGCTCATGCGCTTTTTCTTTAGTCGGACGAATCATGCAGGCGTCAAAGGCGGTTTGCACGAGGCAACAAGGGAGATAGCGGCCAAGAAAAACGGCGGCACTCAGTGGACTGACTTGCTGCGCGTAATGCCGCCCCTGCTCGCGAGGCATGGCATAGATAGTAAACTCGTCGCATATTACCCCTACGGCTTTCATGGCGAGATAGACTTAGAAAGCTGCACCCGTAGACTTCAATGGCTGACCCATCTCAATCTCAATGGCTCTACGCTTCCGATACTCTATGCGGCGTGCGCTGTCTGTGGGCTATATTGAAACGGTCTAAAAAAGTCGCATCCACTTCGGAGCGGCTTTTTTATTTTCTCCTGACAAGCTAGTGTTATACCGGCAGCAATTTTAGTGTATGATACGGAAGAGGCACCCGCCTCGTTTATCAGTACCAATTTTAATCAGCGGCAGCGCCCGAGCGGCTGGAAAACAGGCCCCAAGAAACCCACTCGGAAACCTTCCGTTTTCCGAAAATACCCTTTTAATGCAACGATATTTTCCCCAAAGGGCCACCGTCTGCAACTCTTAAGGAGACGGTCGTGGGTTCGAATCCCTCTGAGCGCACAAAAAGCCTTATGAAACAAGGCTATATCGGGAAAAGCGTAACGGAAAAACCGCTGCAAACGGGTACATCCTCCGGGGATCGGGCCGTCGGCTAACCCGAAACCGTTCACGCTGCCGCACACAACTTATGTATATCGACATACTCTCGCAGCAGTTCTGCCAGTACTCGCTCGCAATCAGGGGATACTCCCCCTATACCATTAGGCGTTACCGCACCTGCATCGCGTTCTTCTGCAGGGCGACGGGCGCGGTAACGCTCAGCGACGTCACCGACGCGTCGGTCCGCTCGTTTTTCTACTCCGGCCGCATCGACCGCGACTGGTCGACGAACACGTTCGCCATCTACCACAAGAGCCTGCTGGTGTTTTTCCGGTGGTGCGTAAAGCAGGGATACATGGAGCAGAATCCGGCCACGGACATAGAGATTCCAAAAAAGGAAAAGAAGCTGCCAAGAAAACTCACTAAGCAGGACGCGTTGCGGCTACTGGAACTGGTATACAACTACCCGTACGACTACAAGTTTCTGCGGTACCGGAATCACGCCATATTCTCGACGTTCGTGTATGCGGGACTGCGCAGACAGGAACTGCTCAACCTCAAGCTTACCGATGTCGATACCGACAACCTCACCATCTTCATCCGCCAGGGCAAAGGAAGCAAGGACAGAATACTGCCGATGAGCACCGTGCTGGCCCAGACGCTGAAGCGGTACAAGGACGAGCGAAAGCGCCTGCACAAGACCTGTCCCGAGTTCTTCTGCTCGCTTCGCGGCAGCCAGCCATTTACCGTTGACGGACTGCGGAAACTGATAAGCCAGCTCCGAACGTCGCTCACGCTGCACTTCAGCGCCCACACGCTCCGGCACACCTTCGCGACGCTCATGCTCGAGGGAGGGTGCGACATATTCAGCCTGTCGAAGATGATGGGACACAGCGACATCAAGACTACCACAATCTACCTTGCGGCCAGCGCCGATCATCTGAGGCTGCAAATGACGAAGCATCCGTTGAACTGCCCCTATGCTCTTAACGATTAAAGCGGACGTAAACCTCTAACATTTATTCATATCGAGTTAATGCAGACCAGTAACCGGCTTCAAACAAAGGCTTTCAACTAAGAGACAGGAAATTATTAAGTACCATTCTTACCTCTTTAGATTAATCTGCGAAAATCTATACGTAGCAAGTCTTACGAACAGCTATCGCTTTAGGTCGATTTCTTTGTCGTCGTAAATATTAAAAGAGATAAAGGCAGTCACTATTCAGCTATGCGCCTTTATGGTTATTAGGGGAATTTCGGAACTAATGCGTAGTGTAGCGCATCGATAACGAAACATTAGCATTGGCTTCAGGTTGACATTTTAACGATTAAGCTTTTTAAATAACTAATAAAAAAGGCCAGCACACAGCTGGCCTTTGGTTTCATTCAACCTTGCTTTAAGGGTTGCCAGATTTTATGCAATAACATAATATAATCTGGCGGATTCTCCGGGATGAGCCCGGATACTCAGGATACTTAAATGTCTTTAAATTTCGAATGTAGTAAGCTAATTTTATACGACACAGGTAATTAAGTCCTACAACCCCGGTACGATAACCGGTTTGCCCTTTTTCTACTTCTAGAATCTCTGTTGATTTCTTGCAAAGTGCTTATTCTCTTTAGAATACCATATTAGTTTAAATTTAACAACTGTATTAGTTTGACCAGAAAAATGAGTTTGCACCATATAGCTTAAACTTGTGATCTCTAGTAAGCCGATGGACCTGAAAATACGGTCTGACGTTACGTTCTGCGACTCCTTGATAAGCCATGAACTTACTCTTAGTAACTTGTAATCCCAAATTGAAATCAGCTATATTAAAAATTTGGCCCTGACTGTTGTTTGCAGAAATCACCGAAGAGCCTTTATTTGAACTTGAAATAAGGGTGGTGAAACCACTTGCCAACCATAACTCAGTAATAATAACCCAGTCATAATCCCACTCGATCTCTTTCCTCCTAATCTTATCAATTATCTCTTTTTTTAGACGCTCAACGGGCAACTGTTGGTGCCCCATCTCGAAGCCTTGAGTAACAACTGAACTGCTTTTTATAAAAGTAAATCGTGCATGACTTGGATTCTTTGCTGTCGCACTATGGAATTCGGTCGAAACAGCATTTTTCGAAGTAAATAACTCTGACATCATAGCTTGGGGGGCGACAGATGTCGCAGAAATATTTAGATCAGCGAGTGTAGTCGTCCACTCGAACTTTGCTTGGCGGCCGTGATAATAACCGATACTTCCTAAAGAAACGTTTTTGTTAAGTGGCCAGTTAGGAAATCTTCCCAATTCGTCCCTAGAGTTCCGGACGTAAATTTTGTCTATTGTTCCCATTTTGCAAATAATGATAATTAGGTTAATAAAGATCTAATATATTGATTTTTAGCATTTAAAGAAAATAATATTAATTTAATGTTACTTTTTAATTAACAGATATCTTGCTGATGTCGTCAAGCATATCTTCCGTCCTCATGGAGCGGGCGTATCGCATGGTCATGGCAATGTCGATATGCCCCATCATCTTCTGCACCTTGAACACGTTGACGTTAGCCTCGCAGAGCTTACACGCGAACGTATGACGGAATTGGTGAAGATGAAACCTGACGCCTGACTTGGCTATAAGGCTTTGCACCCAATGCTTTAGCCCGTGTCGGGTAAGGCCCGCATCTCCCTTGACGGAAACTATCAGATGCTCGGTTTTGAGGTGCCGACGCTCCTTCATGTAGTCTTTCATGTGCAGCACCAGCGTCGGGTGCATTTTCAATACGCGCGTCTTCTTTGACTTAGAAGTCTCGCCCCGGACGGTCAGCTCGCTTTTCAAGAGATCGATATCTTTCAGCTGCAGCGAAATAAGCTCGCCCTTGCGCAGCCCGCAAAACAGCAGGATGCTCACAATTGCAGTATCGCGCCGGATTATGAGCGGCCCGTTTGAGCACCTTACTATGGACGAGTATATCCTGTTGACCTCCTCGTTCTTGAGGCGGCGAAAGTCGTCATAGTTGGGCCGCGGGGCGCGAATGCCCTTTAGAGGGCTTTCCAGTATGTATCCGCGCTTGGCAAGCCAGGCGAAGAATACGTTTAGCTTGCACCACTGCGTCTTGATCGTCGACTTCTTGACCCCGACCCTCACCTTTTTCCCGACCATGCGGGGACGGGTCTCGATGCGCCGGAAGAACTCGTTGAGCATGTCGGGCGTCAGCGCAGCGGTGTCGGTGATTTCCGGCATGATCTTTTGGAACAGCGCGAACACGGCCGCGTACCCCCTCGTGGTCTCGGGCCGCAGCTTTCTCGAATATTTGCACTCGACGATAAAGTCGCCGAACAGTGTCGCGATGGGGTTCATGGAGACATTGTGGCGCAGCCACGCAAAAAAGATAAGAGAGGAAAACTCCTCCGGTAATGTCTCACATATTGCTAATAGTAATCCCCGTAGATGCACTCGCCGGGAAGGCATTGCGTGGAACAGTCCAATGTTCCCCCACCCGTTCAAATCGCTTGCCCAATTTGTTGTGGCCTCGGCGCTGATTCTCACACCTGTGTATTTCGTCATCGACGCGGCACTCACGCTGCTCGGCATGTAGCAACCGTCAGACCATCTGCAAGAGCGGTCTTTTTGTTTCCAAATCCACGCGCCTTCCTTTAGGAAAAATTTACCCCTCTTATGCCGAAATAAATTCGCTGGTATCCTTTGTGCATGGAAAAAGGAAATCGGCCTATTCCAAATACATTGCGACTGCACCGAAAGGCATTGGGGTACAGCAGAAAGCGCGCGGCGTCGCTGCTCGGACTTGAAAGCACCCGTCCGCTTGCTTCTTGGGAGAAGGGAGCATCCCTTCCCAGTACGGTATACCTCTTCAAGCTGTGCATTCTTCTCAAGAGAACGCCGCGGGAACTGTACACAGTACTGACCTACTCGCTGCGCGAGGAAATGCAGGCGAAGGAATTTGAATAAACATGTCCTTTACCCGTGTCCGATACGCGCATCAATGCCGCTCGTCGCGGAAGGCACCCCTATCGGGGACCGAAATGTAAAAAAAATCGAGCGATCGACCGATTAACATTAGCAGCAAATTATAACCACAAACTTTACGTCCAATGAACAGCTACTATACCGAAAGTGAGATTGCCCTGGCAAACGAGATCGCGGACCGACTCAACGATCCCGCGTACCTGAGCCAGTTCCTGGGGTTCACCAAGGCCGTCCCGCACGAACTGCTCCGGCGGTTCCTGGAGAGCGCCTGCGCGTATCCCGAACACAAGATTACCAGCTCGCGGGCGGCGATCTTCGTCAACAACGTGAATAAGTACATGCGATTCGGCAATGGTGGTGCTCGGGATTAGCCTCGGCAGCAGGCTGTCGGGGGTCGCGGTGCTCGACAACGGCAGGCTCGTTGCCTGGAACACGCACTCGTTCAAGGACGCGTGGTCGGAGCAAAAGGCCGGGGAGATCGCGGGCGTATACGAGCGGTACGTCAGGACGCACAGCGTTACCGCCGTCGTCATCAAGGTTCCTCCGCTTAGCCACTTCACCGACACGCTGTTCGCGATCCTCGAGCGCATGCAGGAATTCGTCGTCACCCACGGGTGCATGGTGCAAATAAGGACGCAGAAGGACGTCAAGGCTGAGCTTCCCGACATCCGCAACAAGAAAGATCTCATGCTCCACGCCGTCGCGACCTATCCCGAACTGAGCGGCGTTCGCGAGCGCGAGCTCGCCAGCCGCAACAAGAAGTACCACACCAAGATGTTCGAGGCCGTGATCGTCGCCTATCTGGCACACGTGCACGGCACGCCTGCACCAAAGGAATAGCGACCATAACGAACGGCCCATGACGGGCCGTTTTATATTTCCATATTAAAATAATGTACCCTGTACGCCGGGTACAATCGGCGAGGACGACGGATCAAACGGCTCCGAAAATCCCTGCGGCGACGTCGTCGGCCCGGGCCGAAGCCAAATATAACTTTCTTCAGGATCGGTGAACTCCCGGTAGTAGGGATAGTGGTAGCCGTGGCGGAGGACCGTTTCGGCCTTGTACCCGGTATAGAAGGCGTTGGAGAGCGAATCCATGTGGGCGATCTCGCCAGCAAGCGAGTTCAGCAGCATGTTCACCAGCGCCATCTTGCAGCACAGCGGATCGATGTCAGCACCATAGAATCGGCGGTGCCTGTTGACTTTTGCCGCCATTAGCAGCATCCGGCCCGATCCGCAGGCGGGATCGAGGACCCGTTCGCTTGCCTGCTCTTCGCCCTCTGCCGTCAGTCTCGCAAGTAGTTCGGCGACGGGATCGGGGGTGAAGAACTGGCCGTTGTGCCCCTTCGATATGAGCAGCTCGTAGAGAACGCCCAGCGGGTCGCGGAATCCCTCGGCCAGCTCGCCGATCTCCGTCATCAGCGGCACGAGCAGCTCCCTTTTGGGATGTTCGGTCAGCCTGGCGAGGGCATCCTGCTGCCCCTCGGCGGTATCGTGCATCTTGAGGGGAAGGAGGACAAAGTCGAGCATGTCGCCGAAGGCCGCCGAATAGTTCTGCCGGTGCGCGTACTGCTCAAACAGCTTTACAAGGTTGTTGGTGTCTTTCATTGTTTCTTTTTGAAACAGTATTGCACGGCCCGCTTGAAGCGAAAGGGAGGCCGTGCTATCGGCCAACCATCGGTGCCGCCTCCCTGACGCATCCGGTCCCCCTCCGCTACACTGAAAGAAAAAGTAATGAATGTTCCCAAAATCAAGACAGAAAAACTGCTGCTGTTCATCGGCGGCGCGACGGTGTGGCTAGCACTCGCGTACATGCTCGTCACCATAGCAGCCGACCTCGCAGGACGGCTTGCCCGATGGCTGTGCGCGCCGTGAATGCAAAATACCCCTCGGGGTATTTTTTCCAAGGCGGCAAACCGCTACCTTTAGTCAACCCTATTCTTTCACAATCAAATTCTACAAAAAAAATGGAAACGAAACGCGTAGGCATCTTCATCCGCGTGAGCACGGACATGCAGGTGCAGGACGAGAGCCCGGAGCACCACGAGCAGCGCGCCCGCTGGTACGTCAGCTCCAAGGACGGGTGGCAAATTATTGAGGTGTACCGCCTTGATGCGGTGAGCGGCAAGTCCGTCATGCAGCAGCCCGAAACAAAGCGGATGCTTGCGGACATCAGAAGCGGCCATATCACCGGCCTGGTGTTCTCGAAGCTTGCACGTCTCGCCCGGAACACCAAGGAACTATTGGAATTCGCCGAGATCTTCCGCGCGTGCGGTGCCGACCTGATTTCCCTTTCGGAAAGCATCGACACCAGCACCCCGGCGGGCCGCCTTTTCTACACCATGATCGCCGCGATGGCGCAGTGGGAGCGCGAGGAAATCGCCAGCCGCGTCGCGGCCTCCGTGCCGGTACGCGCCCGCATGGGCAAGCCGCTTGGCGGCCAGGCGTCCTTTGGCTATCGGTGGCAAGGCAATGAGTTGGTGATTGACGAGGCAGAGGCACCAGTGCGGAAATTGATGTACGAATTGTTTGTGAAGCACCAACGCAAGCTCACCACCGCCAAGGCGCTCAACGACGCGGGCTACAGGACCCGCAACGGCTCAACATTCACCCGCCAGACGATCATGCGGTTATTGCGCGACAGCGCAGCCAAGGGCGAGCGCCGCGCCAACTACACCAAAAGCCGGGGGGATGGCAAGGCCTGGTCGATCAAGCCGCAGTCCGAATGGATCATCCTGCCCTGTCCGGCAATCGTCTCAAGGGAGCTGTGGGACGAGTGCAATGCCATTCTCGACATGCAGGAGGGGCTGCAAAGGCCCAAGGGCCCCAAGGCCGTGTACCTCCTGTCGGGCTTCGTCCGCTGCGCCTGCGGCAACACGATGTACGTGTATCACAACTCGAAAACGTACGTCTGCAAGAAGTGCAAGAACCGCATCACGGTTGCCGACCTCGACGAGATATACCAAAGCTATCTGCGGGACTATCTAAGCGGCATCAACCATGCAACCTATGTGGAGGCCACCGACCAGGAACTGCAAGAAAAGAAAAGCCTGCTCGAAACACTGAAAAAAGACCGCGCAAAGCTCTCTAAGCAGGCCGACGACATGCTTGCGATGCGCCTGAACGGCGAAATGAGCAAGGAGCTGTTTGCCGAGAAGTTCAGGCCGGTCGAGGAGCGTATTTTGCAAATGGACGCGCGGCGGCCGGAACTGCAGGCCGAAATCGACGTGCGCACCATCCAGGCGATGTCAAGCGAAATCGTAGTGTCAGAAATCAAAACGCTGTATGACCAATGGGCGCAACTGCCGTTTGAGCAGAAGCGCGGCATCGTTGAAACGATCACCAAGGCGATTGAAATTGACAAGGAAGATATCACGATAACGCTGGCCTATGCTCCCTCTATCCCGCTAAACGCGGAGAATAGTGTACGGTCGAACATGGGTTCATACTGGCCACCAACATAAAGCTCGATGGATAATCAACGGTAAACTTTGCCCTTGAGATGGTTACGCGGCGTTCTTCAAGCGGCTGGCGCATTACTTCCAGGGCGCTGCGTTTAAATTCGGGTAATTCATCCAGGAACAAAACACCATTGTGGGCAAGCGAAATTTCGCCGGGGGCTGGATTGCTTCCGCCGCCTACAAGGGCCACATCTGATATTGTATGGTGCGGGCTCCTGAAGGGCCTAATAGTAACCAACGCATCGGCAGCGGCAAGCTTACCTGCAACGGAATGAATTTTGGTGGTTTCTAATGCTTCGTATAAACTTAGCGGTGGCAAAATGGATGGCAACCTGCGGGCCAGCATGGTTTTACCGGCTCCCGGCGGACCAATCAGGATCACGTTATGGCCACCCGCAGCTGCAATTTCCAGCGCGCGTTTGATGTTTTCCTGTCCTCGCACTTCGCTAAAGTCGCTGTCATAGTTGCACAGGCTGTCGTAAAATTCCTCGCGGGTGTTTACAATTACAGGTTCAAGCTTTACATCGCCATTAAAAAAGCCCACAACCTCTTTAATGCTTTCAACACCATAAACTTGCAGGTCATTTACAATGGCGGCCTCGCGGGCGTTTTGTTTGGGGAGGATAAAGCCCTTAAAGCCATCTTTACGGGCTTGTATGGCTATTGGCAATGCACCTTTGATGGGTTGCAAGCTGCCATCAAGCGATAGCTCGCCCATAATGATATACTTATCCAGTTCCTCGGTATCTAACTGGCCCGAGGCAGCTAACACGGCGGTAGCAATGGTGAGATCATATGACGAGCCTTCTTTTTTGATATCGGCCGGGGCCATATTTACCACTACCTGCTGCCGCGGCATCCTGAAATTGCAATTTTTTAGTGCCGAATCAATACGGAAATAACTTTCTTTAATAGCCACATCCGGTAGGCCCACAATAAAATATTTGGTACCTGCCGCTATATTTACCTCAACTGTAATGGTGATAGCCTGTATCCCATAAACCGCACTGCCAAAAGTTTTAACTAACACGATGATAAAGTTTGTTCAAAGCGTAAGATAAAAATTTTTAAGTATCGCAAGATAAAAGGAACATAAAAATGTGCCTAAAACAAAAACGGCGCCTTATGGGCGCCGCTGTTAAATACTTATGACCGTTGTTTATACGTATCAAAATCGCTGGCAAAATCTTTCAGGATGTTGTACCAGGAATGTGCCCAGTAGTTACGGAAGCCAAAACCACGGCTGTTTCCGGTTTTATAAACGGTAAATAATACCGTTTTATCGTTCATGTTTACAAAGGTTACCCAGGCGCCCGCCTCGTGTGTTGCTTTATTCATGCCTTCAACAAACAGCATCATGCCCAAACCTTTCTGGCCCTGGAAATCGTAATTCTTTACCAAATCAACAATGTCTTTTTCTTTGAGGGTGCTAAAGTCGCTTGGCTTCTCGGTAAAAAAGTTTTTGGTGATGGCGTTATTCACAGCTTCGGTCACTTTAAAAGCAAAGTGTACAC
Source organism: Mucilaginibacter sp. P4_C11 (assembly GCF_056402115.1). Lineage (NCBI taxonomy): Bacteria > Pseudomonadati > Bacteroidota > Sphingobacteriia > Sphingobacteriales > Sphingobacteriaceae > Mucilaginibacter > Mucilaginibacter sp. P4_C11. The sequence continues at coordinate 61,946 of NZ_JBFUIA010000019.1, read as the reverse complement.
TATCGCGGTGCGAGGCACGGGGCACGTTGTATGTTTTTGGCTCGGTTATAAACAGGTTTGCCCAGGCCGGGATAAATTTACCTACAAACTCGGAGTTCAATAGTTCGCCTGATGCCTTATATGCCGCTTCAGAGCCAATAAATCTTGCCTGCGAAAAGTCCATCCCCAACCAGGTAACCGGTACTTTAGGATTAAACACATCGGCTTTGGTTTGTGCCAGGGCAACATTTACCGAGGTGCAGATAATTAGGGCAATAAAACAGCTAAATTTTGTGATCACTTTCATGGTTATGGTATGCTTTATATTACCTGCTATTGTTAAGTCAACAGTACTAAGTCGTAAGTCTAAAGTTGAATTTCTTCTTTTTTGGCTTAGAGCTTAAAACTCTGGACTAAAGACTATCCGTCAATTTATCGCCGACACGACACCAGTACCACCGGCAGGTGATGCAAAATAACGCACAATTCATGTAATTAGCATAATTATAAAATAACCTGGCTGTTAAATTTTTGTTGCCATGTGCACAACCAGGTCAAAATGAGGCTAATATTTTTGAAAGATTAAAACGCATTTACAAACAGGAAAAACACACAGGATACCACGGCATAAGCCATCAGCATAATTGACCATGCTTTTTGGTTGTTTTTGCTCAGTTTTTCAAATGCAATATTCCATTTTTTAAACCGGCCGTTGTTTAGCAGTATAAAGTAATTAAGCAACAGTGCACCCGAGGCAGCCAAAAGCATTACGGTTGCGGTTACCTGGTTAATATTAAACCATTTTTGATGCAGGCAAAGCTGGGTAAACATCAGCAGGTTGGTTAGCAAAAGGATTAACAGGAAACTAACGCCAAAAAGCGAGTTAAATTTGGGAAGGCCACCTTGTCCGAAATTTCTGGCGTTCCATCTGTAAGCGGTTACATAAATGGATTTAATTGCTGCTGTGTTCATGATGTTAATGGTTTAAAGGTTAATAGTTGGTAGTTAAACGAGCCATTGGAATGGATTGTTTGGTTGATAACGCAAACTGCAAAATTATATTATGCAAAAATTCCAAATTTTTCAAGATCGCCATATAAAAATTTGCACGCACTGCTAATTTAAATATGCCGGGATGGCGCTTTCTTGCGGGTAAACAAAAACGGCCACCAAAAGGCAGCCGTTTTTGTTTATTAATGTTGCAGATTTTTATTTTGCCGAAGCCATTTGAAGCAAGGCAGCGTCATGATGGTATTTTACTTCGGCTTTGTTATCAAATAACATAGCCGCGCCGCTTTGGGCGGTATAAGCTGGCCAGTTGGGTAAGCCTTTGGCATTTGGGTTGCCGGTATGGGCAAAATTTATCCAGGCCTGGCTCATTTTATTGGCTAAGGTATAGGCATCCTTACCTCCACCTGTCATTTCTTCGCAGCGTTTAATGTTATCAAACTCAAAACAGATATCTATACAGTGGATGGATTTAAACATGCCATCGGCCACTGGCGATTGCCAGGTAAACATATACATGTAAACCGGGGCCGCGCCTGTTACTGCCGATTTTGCATTGGCCTGGCGGATAACACCCGGCCTGAAGGTTGCCAAATCAATATCCAGGTAATCGGATGGTTTTACAGTACCCGGGTAGGCTTTTAAAACCTCGGCCATGTAGGCATCTGTTTTATCGGCATATTTTTTTTGCAGGTAGCTTTTAACATCGTCCATGCTAAAGTTACGGATAGCCGGATTGATCAGCGAGGCCATAAATTCGGTTTTGGTTGAGCCTACCAGTAAGGGAATGTTTTTTGATAGTTGGGCAGCAGCGGGGTCATTCAGCTGGTAAGGCAAAAACACGCCGTCGTTAACAGGCTCCCAGCCAAGGCCAAAACCGGCAACAGGCTTGCCTTCGGCTTTTAGTTGCTGGGCAACTTTAGGTAAAGCTTTTTTTGCGGCGGCGCTTAGGCGCTCATATGATATGGTTTGTAACGAATCTGCCTGGTTTGGCTGCAGGTTCAATACTTCCAGCATAGCCGCGCCAATTCTTTTTGATACATCGTTATCCATAAATTTTGACTGGTAACTGCCGCTTTGCACAATAGCTTTATGGAACAAGCCTTTTGCTGATGGTGCCGCCATTAAGGTAGTAACCTTGCCACCACCGCCCGACTGGCCAAAAATGGTTACATTATCCGGATCGCCGCCAAAGCTGGCTATATTTTGTTTTACCCATTGCAAGGCGGCCACAATATCAATCATACCCACATTGGCCGATGATTTATATTTATCACCATAGGCTGATAGGTTTAAAAAGCCCAACAGGTTTAAGCGATGGTTAATGGACACTACAACAACATCACCTTTTTTACTCAGGTTTTCGCCATCATAGGACGGCAGTTCAATAGCCGAACCGGCTGCAAAACCGCCGCCATGCAGCCAAACCATTACAGGGCGTTTCTTTTGGTCGTTAATACCTGGCGTCCAAACGTTAAGTTTCAGGCAATCATCGTTCATATAGCCCCAGTTGTGCTGAAAGCCAAACTCGATAGGGTCGGTAACGGTAGTGGTCGGGTCGATAGGGCAAACAGCGCCGTATACCAGCGATGCGCGAACACCCTGCCACGGGGCCGGCTTTTCGGGCGCCATAAAACGTTTGGCGGTTGCATAAGGGATACCTTTGTAATTAAAGGTACCGTTGTGGATGTACCCGCGTACCTGCCCGGCATCGGTGCTGGTTACGGCTACGTTTTMGCCGGCAATAATGGCATCGCTGCTTTGGCTGTAGCCAAATAATGGCAGCAGGCAAATGGCCATTAAAGCCCAAAATGTTGAGTTTTTATTCATGGTTATCTGGTTTAATATAATTGGTTTATGGATTATCCGGGGGCTGAATAACGTATACCATTACCATGATTTTTGGGACGATATGCCCATAATTATCATTGTGTAGGTATTACACAATGATAATTATAAAATTTTATAAATCAATAAGGCTGTTGATTTATTTAGCAGATAGTCACAAGCTTATTACTTTTGCACAGTAATACCTTCAAGGCTAAAAGATGCAAGTAAATTAATGTTAGGGTCAATTATCACCTTGACATCGCCGGCAGTCACGGATACTTTAAGTCCGGTTTCCTTATTTTTAATATTCATGGTGTAGGACTTACCATTAACAGTAAACTCCAACGGGAAATCGTAAAGCCATGCCTGTTTTTGCGTTACCGATATTTCTACAACAGAACTATTTGCGCGTTGTGCCCATGTTATCTTTAAATCCGGATGGCCGGCAGTCCGTAGCCATTGTTTAAAAAATGGTTTTAGGTTTTGGCCGCTGGCTTTTTCCATCACAGCACATAGGTCGGCAGTATTGGCGTTACGTCCGTTGTACATGGTGTAATAATTACTTACCCCTTTCCAAAATATAACGTCCCCGAGTTTGCGCCTCAGCATATGCAGTACCCATCCGCCTTTCTGGTAACTGTTGGCGTTTAGCAATTGCATGTATTTATCTTTTACAGCTGTATCAACAACGGGGCTCAGCCTTTTCTTTTCAAAATCAATAACGGTTTGCCTGTCCTCTATTAGCCGCTTTTTTAAGGTATCGGCACCGTATTTATTCTCGAGGTACAGGTTGGTCATGTAAGTGGCAAAACCTTCGCTTAACCATAAGTGGGCAAAGTTTTTTTCGCTTGCGCCGTCGCCAAACCATTGGTGGGCTATTTCATGCGCCATTAACTCTTCTATGCCCTTGCTGGTAACCGACTCTTCGAAATAAAATATCGCGCTTGCATTTTCCATTCCGCCAAATATCGTTTTGGATTGTACGTTGGCCAGTTTCTCATAACTGTACGGGCCAACCTTTTTGATGAAAAACGGCAATATATCTTTTGCAATAGCATAGTTTTTAAAACCGGCCTCCTTGTTTTCGGGAAACACATAGGTATAAACCGGGATACCGCTTACATCGCCGGGATGGTCAATGGCAAATTCGGCAACGCCAATAACCATTACTTTGGTAGGCAGCACCACGTTTTCCTGCCAATGAGTAAGCTTTAGGTGATTATCCAATGCTTTCTCTTCCAGTTGTAAACCGTTGGCCACCACCTGGTAATGATCTGGAGCGGTTACTTCAAAGTCGACGGTTGCTTTATCGGCCGGGTCGTCAACACAGGGAAGCCAGTTATGTGCCCGGTTTGGCCAGTTATCGCCAAAAAAAGTGCGGTGGCCAAAGTTGTTGGTAGATATGATCAATCCATCGGCAGGTATACCTTCGTAGCTAATTATAAAGTTGTGCCTGCTGGGGGCTTTAACCTGCGTGTATATTTTAACAATATCGCTATCCTGTTCAAATTTAAGGCTTTTGCCATTTTCGGTTACTGCTGATACAGTCATCCCTTTGCCACCGGCATTCTTTTTTACCAGGTTCAGGCTAAAGGAGGCAGCATCCTTTATAAATTTTATGGCTACGGTGGCCTCGCCTTTTATATTGTTATTGTCGTCATTAAGCTGTAATGCAAAATTGTAGTGCTGCACATCAATAGCCGAGCCGGGAACCTGGGCATGGGCAGATAACGCAAAAAAGGCAAAAGCTACAGGAAATAGTTTTTTATAGTAGAGGATTGAACGCATACAAAACGGTTTAAATGCGAAGTTTATAAAAAACTACAGCATTTAAACCATATGTTAATATTTTTACGTGAGAAAAAACGCAATTATATTAAAAAGTTACACTGGCACCAGCCGAGAACAAAAAGTAAAGTCCGTTTTTTGACGTATTGCTCACATAATCAACCTGGTTAAATGGTTTTATGAGGTATGGTGTAAAAACTATCTGCACTTTGTTTATAACGTAGGTAACCGGCATCGATCCGCTAAAGGCAAGCAGCTGGTATTTTCTTACTTCCTTTTGATTTTCCTGGGTTACGGTTTGGGTAATAATGGTTTGCTTGGGCTGATTAGGGAACAGGATATTGATAGGCGTTTGCTTTTGTGGCGACTCTACCGACCGGGTTACTTGCGACTCGGTATAATAGGTTTGGTAAAACGATTGTGTACCGGCATACAATGACGCTGTCGGCGTAAACTTAAGTCCATTTAATTTGGTAGCCCCGGTTTTAACCGCAAATATTTCCTTCGATAATTCGGCTGTATTGATGATGTCATTCTTGTTGTTTTTATCAAAACGGTAACTGCCGCCGATGCTAAGTTTTACAATATTATCGGGGTTGGCGTACAATGAACCATCAATGGTAGCGTTAAAAGACGATAAGATGATAGGGCTGCTACCGGTGATAAAAAATTTGGTAGCCGATATGGTACCGCCGTAATACTTTTTACTATCAAACCCAAAAACGTAACCCGGCGTAACACTCAGCCCCTCGGCACCCGATTTTGACCCGTTTAAATCAAAATAACCTATTGCGCTCAGGAAAAACCCATGCTTGCTCACTAGTGTTAGCGATGGTAATAACAATGGCACACTGCTTTCATCGCGGCGGCCGGCGTAGGTTAGGTTAGACATGTATTGTAGCCCGGCATTTACAAATAGCTCCTTTACTTGTGGCTTTTTTGCCGTATCGGTAACGGTTTGTTGTGCAAATGAGGCAGTGCAGCTGCCCATCATTATAAGCAGCGCGGTAAGTTTAAGTTTTTTCATGAAGTATTTGACGTACGTGGCCTATGTTTTAAATCAACAAAAGGGCCGCTAACGGCCCTTTTGCTAATTACATTGCTATAATTTAATGTTACTGTTTAGCAGCGCTCACTTTAGTTGAACTGCTGCCCGATGCACTAACTGTTGCGCTTTTTTTACCTGCTTTTACTGTGGTTGCAGATGAGCCACTGTGTGATAAGCTTGCTTTGGTGGTTTTTGAAGTTGTAGCTGCACTACCAGAGGTATTTAAACTCCCGGTGCTGCTAACACTAACGTTTTTCCTGGCAGTTATAGCCTTTTTACCTACTGCAGAGGCTGTATTAACCGAAGCGGTTTTAGCTGCGGTAGCTTTTGCGGCAACATCGTTGGCCTTAGCGCTAACATCGGCCGATGCGTTGCTTGCGGCATTTTTTGATGCTGTAAATGCGCTACCTGCGGCTGTTGTAGCCTTATCTGCCGATACTGAGCCATTTACGTTACCCGAACCTGCAAGGTTTGCAGCAGTATTTGCGTTATTCACTGCAACATCGGCATTTGTTGCTGCAGCGGTGTTAACAGTTCCGCTTACATTGGCTGCCTGGCTTGCGGCTGTTTGCGATTGCACGGCTGCCGCTGTGGTTGCTGCCTGGGTTTGGGCTGCAGTACGCGCCGCTGCATTTTGCGCCTGTGCGGCTGCCTGGTTTGTGATATTGGTAGTAGTTGCTGCTGCTTTTTGAGCTACAGTAGCTGCGTTAACAGATGGTAATGCTGTTTGGGTAACAATTTTTGTTGCTGTTGCTGCACCTACGTTAACCTGTGCAATGCTTGACTTTGCCGCGAAAAAAGCTGCTGTAAATAATACTGATTTAACTAAAGTTTTCATAATATCTATCTATTAAATTGATGGTTTACATGCCGGGTTATTAACCCGGCACCATGACATTGCGTAGACAAATGGTATGCCATTGACCAATTAAAACCGGAATAGATTAAATAACTTGTGCTTTTGTATAGAAAAAAATACACAAAACAAATATCAGATGACCAGATATCAAGAGTTGGGAGACATATAACCATGCCACGAATACAACATCCTGGTTAAATGACAAAGCCCATCGTAAATCACCATGGGCTTTGTTGCATTTTAAAATGCCCTTGTGGGGCCAATAGTTTTACATTTTTGGCATGCGGCGCATCATGCTGGCCATGGCGGCGGGGTTGCTCATTTGTTTCATTACCTTTTTCATGTCGTCAAACTGCTTCATTAACCGGTTTACTTCGGTTAAATCGGTTCCGGAACCTTTGGCTATACGGTTACGACGGCTTTGATTAATAGTTTCGGGGTTTGATTTTTCAAACGGGGTCATTGACTGGATGATGGCCTCGATAGCTTTAAAAGCGTTATCATCAACTTCAACATCCTTCATCATTTTGCCTACGCCCGGAATCATGCCCATCAGATCCTTCATGTTACCCATTTTTTTGATCTGTTGTATCTGGCTGTAAAAATCGTTAAAATCAAATTTGTTTTTGCGGATCTTCTTTTGCAGTTCGGCAGCTTCCTTCTCGTCAAACTGCTGCTGAGCGCGCTCAACCAACGAAACCACGTCGCCCATGCCCAGGATACGGGATGCCATACGATCGGGGTGGAAAACATCAAGTGCTTCCATCTTTTCGCCGGTACCTATAAACTTAATGGGTTTATTTACAACCGATTTAATAGATAAGGCTGCACCACCGCGGGTATCGCCATCAAGCTTGGTTAATACTACGCCGGTAAAATCAAGCCTGTCATTAAACACCTTAGCGGTATTTACGGCATCCTGACCTGTCATCGAGTCAACTACAAATAATATCTCGTGTGGTTTTACCGCTCTTTTCACCTGCTCAATCTCCACCATCATGGCTTCATCAATAGCCAGGCGGCCGGCGGTATCAATAATCACTATATTATGGCCATTTTGTTTGGCCAGGGCAATACCCTCCAACGCAATAGCAACAGGATCTTTCGATTCGCGGTTTGAATATACCGGTACGCCAATTTGCTGGCCTAATACCTCCAGCTGATCAATAGCCGCGGGGCGGTAAATATCATCGGCAACCAGTAAAGGTTTTTTATTTTTTTGTGTTTTAAGATAATTGGCCAGCTTGCCGGTAAAGGTTGTTTTACCCGCACCGTTTAAGCCCGCAATCAGGATAATGGTTGGCGAAGCCTTTATTTCCAGTTCGGCAGTGGTGCCGCCCATAAGCTCGGTAAGCTCATCGTTCATGAGCTTGGTAAGCAACTGGCCTGGCGAAATGGCTGTTAGTACATTATTACCCAGCGCTTTTTGCCTTACATCATCAGTAAATGCTTTGGCGGTTTTATAGTTTACGTCGGCATCAAGAAGGGCCTTGCGGATTTCCTTCATGGTTTCGGCCACGTTTATCTCAGTAATAGTTCCTTGCCCCTTCAGTACCTTAAAGGCCCTGTCGAGTTTATCCGAAAGATTTTCAAACATTGTAATATCCCAGTTTTGAGGTTACAAAGGTATGATTTTGAAAGTTAATTTTAAGACAGATGTATATGCCGTTTTCCGTCTGGCAAAATCAACAAAAAAGCTGTGGTTTTTTTAATAAGATAAAACAAACCCACAGCTATCCAATTTTCACCAATGACCAATGACCAATGACCAATGACCAATGACCAATGACCAATGACTATTACGGGAATCTGTACAACATCCCCAGCGCCAAACCTTCTGTAGCCTGCGCATCTTTTGAGGTATGCTGATCATATAACAGCGTACCATTGATGGTAACATTGATTAAACGGTTTACCCGGGCCGATAATACAGCATCAACGCGGTGTGTAACATATTTAAGCGACTGCCCATAAGGGATAAACAATGCATAGCGTGTATTCAGGTGGATATTTTTCATCAAATCCTTATCAAACAGCGCTACCATTTGAAATGCTAAATCGTTTTTAACAGTTTTGTTAGTATCTACACCGTAATTATCGGTTTGAAAGCGGCGGATACTTTTATCTAAAACAAACGTTTGCCTTGCGGTACCGGTACCTAAACGTAAATCAAAGTAAGGGGCTGGCTTATACTCCAAACCCAACGACTCGGTTAAATAGCCCGGAGCCATAAAGTTCGAGATCTGTTGGGCATCAAAACGCCCGTTGCCCTGGTCAACATAGTTAAAGCCCTTGTCAAACTGCGACTCAAACGTCAGCGCGCCGAAAAGGTACCAGTGTTTAGATAATTGCGAGGCTACCTTATTATCAAAGTAAATCCTGTCGTTGGTTTTACGTTTGCCCTGGCCTTTGTTTTTGGCAACGCCATAAGTAAGGTTAAGCTCAGATACGTAGCTAAAAGGAGCGTTGTTATACTCGGTATGGTATATAAAGTTTGTACCCAGCGCTACCGAGTTTACACCACCGGCGCTATAGTTGCTGGTAAAGGCCGACTGGCTAAAATTCAGCCCAAAAGTTACCGCCTTTTTCCAGTGGATAACCTTATAATCCAACATACTAACAGGCAATTGCTCGCGTATTATCTGGATTGGCCTAACCCTGGTGGGGATGGAATTTGGGCGTGAATTGAGGCGTAACTTGTTAAGCTGCGCGGTATCAATTTTAACGGTGTCCTTTTTCAGCGAATCGGTTTGCTGGGCGCTTACCGATGTGCTGCAGGCTATCGATGCTAATAAAAGCAGGGCAAGTCTGGTTTTTAACATAAAAACAAAATAAAGCAAAAAAGTTTAAAGTAGTATCAAGTCGTCAGTATCAAGTATCAAGATTTTTGGAAACCGTATTAGGCAGCGGGTATCAGGTGTCATGATTTTTGAGGAGCTTGCAGCAAGTAGTTGTCTTCTCCATGTATAATTTTTTTTAATTGCTACTGTTTGTTCCTTGTTACCAAACCATTAAAAGATGTTAATTTTACACCCGAAGCTGTCTTCTTGATACTAAGCAGCAAACAAAAAATGAAACTTTATCAGATTGACGCTTTTACTGATACTTTGTTTGGCGGTAACCCGGCCTGCGTGGTGCCGCTTACGGATTGGCCGGCTGATGAGGTACTGCTGAAAATTACACAGGAAAACGCCGTTGCCGAAACCGCTTTTTTTATTGATCGCGGCGATCATTTTCACCTGCGCTGGTTTACGCCCGAGATTGAGATGGACCTGTGTGGGCATGCAACGCTGGCTGCCGCGCACGCCATTATTACTATTTTAAATTACCCAACAGATAAAATTATTTTCTGCACCCTGAGCGGCGAGTTAATAGTGACCGTAAAAAATGGGATATATACGCTTGATTTTCCGTCGAGAAAGCCTGCCCCCGCAGTATTACCTGAGCTGATTAGCCAGTCATTAAGCATCCAGCCAAAAGAGGTACTTAAGGCAAGGGACTACGTGCTGGTTTATGAAAGCGAAGCCGATGTGCGCAACATAACCCTGAACCGGCAGCTGTTTGACCAGGTAAATCTTGATCCCGGTGGCGTGGTAGTTACAGCAAAAGGCGATCACTGCGATTTTGTATCGCGTTTTTTTACACCCCAGGCCCTTATCCTTGAAGACCCGGTAACCGGATCGGCACACTGTTCGCTCATTCCGTTTTGGGCCGAAAGGTTAAATAAAAAAGAGATGGAGGCGTTGCAACTATCGGCCCGGCTTGGCAAATTGTTTTGCATTGACCAGGGCGACAGGGTATTGATATGCGGCACTGCCCGCACCTACTCCATCGGCGAAATTTTGATGTAACAGCATGGGGCCACAGCGAGCTGGAATCTCGACTTGTTTTTACTACGTTAAGGGCAGTATCTCGACTTTTTTGATTCGGACTTTCAGCTGCTGTCTTGATACTTGATACTTGCGACTTAATACTTGCCCTAGCAGCCTGGTACTATTTTGATCAATCGTTTGCGTAAACAGCTTAAGTAAGGGTTAATTTTTCAGGCAAATTCCTACATTTGCCAAAACTAAAAGTTGATGACTGAAAAAATTTTAGTGATTGGTGCCAATGGTCAAATTGGTACCGAATTGGTTATGGCATTACGCGGCATCCACGGTGCCGAAAATGTAATCGCCTCCGATATTAACGATCCTACCTATGCCATCCGCAACAGCGGCCCCTTCGAAATTGTAAATGTGCTTGATAAGCATAACCTGCACCACATATTTGATAAACACCGCCCAACCCAGGTTTACCTGCTGGCTGCCATACTATCGGCCGTAGGCGAAAAAAAACCAAAAATGGCCTGGGATTTAAACATGACGGGGCTTATCCATGTGCTTGATTTTGCTGTAGAGTTTAAAACTGCCAAAGTGTTTTGGCCAAGCTCTATTGCTGTTTTTGGTCCACACTCGCCGCAGTACAATACGCCTCAGTATTGTGTAATGGATCCCAACACGGTATATGGCTTTAGCAAACTGGCCGGCGAACGCTGGTGCGAGTATTATTTTGAAAAATATGGTGTTGATGTACGCAGCATCCGTTACCCCGGCCTTATCGGCTGGAAGGCATCGCCCGGCGGTGGCACCACCGATTATGCCGTTCACATATTTCACGAAGCATTAAAGAATGGTAAATACGAAAGCTTCCTTTCGGCCGAAACCGCGCTGCCAATGATGTATATGGAAGATGCCATAAGGGCTACCATCAGCCTCATGGATGCACCGGCAGAGCAAATTAAAATCCGCTCGTCATACAACCTGGCCGGCATCAGCTTTACGCCAACACAACTGGCCGAAGAAATTAAAAAGCATATCCCGGCGTTCGAGATAAGCTATACAGATATCGACCCACGCCAGGCCATTGCCGATAGCTGGCCCAAATCAATTGACGACAGCAGCGCGCAGCAAGACTGGGGCTGGAAACTGGAATACGACCTGCCCAAAATGACCGCCGATATGCTGGACAATTTGAAGCGGGTGCTGTAAGGGGAAAGGTTAAAGGTATTCGCGCAAAGACGCAGAGTCGCAAAGTGATTTGCTGATTTTTTCTTAGCGTCTCGGTGTCTTTACGCGAAAGTAAAACTTTAATTTTTCTTAACTCAATAGCATTATAAAAACCCTGAGGGACCAAAGGAATCACATCTTCCCAAATTCAAAAACACCCCATTCAATTAATGCGCCCGCCCTTGTTCGCTCTCGGCGCCGCCGGTATCTCGCTTTTGAGGGGTGTTAGTTAATTTACCAAAACTATAGGTAAATGCCAGCGTGGCTACCCTGGTATCTAAAAAGTTATGGAAGGTGGCATTGGCGCCCACAATATTGGTAATGGTGCCGCTTGGCCTGAAGGTGTGGAAAATATCGCGCACATTTAACTTAATTGATCCCTTATTATTCAATATTTTTTTCTGGATAGCCGCGTTAAGCATGCCTTTAGGCAGTATAACAAACTGGCCGTAAGTGCCCCCGTTATCATAAAAGCCACTTAGTTCGGCACTCCAGGTTTTGGATAAGGTGAACTGGTTGTTGCCATTGCCCGAAAATGTGTATTGCGATTGATTAAGGTACCCGGTGTAAAACGCCCCCTGGTAAGTATTTTTATAAACCTCGGCATATAAGTTAACCGACCACCATTTGGCCGGCTGAAAGTTGCTATTGGCAGACAGGTTGATTGTTTTCTGTCGCCCTATGTTGCCCTGGGTGCTGATGAATACGTTGTTGCTGTTGTGAATGGTTTCGCCCTGAACATCGGTGGTATAATTATAGGCAAGCGCAACTGTAAACAAACTCCTGAAACTATACGCCAGTTTATAATTATCAGTAAACTGTGATTTTAAGAAAGGGTTACCCGAAAAATAAGTAAACTTATCTACAAAAAAGGTAAAGGGATTTAAGCTTCCGTAGCTGGGCCTTCCAATGCGGCGGCCGTACGACATAACCAGTACATTATGGCCGGCTGTATCCAGGTTGTATGAAAAATAAGCAGTTGGGAACAGGTTGGTATAATGTTTAACAAACGATGAATCGGCCTTTTGGGCATTTCCCAGCTGATGGCCCGATCCATTGGTATTCTCCAGCCGCAAGCCGGTTTGTAATGAAAACCGGCCCAGGGTTTTGTTGAAATTAACATAGCCTGCATTGATGTTTTCTTTATATAAAAACCGGTTGGTATTGTTGTAGTCAATAGTGCTTACATTATCAACCACGTTAAAATAATTGGCAGCGTTATCTGTGCTCACATAGCTGCTTTTAACCCCGGCCTCCAGCTTGGCTTTGCCCTTAAGCGGATGGGCGTAATCGGCCTTTGCCGAGTAAATGTTGATGGTGGATGGCAAATTATCAGTTAGCGTTTGCGAATTTGTTAACGTGCCATCGGGTAAAAAAGTGTTGTTTACAAACAGCTGGTTGCTGCCGGCGGCATCGTGAATATAATCCAGGTCGAATGTAAGTGTACGGCCAGTGCTATCAAATTTATGGGTATAATTCAGGTTTATACCCTTGCTGTCAAACTTATTGGTAGATGTATTCAGCGTATTTATGGTCGAATCCAGCCCGCCATCTTTGTTGTATAACAAGCTGTATACCGGGCTGCTGTCATGATCATGCGATATATTGCCGGTAAATACCACGCCCCATGTAGTTTTTGGCGACGAATAAAAGTCCATTCCGGCTTTAATATTGGTGTTGTTACCGGAGGGCCTGAAATAGGAGATGTCTTTTAACGAAGAGGTTCTATCTCCATTAGCATCAAAATAATCGCGGTCAATTTCCAGCCGTCTGAATGTTTTTTGCTTGTTGTAAGCAAGGTTGGCGAAAATATTAATTTTGTCAACACGGTAATTCAAGTTGATGCTCTCGTCTGTCCGGCCATAAAAACCGAGCGCATAATTGGCCGAAACCACTGCATTAAATCCCCTGGTGGTATTTTTTTTTGTTTTTATATTAATTACGCCTGCATTTCCTGCGGCATCATACTTGGCTGGCGGGTTATCCATCAGCTCTATCTGGTCTAATGACGATGACGGTAACGAGCGCAGGTAAGTTGCCAGGTTTGCGGCCGAAAGATAGGTTGGTTTATCATCAATCATCACCATTACGCCGCTTTTTCCCTTAAAAGTAATATTGCCATCGGCATCAACCTGTACGCCTGGTGTTTTTGCCAATACTTCCAAAGCATTGGCGCCGGTGTTTGATATCAACGCCCCAACATTAACTACAGTGCGGTCTATTTTTTGTTGCACATACGATTTTTTGGCCGTTATGGCCACCTCATTTAACTTTTTGCCGGCCAGCGATAAAATAAACGGGGGTAAATTAACCGGCTTTTGCTGGCTTACAACCACTGGACTGCTTTGGTAAGTTTTATAGCCAATATAAGTAGCCTTAATAAGGTAGGTATTATCCTTTACGTTTTTAAATACGAAGCCACCGTCCGGGTTAACAAGCTGTGTACCTACCACGCTTGAATCTTTTGCAGCAAGTAAAATAACGGTTGCGCCATCAAGTGGTTTCTTAGTATCATCTAAAACAATACCCGAAATTTTACCGCTGTTGGTTTGCGCCTGGGCAACATTAAAAAGTAACAGCATGAATAAGGGCAACAGAAATACGCGTATCAGTTTCATCATGACTATAAGACATGGGCTGCGCTATTATCGTTACATCATTTTATACTTTATTTAGATGGGTGGCGGGTATCTCCTATGCCCCGGTTATCAGGTTAAAGGCGAAAGGATAAAGGTTTTAATCGTATTTTTGCATACGTATTAAAACAGTATTATATTCGCTGCCCGTCCATGGTTTATAGGCTATGGACCATCGACAAAACAAAAGTTATGGGAAGAGCATTTGAATTCCGCAAAGAAAGAAAGTTTAAGCGCTGGGCCAAAATGGCGGTGCAGTTTACCCGTTTAGGGAAAGAGATTGTAATGGCCGTAAAAGCAGGTGGTGGCGATATTACTACTAACTCGCGTTTACGAACAGCTGTGCAAAACTCAAAGGCGGTAAACATGCCTAAAGACCGCGTTGAGGCCGCTATAAAACGCGCCACCAGCCGCGATGAAAAAGATTACGAAGAACTTGTTTACGAAGGCTATGCGCCTTATGGCGTTGCCGTTTTGGTTGAAACGGCTACCGATAATACCAACCGTACTGTTGCCAACGTACGCAGCTATTTTACCAAATATGGCGGTTCGCTGGGAAAAACCGGGTCGTTAGATTTTATTTTTACCCGCAAATCGGTATTCACCTTTGAGCCGGGCGACCGCGACCTGGAAGAATTAGAGTTTGAACTGATTGATGCTGGCCTGGAAGACCTGTTTGTTGAAGCAGATGAAGAAGGAAAAGATATCGGCGTTATCCACACCGCGTTTGAAGATTTTGGAAAAATGCAGAAAGCGCTGGAAGAAGCCGGAGTTGAAGTAAAATCGGCCAAACTGGAGCGCGTACCACAATCATTCCACGAAGTAACCGAAGAACAGGTGGTTGATATTATGAAACTGATTGACCGTTTGGAAGAGGACGACGACGTACAAGCGGTGTACCATAACATGGCGGAGTAAACTTTGATTTGAAAATTTGAAGATGGCAGATAAGGTAACAATTTGAGGATTTGAAATGGTTTGATAAGGCAGAAAGCATTTTCAATTATTCGTGTCTTTTTCATTTTCAAATTCTCAAATGTTCAAATTCTCAAATTAAAAAACATGCCACTATTCAGCTCACGTAAGGAAGAAAAAAAAGTAAAGGTAACCTTTGCCAACGGCCTGCTTTTTGTTGAAAAACCCGATGGTAAGCAACAGGCCTTCCCGCTGGAGTGGTTCCCTAAACTGATGAACGCTACCGACGAGGAACGTGACGACTGGAAAAAAACAGATAAAGGCATCCATTTTAATCAATTGGATGTGGACGTGACTTTATAGAGTCAAGATACAAGAATCAGGAATCAAGAGTTTTGAATACGGGCGATTTGTCTTGATTCCTGGCTCTTGATTCTAACATTTAATTCCTATGCTATTCGAAGAGTTTTTTAAAAAGAAAAGGATTGATCTTGCTGCTTTACAAGTAGCCGAGGGATTGTTGTTTTCGGAATTTAAAGACCACTTTGAGCAAATGGGCGAGAAAAGTTTTGACCATAGCAAAAAATACTGGTTTAATAAATTAAGGCGCCGGTTCCCTTTGGCTGCCGAAATTAAAACCGAGCGGGTACATATTGCCAACCCTTTAGCCGAGCAAACTATTACCGAAAGCCTGATAGAGCCCGGCAACACAGCACCGCCTAAAATTGGGTTTACACCAAAATTCAGGGCTACAGCGGTACCACCAAAACCAGTTAACGAAGCAATTGAAGAAACAAAACCCGCAGAAACATCAACGCCATCAGAAAATATAGCACCCAAACCGGCATTTAAGCCGCGTTTTAACCCGGGCATGGTAAAACCCAAAGCTGCTGAAGGCGCGGACGCTATTGAACAAAAACCGGATGTTGCCGATGGAGGAGTTACACCGCCCACAGAAACACCTGCTGCCAGGCCCGCTGGTTTTAAACCACGGTTTAATGCAGCAATGGTAAAACCAAAGCCTGCCGAAAAAAGCGAAGCCCCTGCCGATACGCCGGAAGTAAAAGAACAACCAACGGCAGCAGCCCCCGAAACGCCTGTTGCCAAGCCAGGCTTTAAGCCACGGTTTAACGCGGCCATGATGAACCCAAAACCCGCTGAAGGAACTAAGCTCACTGCAGAAAAACCGGCAGAAAAAGAAGAAATGCCTGTTGAACCCACGGCAACACCCGCTGCAAAGCCGGGATTTAAGCCCCGGTTCAACGCGGCCATGATGAAGCCGAAACCAATTGCAGAAGAGGAGGCAGCCCCAGCACCGGAAGTAACCGCCCAGCCAGCTACACCATCAAAACCCGAAGCAAGCGCTGATGAACCCGCCCAGGAAACGCCTGCCGCAAAACCTGCCTACAAGCCCAAATTCAACATGAAAACCCTGCCGAAGAAACCGGAGCAGGAATAATATACAACATAAAATTTGCGCTGCGTTTTACCCTTTCTTCGAAATTTGGGAGGAAAATATCGTCGTAATGAAGGCTGTCATGCTGAGTTATAAAATTTTTCAAAATTCTGAAGGAGGAATGACATCATAAAAAGGGCTGTCATGGTGAGCTCGTCGAACCATAGCGGGCAAAGGCCTATCCGCGCGACCCTTCGACAGGCTCAGGGTGACAGGCGCACGCACCTCGAAAATAGAACATGTCATGGGTAGCCTGTCGAACCATAAACGGCAAAGGCCTCTTCGTGCTACGCTTCGACAAGTTCAGGAGGCTACAACTTTTAAGCTCCAAACTGTCTCAAATGGTGATCGATATGTTTATAGGCAAAACAGCCTATTTGCTCTTTGGTCATTTTGCCAAAAAAAGGGTGCACAAAATGGTGGTTGGCAAAATTTTCTTCCTCATGTATCAGGCCTATCCATTTGGCTTTTTCGGCCTCCACATCGCCCGTGCCGGTAATGTTAAAACCCGGCACAGTAGGCATGTTTTTTTTGACGGGGCTATCGTCTTTTAGCATGCCTTTCAGGGCCATTTTGCCAAACAGCTTCCCAATAAATGATTGCTTGTACATGGTTTTACCCAATACCATTTCTTCCCACAGGCTGCAATGTTTCAGCATCTGGTAAACGGTCATTTTGCCCCATTGTGCGGTGCTGTTTTCATTGAGGGTGCCTATACGGGTAATAATTTCGGCACGGGTGCCTTTGTCAAAAATGGTTTTCATGGATGGGTAAGCGGTCTTTTTAGGTTGGTTTAAAAATAGTTAATTATTGGTGATGATAACAGTAGCCATTACTTATTTTGCTTAAGCAAAACTATCGGATAAATACCAGCACCAATAGTCCTGCTTATGACAAATAAGGGGCATAATGCGACAATGCCACTGGAATCTTCTTCATTTAACCCTGTCCCGTTGTTTTATTCTTTGCAAAGGCGAACCTGCTTTTCGGGTTCTCCCGTTTTCAATTCGACAGATCATCATTCCTGATCTCGTTTTTACTCTTTTTGATACCATCCCGCAAACCTCCAAAATTATAGTTCAGGCTGATGTTAAAGGACCGGAAATATTCCCTGCCGGTGCTGTATTGTGAAAAGTTAGGGCCAAAGGTCTGATTTTGATTGTTGCGGTATTTGGTGAATGGGTTTTTGATACCCGCAGCAAAACCCAGCTTGTTTTTTATTAACTCTTTGTTTACTCCAAATGCTGTACTTACCATCCCGTTTGAGGTGCCCTGCAAGCCGTTGGGGTTACGGCTTATCACATTCACATCAGCATTAATGCGCCAGCCGTTACTAACCTGGAAGGCGTTGGATAAAGCAAGGAAATAAATGTAACGGTTATTATGGCTAATAACGCCATCATTTGGGCCAGATAGCCACAGGTACATCAGGTTGCCATTTAAATTCACATTATACCATTTGCTTACCGGGTAACCCATGTTAAAGTTAGCACCCAGGCTTTGGGCCTTGCCCACATTGGCATAGGTGGTGTTGGTTACCTGCGTTGCATTGTTAAAATGAGTGACCTTAAGATCGAGGTTGTTCATGAACGAATAATCCAGCCCGATATTTACTGACAGCTTTTTGTTGCTGCTATAACCCGCCTGCACATCATTTAACATCACGGGGCGTAGGTTTGGATTGCCGGTTGATTCGATGTTTGGGTTAGAACGATCGATATATGGATTCAGCCTGTTTATTCCCGGCCTTCTTATCCGTTGTGAAAAACCGAAATTAAGACTGCTCTCGTTCTTGAAATTTTTGCTTACTGCAAATGACGGAACAACGTTAAGGTAATTTTGATCAGCAACAGACCCGGATGAAATGAAATCGGCCCGTGTCACAGTTTGCTCAAGCCGTACCCCGGCGCTAATGTTCCAGCTTTTTAGTGATACCTGATAAGAGTTGTAAGCGCTATAAACATTTTGAGTATTGGTATACAAATCTGATAATGATGGGGCCAATTCAAACTCGCCGTCGGCGGGGTTTAATGTGTTATACCTGAAATCACTTGCATTGTTTCTGAATATAGCTTTCACTCCGGCTTCCACATTTACCATTTTTACCGGTGTTACAAAATCCACCTGGACGGTTTGCTCCCTGAATTTTTCGTGATCATATTGCTGGTAGTTTGGCGCTGCCTGGTTAACCTGGTTTAAAAAGCTGATATCAGTGTTCTGGTTACTGGGATTTGTACTGTATTGATAAGAAAATGTCAGAAATCGGTTCCTTACAGATTTAAAGCCCAATTGGTAATTCAGCGCTGCATCAATACCGTAAGATGTGCCTGTATTATTATTCAAAAGGTCATAATGCTGCGGCGCAATGTTAGCCCCATTTAAAGCAGAAGAAAGGCTGCTGCTGCTGTTTGAACGGTTCCCATTAATGTTGAACTGGCCGGAGATGAGTTTAAGAGAGTCGATTTCATAACTTAACTGTGTTCCGAAATAGGCATTTTTATTATTTGATTTGCCGGAACCCTCCTGCTGCAAATTCCCGGCAGATTCACCTGAACTTGTCCTGCTATTGGAGAAACTGGTTTGCGGAGAATTATATATACTTGCCCCACCGAATGCCGACACACCAAATTTGCCCATTTTAGCAGTAAATGAACCGCCAAGTCCAGGGCCGCCAACCGGACCGCTTTCATTCACATTCAGTGTTCCGTTATAGCCATCGTTCACTTTTTTATCGGTGACGATATTAATAATCCCGGCCAGGCCTTCGGCATCGTATTTAGCCGGAGGTATGGTTATCACCTCAATTTTCCGGATGGTAGAAGCAGGCATACTTCTGAGTATGGCTGTCAGGTTGCCATTCACCATGCTTGAGGATTTGCCGTTAATAAGTACCTTATAACTGGAATTCCCTTTTAGCAAAATATTGTCACTGCCATCTAACGAGATAAAGGGAATTTTACGCATCATGCCTAAAACGCTGCTCCCTTTGCTTTCCGGGTCAGCCTTCAGGTCATAAACAACCCTATCAGCCTTTTGATTAATGATGGGCCTGTCGGCAGTAATCGCCACCTCTTTTAACGAGGTAACTTGTGCTGCAACGAAAATGTTGCCCAGGTTGGTGTTTCCAGACATATCGACAGTGATGGCTTTTTGCCGATAGCCTACAGCCACAATGGTTATATGGTAACGCATGGTTTGTAATGCCGAAAAAACAAACAGGCCGCTATCTTTTGTTACCATAGCCCGCACCGGCTCGCCTTTTTCATCTTTTAACCTAACGGTGATGAATGACAACGGCTCGTGACTAACAGAATCAATTATTTTACCGGATAAGCGATAAGCTCCTGGGGCAGATTGCGCCAGCGCAGCTTTATTAAGCATTAATAATGCACTGATAATTAATACTATGTAGATGGAATTAAGTTTAGTTTTCATTGTGATAAAAATTTTAATGGTAGAAAATTTGGGATGTAGTTATCCATTAAGGGCTGCGAAGCGCTTTTAAGGGATGTAAAAAATTAATTGGATGTGTTAGCCGGGCTTATTGCTGCCTGCCTTTTTTTCTTTGAATGGCTAAATAATAAGTCAGGAACCCGGCGGATATAAAGATCGTTTCGACACCGTACGGCAGCGGCGAATCTTCGGCGCTGTAGGGGATGTATTGCATAGTTACCAGGCCAATGCCGGCAAAAAACAGGATGATGCCCCACTTTAATGATTCGGTACCAAAGCCCGAGAGTTGTGCTAAAAATTTAACCGAGCTTTCATTCAGCGGCCCGGCATCCAGTATCCTGTTCTTGAGCCTGTAATTAAACAGGGCAACAATCAAAACTGCTAATATGATGAAAAACACTATGAGGATGATAAAAGGAAGTAACTGTTTCATGATGTTGTTATTTTAAATGATTTGATACAGTAGTCAGCAAAATAAGATAATCGGTTGCAATTATTTTTTATTATTTTTTGCAACCGTTTTGCGCTGCCGGCTGACTACTGTAATATGTTAAATGAAAGGGAAGTTATATCCAGGATAATTAAGGGAGATTTCCGCGCCTTTGAGCTATTAGTAAAAGAATATGAAAAATTGGTATTCTTTGTAACTAACCGCATTGTACAGGATTTGCAGGATAAGGAGGATATTTGCCAGGAAGTTTTTATTAAGGTACACCATAGCCTGCCCAAATTTAAATTTGAGTCGAAGCTTTCTACCTGGATAGCCCGTATTGCTTATTTAACTGCCATCGATTACACAAAAAAATATAAAAACCAACGACAGAATGATTACCCGGAAAATTTAGACAGCTATTATTTTACCAATGAAACTCCTGAGCAGGTTTTAACAAAAAAGAACATTTCCGAATATATTAACCAACTGATAGCGCAAATGCCGCTGGCCTACCGAACAGTACTAACATTGTATCACTTAAATGAATTTTCGGTACAGGAAATAGAGCAGATTACCGGCACGCCCGAAGGAACTATAAAAAGCAATTTGTTCAGGGCGCGAAAACTGTTGAAGGAAAAAATAGAAAAAGACACCAAAAATGAGCTACTATGAAAGAGCTAAAGGACGAAGAAATACAGCGGTTGCTGGAATGTGACCTAAAATTACCCGGCGATTCGCTATCGGCAGATGAACAAACAAGCCTGGGGCAGTACCAGCTTTTGTTTGAAAAACTGAAAGAAGAGCCCAAAGAGGGTTTGCCATATAACTTTGCTTCAAAAGTTAAAGCACGTTTACAGGCACAAATCAACCGGAAAAAAGACATTCAATTTTATTTAGTGTCTTTAGTTGTATTGGCAACTGGTTTTGCGGCTTTTTATAAATTGCTGGCATTTGTTAATACCAACGCAAGCAACCAGCTTTTTGCAGTTGCCTTTAAATTTAAATGGATTGTTATTTTAGGCGCAATACTGTTTTTAGGAATACTGTTTGGCGATCAAAAACTGGTAAAAGAAAAGATTATAAAAAACTAAAAGCAATAATCCACTCCAGGTTCATAACACGAAGACACGGATTCAGGTGATGTTCCCCTATATCGAAATCGGGCAAGCTTGTTTTTTCAAGCTTATCCGATTTTTTTGCCCCTTGTTAAATAGCCTGAATGAAAAATAGGAGGTTTAAGGTAGTTTAACAGCCCAATCGCGCGTTAAATCCTGTCGCAATACACCCCGCAAATTGTCCCGGATGCCCATGTGCTGGCAACAAAAAATCATTTAATTTTGAGATAGTTAAATAGCTGCCATTAAAAATTAATGCCGGCAAATTTTAACGTTTTATCAACACCAAAATTATTTACCTATGTTACCCATCAAACCACACCTCTGGTTCGACCAGGATGCAAAACAAGCAGCTGAATTTTACGCATCGTTCATGCCCGGTTCGGCCGTCAATTATGCCAATCACTTCCCAATGCCCGGTGGCGAATGTGAAGTAGTAGAATTTACTATTGCAGGCCAGTCGTTCTTCGGCATTAGTGCCGGGCACAAACTTGGTATCAATCCGTCCATTTCATTTATGGTCAATTTTGATCCCTCGCGCAACCCGGATGCTGACAAACATATCGACGAAGTATGGAATAAACTTAGCGAAAACGGCAAAATAATGATGCCATTGGATAGCTACCCTTTCAGCAAGCGGTATGGCTGGGTTGAAGATAAATATGGCGTATCATGGCAACTGATGCTAACCGACCCAACCGGCGAAGAAAGGCCTGTAATAGTCCCTTCGCTACTGTTTACCCCACCGGTTGCAGGTAAAGCCAATGAAGCAATCGACTTTTACTGCTCCGTATTTAAAGATAGTAAACGTGGTACCACTGCATTGCGCCCCGAAGATATGGGACCAGATAAAGCAGGCACACTCTTGTTTGCCGATTATTATATTGATAAAACCTGGCTGGCCGCTATGGATAGCGCACATTCGCATGGTTTCAATTTTAACGATGCGGTGTCGTTATTAATCCCTTGTGAAACCCAGGAAGAGATTGATTACTATTGGTCGGCGCTTTCAGCTGATGGCGAAGCGGGGCAATGCGGCTGGTTAAAAGATAAATTCGGCGTATCGTGGCAAGTGGCCTCTACCGTTATGTTCGATGCGCTCAAAAACGGCAGCCCCGAACAAATTGCGCGGGTTACGGAAACTTTTATGACGATGAAGAAAGTTCAGGTCGCAACCCTGCAACAGGCCTATAATGGCGAGTGACCAATTCCAATTACCTTAAGCCACAATACTCGTAAATAATCGGTGGATACCCGGTTAGGCAATTAAATCGCTAAGTGTGTGAAAAGAAAAAGCCGACAAACATCTGGGAAGCGGCTCGGGTTTAGTTCGATGGCCGCTATCATGAAAACGGGAACTCCAGGTTGAAAAATCGGGGGCTCCCGTTTTGTATTCTATTTTTGCAGCAAACCATTGGGTGGATATCCAAACAGGTTTTTGAATGCATATGAAAAGTGCGACAGGTTCTCGAACCCTGCTTCAAGATACACATCGTTAGGTTTGCGCTTATTTTCGGCAATTTGGTAGTGGGCCAGCTTTAACCGTTTTTCTGTCAGCCATTTTTGGGGTGTGGTATTATATGCTTTTTTAAAATCGCGCCTGAATGTGGCCAGGCTGCGGCCGGTTAAATAGCCAAACCTATCTAAGGTCATATTAAACATATAATGGTGTTCCATAAAGTCGGCAAGGTTTATTTTGCCGGGCTCGGCAAAGTTGGCCAGCAAGCCGTCTACACTGTTATCAATTGACCGGAGGATACTGATGGCTTCTTCAATTTTTATATGGGCCAGGTCGGCAGGCAGGCTTTCGTCAAGATCGAAATAAGGGATTAACGATGCAAGGCAACTTTCCAGTAAAGGGTGTTTGGTAAACCTGTACACCTTTTGCAACGGTTGTACCTTGCCAACAGCCTTATGTCTCGAGTAAAAATCCTTCAGTTTCCCTGTAGTGAGGTGCATGGCCACAGCCTTATGCGGCTGGCCATCCTTGGGGTAATTAATAACCGTTGCCAGCTGATTGCGCGGAACCAAAAATATATCGCCTGCGTTAAAAATATAGCTGGCCTCGGCCTGTATAATTTTTGTTTCGCCCGAAATAAACCAAACCAGGATGTGATGCTCAAACATCACTTCTGTTTTAAAACACTTCCCGCTAAAAAGCGATAGCTTAATATCGGGGCTAATATATTGCGTCTCAAATTCCATATGATCGAAGTAAATTTACAAAATAAATCAGCCCGGAAAGCTATTGGTGATGGATCCGGATATCTGATGCATCACCAATAGGCATGAAAGAGATAATGACACATTTGCATGGCGGCGACGACTCACCCGGCGAGGCTTCGCCGTAAAGAGGGGCTTGGAAGCCAGCAATGAATAAATGAAAATTTCCAGACTTACGAAGTTTTAAAAACTTCGTAAGTCTTTCGTCAATACGTTATTGTTGCTTCGAAATCTTATGGTTTGCAATAGCCTAAGCCTTTGTTCATATCACCCAATATTCTTAATCTCTCCAAACATTATTCCCGTTTTATTGTCGATATTTATAGTATGATAAAGCGCCTGCTCATCAGTATAATAGCATTAACAGCTGCATTTACCGCAGGTGCCCAGCCTGCGTTTAAGGGCGGACCGCGTGCCCTGGATAATTTTCTGAAATCAAAAATAGTTTACCCGGAGTATTCTAGCCGCAACTGTATTTCAGGTACGGTAAACGTAGCTTTCCGGCTGGATAAGCAAGGACGGGTAACCGATGCCAAAGTACAACAAGGCCCCGGAATTGACCTGGACGACGAAGCCCTGCGGGTTATCAAGTTAACCTCCGGCTTATGGGTGCTGCCTGCTGGTTATAACCCCACAACCAACCTGGTGCAGCCCATTAGGTTTGATCCCGATCAAACGCGGTGTGGGCAGTCAACTACCAGGGATATGCAGGCGGCCATCACTGATTATAAAAACAGGCAGGAACTTGAAAACGCGGTTACCAACTACTACATTAACAAGTACCAGGGCAAGGCCGATCTATCTAAAGAAAACACTATCATAGCGCTTAAAAAACAACTGGGTTTTGATGACGAACTGATAGATGATATCCTTAACAAGGCCGCCGAGAAATTAAAACAAAATGATATAGCCGGCGCCTGTACCGACTGGAACTTCATCCGTAATATAGGTAGCGATAAGGCGGATAGCTTTATCCAAAAGTACTGCAGCAAAAAGCCCTGACCAGCGTACTGACCAGGGCTCCCTGAGTTTGTGTGAGAAACAGATGTTGTTGGCTAAATTGCCAGTTCAACCTCTCCGATGGCCAGCAGCATAAGGCGGCCCTGGTATTCAACCCATACATCGGCAAAACCATTACTATCATAGCCTAAAAATTTCATGATAGGGCTGCCAATGTCCAGGTTCTTCCACCTTTTACCAATGTACTTAAGTAACTGACCTCGTTTAAGAGTGGTGTGCTTTGCCATAAGTTTGATTTTTAAGGGTGAAACAATAAACTAAGTTAATTAACAATTGAGAAAATATTTAACCTTTAGAAAATAATTTTTCTTTTGTATCGGGTTTATTACAAAATAAACCCGTGTTGTATTATATCTATAAATAGATGTTTTTGTAAACAATTGCTTGCCAGTAGCTTAGCTTAAAAAGGGGTTTATTTGGTTTTGTTGTAAACTTTAGGGTCAAGTGCCTCTGGCGACCAGCCCTTAAAAAACTCCAGTATTTTATTCTTGTTATAGCCTTTACCTTCTTCCAGGTATTCGGAATTTTGGGTATGCAGGCGGTTGCCCTTATCATCCAGTATAATAAAAACAGGGAAGCCAAAACGCTGCGGGTAGCCAAGGCTTGCCATTAAAGCGTCGTTAGTATTTTCCTGGCTATAATTTACATGCAAAACTATGTAGTTTTTGTTCATGTAGGTATTAAGTGTAGTATCGGCAGTTACCTGGTTATTAAACCTGATGCACCAGCTGCACCAGTTGCCTCCAATTTGCAACAGTACATTTTTATGCTGGCTGGCAGCCTGTTTAACCGCCGCGGTAATTTCGGCCCTGGCGTTGGCAGCCGGGTTGTACAAAGTTGGCTTGTCCTGTGCATTAGCTCCAAAAGCAAATAACAATACAAGGGCAATTAAAAACAGTTTTTTCATAGTAGTTAAGTCAAGCCCAATTTACAAAAAAGAAAACTCAACTATCAGTTGATGTTGAAAATTATTGCAGTAAATCAACAAAAAAGCCTCAAAATGGGCACTTGTGAACACATTGTGGAAAACTCTAAAATTGAATGATAGTTTAAGAATAATAAATTTGATATAACATACCCTAATAACACCCATTTGTAGCTTTACTTTGAATACCGATACGTGCAGGCGCTTTATTTAAACTTGAGTTTTTTCAGTTATAAATAGTTAATATGTGTGAAAGCCCTGCGCCATGCGGGGCTTTTTTTGGACAGGATTTTCGAGATTAAGCAGGATTCACAGGATTCTTTTTAAATTTTCAAATCCTCAAATGGTACGCCATCCGCACATCTGTTTTAATTTAACATTTCCTTCATTTTTCCTATGAATTTTTTTACGACCTTTGCCGGCGTTAGTACTTTTAGTTATAGGCTATAACCAGAACAGCGATATGAATTACACCATCAATAATTTACCCGAACGTACAGCTAAACCCCGCGACAAGGGCATTACCATGGTAATGGACAAAGGTTTAAGCTTAAGGCAGGTTGAAGATTTTATTGAGGTTGGCGCCACACATACCGATATAGTAAAACTGGGCTGGGCAACATCATACGTTACCCCCAACCTGGATGAAAAGATAAAGCTGTATAAGCAAGCCGGAATCCCGGTATACTTTGGCGGCACTTTGTTTGAGGCCTTTATTGTACGTAACCAGTTCGATGATTATTGCCGTCTGCTGGATAAATACCAGTTGGAGCATTGTGAGGTATCAGACGGCTCAATCACTATTGAGCACGATGTTAAATGCGAATACATCCGCAAACTAGCCAAACAGGTTACCGTAATATCTGAAGTAGGATCAAAGGATGTGCAAAAGATTTTTGCGCCCTATAAATGGATCAAGCTCATGAACGCCGAAATTGAGGCCGGTTCATGGAAGGTTATTGCCGAAGCCCGCGAAAGCGGTAATGTAGGTATCTATCGCGATTCGGGCGAAGTAAGGCAAGGCCTGGTTGATGAGATACTCACCCAGATACCCGAAGGCACCATTATTTGGGAAGCCCCGCAAAAAGCCCAACAAGTTTGGTTTATTAAGCTTATTGGCGCCAATGTAAGCCTGGGCAACATAGCCCCCGCGGATATTATCCCGCTGGAAACATTACGCCTGGGCATCCGAAGCGACACATTCGATCATTTTTTGAGTTTATAATTAACCTTACCATACACTGCCGAGCCCCGGGATGTTTTCCCCAGGGCTTTTTATATAGTAAAATTTAGGTTTGGAATGCGGGCCGAGATATCGGGGATCAGGAAACAAATCCTGTTTACAACCTATCTTGATTCTAAACTCTCGGTTCTTGACTCTTTTTACCCCGATATCACCACAGCCGTTAGATAACTGTGGGATATATCGGTTAAGCCAAAAACCGTGGGGCAAAAGGGTACAATTGGATATTTACAGGGACAATTACTTATCCGTTTTATAAAACTTTTTAAAACACCTATCGCAATAATAATGCTTAAGCGACATCCATGGCAGCAACGTTTTAATCAACGCCCCTCTGCGGATTCTTTGGCAGGCATTGTTTTTACACCGCGGACAGCTCACAGAGGTTTTGATTGGTAGCGGGGTAGTATTTTCTTTTAACATTCGTTCGTTAACTATAATATTCATAAACAGGCGCACTTTGCATTACACAAAGGTGGGCCAAACCATGTTAACAAAACTGCCATTTTGCATTATGAAACTGCCAATTGAGATAATGAAACCGCCTTGTTACTTCTTTTAAGCAATTTTTTAACCATCGGCTATAGTAATTCACTCACATCGCGGCCATATTGCTCTTTGAACAACTTGCTGAAATATGCAGGTGTATCAAAGCCTGCTGCATATGATATTTCGGCAACGGTGCGGTATTTTCCGCTCTCGATGGCCTCACGGGCAATTTGTAGCCTAATGGCGCGGATGTATTTGTTAGGTGTTAAGCCCGTGATGTTTTTAATGCGCCGGAATAACTGCCGCTCGCTTATGGCCAGGTTATAGCTTAGCGTAGCTAGGTTTATATCTGTTTTGCCGACCTGCGCCCTCACCAATAATTCTATTTCGGCTAGCCAGGCAAGGTCGGCCGGCGAAACAGGCTGAATTTCTGATAGACTATCAGCTGCATCTGCTCCACCTATTTCCTCCAGTTCATAAGCCGTTGTAACCGCCCTTGCTGTAGCGTTGTTGATCAGGTTGCCGGTACGTGCAATAAGCTCGGCACTTACAAACGGTTTGGTTATATAATCATCAACCCCGGTGTGCAGCGCTTTTAGTTTATGGTGATGATCTGCCAGTGCGGTGAGCATAATAACCGGGATGTTGCAAAGCGAAGGATTTTCTTTTAGTTTTTGCAGCAGGGTAAAGCCGTCCATGTGCGGCATCATTACATCTGATATAATCAGCGCCGGGATATTAGGCAGGGCCTGCAGCCTGGCAAGTGCTTCAATTCCGTTCAATACCGTAACCACGTTATAAAACGGCGCTAAAACACTCATTACATAAGCGGCCATTTCGTGATGATCTTCTACCAGCAATATGGTTTGTCTTTCGTTATGATGTATATCCGGTTGCAAGTTTGCGGGGGTTGGCAGCTCATTGGTTAACGGGGCTTTATTGTGACTTTCTGCTGATATATAAGGTATCTGCACCGTGAAGGCGGTACCGGCGTTACATGCATTTTCTATTTGTATC
The DNA here is from genome assembly GCF_056402115.1 of Mucilaginibacter sp. P4_C11. Taxonomy (NCBI): domain Bacteria; kingdom Pseudomonadati; phylum Bacteroidota; class Sphingobacteriia; order Sphingobacteriales; family Sphingobacteriaceae; genus Mucilaginibacter; species Mucilaginibacter sp. P4_C11. Next base: position 33,461 of record NZ_JBFUIA010000019.1, on the reverse strand, counting down.
GCGCCACCCATCAGGTCGGTAAATTCGCGGGTAATGGCAAGCCCTATGCCGGTGCCACCTTCGGGCACATCATCTTCGCGCCGGCCCTGGTAGTAACGGTCAAAAACATGGGGCAGGTCATCCGGGTGAATCCCCGTACCCGTGTTAGCAACATTCAGCATAATCATACCCCCGGCAATCTGTACTGTTAACGTCACCGAACCTAACGGCGGGGTAAATTTCACCGCGTTGCTGATCAGGTTATTACATATCTTTTCAAACTTATCTTCATCAAGCAGTGCAAAAGTATCCTCCGCGATGTCGCAAACTAACCGGTAGCTGATTTTTTTATGTTCCGCTGCAGATGAAAATCCCTGGTATATTACTTTTATAAACGAGGCTAATGCCACGGGAGTTAACTTCAGCGTTAGTTTGCCGGCTTCCAGCTTGCCAAGGTCAAGCAACTCGTTTACCATGTTTAACAACTTTTTGCAGTTACGCAGTATGGTCATCAAATTATTTTGTTGCGGTTCTTTATCTAGGCCTTCGGTGGTATTGAGCAATTGATCGGCTGGGCCAAGTATCAAGGTTAGCGGGGTGCGTAATTCATGACTGATATTGGCAAAAAAACGAGTTTTAAGGGCGTCCAGCTTTTCCAGCTGTTTATGCTCTTCTGTCATTAATCTTGCCTCGCGCCTTTTTTTGGCAATAAGCCAGTTGTACAAAATACCGGATGCAATAACAACAAGCAATGCTATGGCGATAATATAATTACGCTGAACAGATAGCAGCCGGGTTTGGTTAGATGCTATAAGCAGGCGTTTGTCGGCACGGTATTTTTTATCAAGCTCGTTTGCCTCGCGTGCGGTTTCGGCGGCGGTTATACTGTCATTTAGCTTATGAAAAAGATCAGAATACCTCAACGCGTTCTTATAATCGGCAATACCCAGGTACGATTGGTTAAGTTGGCTGTATATATTTCTTTGTAAGGATATACTGGTTTGCAAAGCAGGTTCGGCTACTATTGCCTTCTCGCCATATGCAATCGCCTTTTTAAAATCACCTTTAAGCCGGTATAAAGTCATCAACTCATTCAAGTTGTGTTTCTCCAATGATTTAAAGCCTCCCTTTCGGGCAATCTCCATCGATTCTGACAGGGTTTTTATCGCCCGGTCTTCCTGTTTGTTACGTATGTACAACCGCGCCAGGTTGCCTAAGTATCGGGCCCGGGTAAAATCGCTCACAAATTTCTTATAACGGGGCTGTAGTATCTGTTCCAGAATATTTGCCGCTTTTTCATTAGCGGCATAGGAAGTGTCAACTTCGGATAGAATGTTTGATATATGGCTTAAAGCAAAAGTATAGGATGCCGTATCTTTAATGCTGAAAGCATCATCTGCCGCCTGCCGGGCAAACGGTAAAGCTTGTTTTACATTTTTAATAACGCGGTAAATATCGGCCAGGCACATTTTTGCATCAATGCCCGCCGCTTTCCATCCGCGCGCCTCGCACTCTTTTAAAATACCAAAGGCCACATTTAAAGCTTCTACGTTTTTACCCTGCCGGCTCAGCATATAGGCCACCATTGTTGCTGATCGTTCGAAGGTTGTGGTATCGGCCGGCGATGAGACCTTTACAGCCTGCCGGGCAAAACCCAACGCGTCTTTTTCGTTGCCGCTACCATATGCCTGGTAAGCCTGCGCCAATAGCACCCTTGCTTCAAAAAGCTGGTCGTGATTTTTCCTTGCCGAGTCGGTTAGTTTTTTTGCGAAAGTTGCTGCCGAATCAGCGTTCTTCATTTGCCGCAGCAGTTTAAGCTGTGGCTCCTTGTTTTTTTGTTGCGGGTAAGCCATCATGGTGCTTATTAGCAGCAAACAGGCCAACAGATATCTTTTCAGATGCAAAATTAAAGATTGATTATCAGGGGGCATAAACAGTTTCCTAAAGTACATTTTTTCTTAAAATTCGCATGGGTATTTCTTAAAAACAGACGTTTTTACCCTTAAGTCAAGTTTTTTTACCCTTTTTGTTTTTTCTTTCTTTAAAATCAATAACAATATTTGCTTGTTCTTAAGTACAGTGATTTTGATATGGCACTTATCATTTCTGTGTATATCTTTAGGCTTTTATTTTAGGCGATACTAAATAAACATACATGAAACACTACGGGCTTATAGGCTTTCCGCTTTCGCATTCATTTTCGAAAAAATATTTTACCGAGAAATTTAAAACCGAAGGCATTGAAGATGCAGTTTACGATGTGTATCCGCTGGAACATATTAAAGATTTACAGGACTTGCTGGATGAACACCCTAACCTTGTAGGTTTAAATGTTACTATCCCCCATAAAGTTTCCATTATACCATACCTGGATTGGGTTGAGCACGATGCCCGTACAGCAGGCGCCGTAAACTGTATTTGCATAAGCGCCGAAAGCCCCTTGCAGGCTGCATTTACAGGCGAGGTTGGCATTACCGGCCACGATTTTAGGCTGGAAGGCTATAACACCGATTTGTATGGTTTCGAGATGTCGATAAAACCACTCATCAAGGATACGAATGACGAGGCCCTGGTTTTGGGCGATGGCGGCGCGGCAAAGGCGGTACGCTGTGTATTGGAAAATATGGGCATTACCTACAAAACTGTTACCCGCAAACCACATCCCGATCATTTACTATTCAGCGATTTGAAACCGCAACATATCAAACACCATAAAATCATCATCAATACCACGCCTGTAGGCACATCGCCGAATATTCACGAATGCCCACCGATACCCTACGAGGCCATTACCGATGAGCATTTACTGTACGATTTGATTTACAACCCCGAGGAAACCCTGTTTTTAAAACAAGGCCGCGAACGTGGCGCAACCACCAAAAACGGTTACGAAATGCTGGTATTGCAGGCCGAAAAATCATGGGAGATATGGAATACTAAAGACCTGCGTGTATGAGGTATTTAACATCACTGGTTTTAGGTTTATTTGTTTTAGCTGCCTGTGGCGGCAATCATGATTACTCGCCCAAACCCCGTGGCTACTCCCGCATTGTGTTCCCCAAAAAGGAATACCAGGAATATGATGGCGACTGCCCCTATAGCTTTACTTACCCTAAATACGCTGTTATTGAGCCAGACAAGAGCGGTAATGCAAAGCCGTGTTGGGTAAACATGCAATTTCCTGTTTTTCATGCCACGCTGCACTTGAGCTATCAGCCGGTAACCACCAAAAAAGAATTTAACCAGCTAACCGAGGATGCCCGCACCTTCGCTTTCAAGCATACCATAAAGGCCACATCAATTGATGAGGGCATTATTGCTTATCCGGAGCGCAAGGTATACGGCATTTACTATACCATTGATGGCAACGCGGCATCGTCGGCCCAATTTTTCCTTACTGATAGCACAAAAAATTACCTGCGTGGAGCTCTTTATTTTAACAACGAGCCACGCCTTGACTCGGTACAACCAGCCCTGAACTTTGTTAAAAAGGATGTAGAGGTGTTGATTAAGAGCTTAAAGTGGAAGTAGGGGAGAGAATCAAGAGGCAAGAATCAAGAATTAAGACTTTTTTTCGGGGTGAAGAGGCTGTATCATAAATCATGATCAGCCTCTTTTTACGTGATTTATTCGGATACCTGATGGAGTCAATTTTCTTACAGGCGATTCTCAGACGGTTATTTTGACTTATGATACGGCCTCTTGGTTTGGCCAATAAACGTCTGCAGATAATTGCGGCTCTATTAGCTTTCAACAACAAAGCAATCAATACCCCAGCAATTTATCCATCATTTCCGCCAATCTTGCTTTGGCCAAAAACTGGTCTTCCAGTGCTTTATTCATGGGGATGGCCGTATCCAGGCTACCGCAGCGCATTACCGGGGCATCCAGGTATTTAAAGCAATGTTCGGCAATGTGAGCTGCTATTTCGGCGCCGAAGCCGCTGGTGAGCGTATCCTCGTGTAACACCAACGCGCGGCCTGTTTTTTGCACGCTTTGCTCTACAGCGTGCTTATCCCATGGCAGCAGGCTGCGCAGGTCGATGATCTCTAAGGATAATTCAGGATGTTTGGCCGCATACTCCAGTGCCCAGTGTACGCCCAAACCAAAGGTAATGATGGTAGCTTTTTCGCCTTGTTGTACAATGTTGGCCTTGCCAATTTCTATCAGTACATCATCATCGGGCACGGGACCGTTAATGCTGCGGTACAGGTATTTGTGCTCAAAGTAAATAACCGGGTTGGGGTCGTCAATTGCGGCCAGCAGCAAGCCCTTGGCATCGGCCGGGAAAGCGGGGTAAACTACTTTAAGCCCCGGCGTTTTTGTAAACCAGGCCTCGTTACTTTGCGAGTGGAAAGGCCCAGCACCAGTGCCTGCACCGGTTGGCATGCGTACAACCATATCAACAGCCTGCGCCCAGCGGTAATGGGTTTTGGCCAGGTTATTAATAATCTGGTTAAACCCGCAGGTAACAAAATCGGCAAACTGCATTTCAACAATAGCTTTGTAGCCGTTGAGCGCCAAGCCCATACCTGCGCCCACAATGCCAGATTCGCAGATGGGCGTGTTACGCACCCGGCCTTTGCCAAATTCTTCTACAAATCCCTGGGTTATTTTAAACGCGCCGCCGTATTCGGCAATGTCCTGTCCCATAACTACCAGGTTGGGGTATTTGCGCATACCCTGCCGCATGCCATCGCTAATGGCATCTATATATCGTTTATTGGTTGCCGGGCTTGCAAGTGGCTGGTTTGCCGGGAATTGGTATGGCCGGTACATATCGGCTACTTCGGTTTCAATATCCGGCACAATATCAGCCTCACTGTAAACCTTTTCAAATTCCGATTCGATAAGCGTTGTAAACTCTTTCCTGATCACCGGGATCCATTCGGGTAGCAGCACGCGCTCATTCAGTAAATATTTCTCAAAATTAGCCAGCGGATCTTTTGCGCCCCACCACTCAAATAAGTTTTGCGGCACGTATTTGGTCCCGGAGGCCTCCTCATGCCCGCGCATCCTGAAGGTCATACACTCCAGCAAAACCGGGCGCGGGTTTTCGCGGATGCTGTTTTTAATATCGGTTATGGTATGGTAAACCTCTAAAATATTGTTGCCATCAATACGGCGGCCTTCCATGCCATAGCCTATGGCTTTATCAACCAGCTGACTGCAATGGTATTGCTCATTGGTTGGGGTTGATAAGCCGTACCCATTGTTTTCGATAAGGAAAATAACGGGCAAATTCCAAACCGCGGCAATGTTTAAGGCCTCATGAAAATCGCCTTCGCTGGTGGCGCCTTCGCCGGTATAAACCAGGGTGGCTTTATGCCGGTTAGATAATACATCGGCTAGCGCTATGCCGTCGGCTAATGCCAGCTGCGGCCCCAGGTGCGATATCATCCCGATGATTTTGTATTCCTGTGTGCCAAAATGGAACGACCTGTCGCGCCCTTTGGTAAAGCCCGAAGGTTTGCCCTGCCATTGCGCCATTAAGCGCGAAAGCGGGATATTACGCGTTGTAAAAACACCCAGGTTGCGGTGCATGGGCAAAATATATTCATCATCGGCCATAGCCAGGGTACTGCCAACGGCAATGGCTTCCTGCCCTATGCCCGAAAACCATTTGCCAATGCGGCCCTGCCTTAACAGGATGAGCATTTTCTCCTCGACCATGCGCGGCAGCAACAGTTTTCTGTAAAAAGACAGTAAAGTGTCGGTATCAAGGTTTTTACGATCAAAAATCATAAGGTAAAACTACTGAAGTTTTTAAATGGCAAGGCCCCCAACAAGGTCAAAAAATAATTTTTTCGGGTTAAACTTTGTATGTTTGGTAATTCCTAACTGAAAACGATGAAACGATTTGTATATTTATTATTGGCGGTGTTGTTAATTATTGGTTTTACGGCCTACGCGCAAGATTTCTTTTTACTGCCGGGTAGCTTCTACATGAAAAAAGGCGATAACATTAACCTGCACCTGTTAAGCGGTAATGAATTTGCAAAAGAGGGAGAGTACAAATACGACGGCGCCAAGATCTCAAAGTTTGTATTATACGAAGGAAAAAAGCAGACCGACCTTGGTAAATCGCCAAAAGATACGGCATCAAACATATTAAACTACAAACTGGAAAGCCCTGGTTTGGCTACCATCGAGGTTATCAAAAGTGAGAATGTAGAATCGGAAAGAAACAAGTTTTTAAAATACCTGAGCAGCGAAGGGCTTGACCAAATTGCCGAAGAAGCAAAAGCCAACAATCAGCAATACTTTGTAGAAAAAACAACCCGTTACTTAAAAACGTTGGTAACTGTTGATAAGCCAACCGACCGGGATTTTGATAAACCGCTGAACGAGGAATACGAAATTGTAATTAAACAAAACCCCTACAAAGCCGATTACGGCGATGATGTTACTGCCGAAGTTCTTTTTCATGGTAAGCCGTTAAAAGATGCCGTAGTTATTGTGTACGTAAAAACTATCAACGGTAATGTTTATCCCCAGAAATTGAGCGCTGATGCAAACGGCCTTATATTTTTTAAACTAAGCCGCGAAGGGATATACATGCTAAGCTCGGTACATATTGAAGCATCGAAAGATAAAAATGCCGATTTTGAAAGCTGGGGCACTACCTACACTTTTGCTTTTACCAATAACGGCAGCATGCCCGATACCTATCGCGAATTTGGGTTTGGCAACAAACATTAAAGCATAAATTAAGGAGTTATAATCGATTTAAATATCCAATACTGAACGTCCAATATCGAATAATGAAGTGAATACTTCGGTATTGGAGCTTCAACATTCATTATTCGATATTATTTGCGCTTATCTTAATCATGCTGGGTTTAAGCGCCGTGATGCACGCCTTCGGCAATCTCTTCAATGGCTTTTCGGTTAAAGGCATCCAGGTCGGCAGGGGTGCGGCTTGTTACCAGTCCGTTGTCAACCACCACCTCTTCATCAATCCAATCGGCTCCTGCATTTATCAGGTCGGTTTTTAAAGATGGGTATGAGGTAAGGCGGCGGCCATTAATCAATCCCGTTTCAATAAGCACCTGCGGGCCGTGGCAAATGGCTGCTACCGGTTTTCCTTCATCTAAAAATGCCGATACAAAAGCTACTGCATCTTTATTTTGCCTTAATTTATCGGGGTTTAGTACACCGCCAGGCAAAACCAAGGCATCATAATCATCGGGGCTTACTTCGCTCAGTTGTTTATCTACATTAATTTCGATACCCCAGTTGGTTTTGTCCCATGCTTTTATTTTGCCTGCTTTAGGCGATATCACATGAACAGTTGCTCCTGCTGCTTCCAGGGCTGCTTTTGGGCTTGTTAACTCAATCTGCTCAAATCCTTCTTCGGTAAGGATAGCTACCTTACGATCATTTAAACTTGCCATAACTGTATATTTTAATTATTACTATAATAAATTAAGTACAATATAAATACAGGCCAACGGTTAGATGGTTTCAGGTATTTTAAAATAGATGGGGATGCAAATTTTGCTACTTTATAAAACTCAGAGTACGTGGATATCATTTAATTCGAGCCCGAAAAAATCAGCTCCCTGTAATATTCTAAATGAGGCAGTTAAGTCGCTCCAGTGTCCGTCTATAGGCAGGTCATAAAAAACATCACCAATTATCTCAAATTCTGGTGAGCCATGGTTCCGACTCAAAGGAGTGTCGAAAAGTGAAATATCCTTGTATATATTTTGATTGTTTATGTCAAGTACAGCGGTTTGGGGCGATGTTACCTTATGAATGATATCCAGCGTTTGATCGGGCAGGCCATATCCATTAATAACTTTCTCTAAAAGAGATGGCGTCCACTGATAGTAAGGGTCGTGCCAGGTCAATTCAAAAGCTTCAGTATATTTTTCTGCCGATAGTAACTCCATCCAATAAATAACGGCTTGATGTATATCTGCGTTAGATGATGATTTTAACTTCAGTGGCATAATGTATTTTGTAGGTCAGCTTCCTATATGCTCCAACGCATAATTGATAAAGTTACTCGTCAGCCCATAATCTTCCGTTCCCTTACGGCGGATGAAAAAGAAATCGCGGGTAATTTTCAGGCCTTCGATGGGTACTTCAACCAGGTCGCCTTCGGCCAGTTGGCGGATGATAGATGGGCGGGGCATAAAGCCAAGGCACTGATCGGCCAGCAGGAAGTTTTTAAGCGCTTCGGTGCCGCCAAGACGGATTTTTACCGATAGGTCGGCCGGTTTAATGTGCAGTGCCGACAGTGATTTTAAAACCGCGTTCAGTGTTCCAGAACCCCGTTCGCGCACGGCCAGTGGCGTTTTAACAAACTGCTTTAAGGTTAGCGATTTGCCCGCCAACGGGCTTTTTGCCGAGCATACCGGGATCACCTCATCGCTCATGAAAGGTTTATAGGATACTGTTGTGAGTTTATTATCAACTTCGATAATGCCGATATCAACCTCGTGATTCAGTAAGGCATTCAGGATATATTCGGAGTTGCGGTTTACCAGCTGTACATCCACATTGGCGTACTCGCGCTGAAAGCCCGATAGTATTGACGGTAAAATATATAGCGCAATGGTAGTGCTGGCCCCTAAGCGCAAATGGCCTGCTGCCTGCGACAGGTTGCTGAGTACCGACAGGTCATATTCAATTTTGCGTTCAATTTCGGTGGCTTGCTGCAGGTATTCGTTCAGCTTATTGCCCGCTTCGGTAAGCAGGATGCTGTTGCCCTTTCGCTCAAACAAGGGTACTTTATATTGATCTTCCAGGGCCTTAATATGCTTGCTTATAGCGGGCTGCGTTACAAACAGCACCTGTGCAGCCTTTGAAAAGCTCAAATTGGCAGCAACTTCCATAAAAACACGGTGGGCGAATGAGATCATAATTTACATCTCAAAGATAGTAAAAGGCCCCGGCGCTAACTCTTTACTTTCTCGAAAAACCTTCCGGTAAATTTATAGGTGATAACCTTGCGGGTCATTTTGCCGCTGAAATCAACCAGGGGGGTATGTATTGTTTTTGTAGTATAATCAAATGTGATGCTCGGGAAAGTATCCCAATCGGCCACCGATTGCAGGTTATATTCATAATACAGGCGGCTTAATACGGCAGTAGGGGTTTTTACCATGGGCACACGTCCGTTCAGCACACCTTTTTCGATAGCGTAAGCACGAATGCCCTGCCCGGCTTTACTGGCCGACATTACCGAGTTGTAGACAGCCAAATACATGGTTTTGTTATTGGCCGTAAAAGTGTAAATCTTGGGGAACCAGTAGGCTTCCTTGCCCGGCGGGTCCATTTTTAACAGCGATAGCGTTTGGCCGTTAACCTTGTATTGCAGTATGTTATCAAAATCGTACCCACCATTGCCCAGCCGGGTATCCCAGGAATACGTACGGAACAAACCATCTGCCGAAGTTGCGATAACCATACGCTCTTTTACCAGCGATGTGAATTTTAAATCGATAGTAAAAGGGTATTTGGATGTGTAATATTTAAGTTTGAAGGCAAAGATGCTGTTCATCTTCTTTAGGGAATCAACAGCTTTCCATTCCTTTTTGTGCGTGCCATAGTAATTAACGCGCTTAAAAATCCGTAACAGGTCGGCCTCAATGGCCTGCGGACTGCTGATAGTTTGGGCAGATAGATTGGCTGTGATAAAACAGCAACATAAAACAACGACGAGCTTAATGGCTTTCATTGGTAACAAGTTAGTAAAAATCGGCCGCAATTATAAATAATAGTTGAAATTTATAACTATATCGGGCTATCTGCATTTTACCTTATCAAAACATTGCCCGTTGAATTTGTAGGTAATGTAATTATTTGTTACATCCTCGTAGCCTGCAACGGCGGGTATTTTATCGTTTCTGCTGTTTCGTTGTAACTAAATTTATTCAACTATTATTCATGCCCTACCTTAACGTTGCATAATTATAAAACTGCATTGTTCCGTTACCTTGTATCTCAATTGTTTTGGTTTCGGTAGTGCCCTGGGCATTTTTTAGTACGATGCTTACTTTGTTAGCCCCTTTTTGCAGCGGTACGCGGGCATAGGAAATAGATGAAGGCAGGGACTGCCAGTTGCGGGTATCGGCCTTTTCAGATAACAGGCTGTAAAGTTGTACACCATAGCTCAGCCCTTCTAAAACGCCGTTTGTTTTACCATCGCTTGTGGCTGCGGCACGCAGGCCGTATTCGGCCATTTTTTTTACAGCAAGCCTTGCAAGCACTTTGCCCAGTTCTTTTAAAGTACGCTGCTGAAGCGTTTTAAAAGCCAGCTCATTAATGTCCTCGGCTTTTTCAAAAGGTATTTGTTCATTATTTACACTGATACTGCCGCTTAAATAATAAGGCGTTTGGGCAATATATTTTGGAAAAGCTACCCGCAAACTTTCTACAGATTTCAGGTTCAGCCTGTTCCTGTCGCCGTTATAGTTAAAGGGGATCTCTAAACCTGCCCCGTTAACAAAAAACAACCCGCCATCGCTATGCCTCACCAGGCTAAAAAATAAATCTTCCTGTGTTTTAACCGGGGCAAGGCCGTTTTCCCAAAACAAGATCAACTCGCCGCCTTCGGAGGGTTGATTAGGAGTGTATGGAATACCAAATGTTTTCTCAAACTGATCGGCCTCTGTTGTAAAGCCGTTCAACATGGCTGTTCTGATCACATCCTCCTTTAGCCCCAGGGGCATCGGCGTGCCATAATAAGTTTGATCGGGGTTTTTCAGATAGATCTCGGCGGCGTTGCGGTATGATATAAAGGCATTGTTTACATCGTTATTACGTTCGTAAAGCATGCCCTGGAACATCAAGGCAAAGGCATCGTTTGAGTAACGGTTGTCTTTATTGTTAAATTTATCGCCCTGGTCCTGCGCCTGCAGGGTGATGCGGCGGGCCTCAACAATGGCATCTTCGGTATTGTTCAGATAAAGGTAATTCAGCGCCTTATAATAGTGGATCATGAATTTTTCAAAATCCTCGCCTTTATATGTTTGCGACATCGAGTTAACCAATAAGCCAACGGCCGCGTCGGCCGCACCGCTTAAGCCACTATCCAATAATTGATCGGCATTGTTGAAATACTTATTGCTTGATTCATACTCTCCTCTCAGGTGCGCCACCCGCCCTTTCTCCATCAGGTACAGGAGTTTATTGCGCGGCTTTTGGATGAGGCCATTATTATCCAGGTCTTTTTCGGCCTGGGGATAGTTACCAGCATAAACATTTTTGTAATAAGAAGTAAGGCTTTGGTTGTAAGTGGTACAACCAAATAAAAAAAGCATCACCCCTATAACTGGTGATGCGCGGAAAAAACGCGTACGTATGTTTATCATTTTAAGCTGTAAGCAACCCTGAACATGGCGTACCAGCGCCAGGGCTTACTTACTTTAATTTGTTACGTATTTGGCTATTTTTTTCTCACCAATCCAAACCACTTCGTTTGTTTGAATATTGGTAAGTTCAAGGTTTACCTGGTAGTAAACAACCTTTTTGCGTTTGTGCGAATCAACTATCGAATTAATAGAGCCTTGCAAAATATAATCGGCACCGTTTTCTAAACCAAACTGTTTCATGCTTGATACGGTAGCATTGGTTTGCTGGTCGGCTTTTTCGGCACGCAGTTCTTCGCGTTTTTTGCCACCCTGTACCAAACGCACCTTTTGGGTTTGAATAAATGAGCTTTCAATATCCTTTAAAAAAGTCTCGGCATCAATATGTTCATGGCTTTTGTTTTGGACAAAGCCCACAATTACTACCGGCTTTTTGCCCTGGTGATCGGTTTGATGAGTCTGGATCCAGCTTGCGCCTAAAATTTTGCCGGTTAGTTCTTCGGCAGCCATCCGGGAGTCGCTGTTATTCCAGTTACCGCTTACATCTATAGTTTGATCGGTGCTAACGCGTGTTACCTGCCTTGAGCATGAGGCAGCAAAAAGTGTTGAAACTGCAAGTGCAGCAATGGTTAAAATGTTATTAAATTTCATTGATAGTAGGTTGTTAAATTATGATAGTAAGTGATGCGTGGCGCTATTTAATACCAGCCAAAACCAATTCCGATACCGGAACGGCCTCCGCGGTATCCGCCGCGCCCCCAGCGGCCGCCAAAGCCAAAGTTGATTGATGGCGAATAGTAATTATCGTAAATTCCCCATGACGGTGTATAATCGAAGTAGCCATTCATGCGTTCCTGGTGCCTCCATTCACGGTTTTGGCGGCGGCGTTCCAGCTTAGCCTCGTACCAGTCATAGGCTTTGTAGGTATCCTGTATGGTTGTGCCCTGTAAGCTGGTAAGGCTATCTGCACCGCGGGCATATTTAGCCTGGCTTTCTTTATATCGCGGGTTTTGATCGGCAAGTAAAGCGGTTTGCTGCGCACTAACCGCACCGCTGTACAAACTACCCAAAGCGGCAACGGCTGCTATAATTATCTTAGTTTTCATTGTGAAATAAAATAATGTAATTGAAATACAAATGACGCTATTAAACGTAATAAGTTAACGTAGATACACCGTTAAATTATGTTAATAAACATCTTTTTACTTAATTATGAGGCAGCAGTTAACTAACAGGCAGGGTTGGCCATGTTAACGGGGAGCTTTTATATAAAAACAGGGATAATCAACCGACTATCCCTGTTTTTAAGTTTTATGTTGATCAGGAGAGTGGTTGATTGAGTTAACCAAGCGATTAAAACCATTCACCTAATCCCCCCAATCAACTACTCACTAATACCTATGCTTCAACCGGCGCGCCAATCAAATGCTTTGCCGCCAGATATTCTGCAATTTGCACGGCATTGGTAGCAGCGCCTTTGCGCAGGTTATCTGATACTATCCAGCAATTTAAAGTATTATCCTGGCTTTCGTCACGGCGTAAGCGGCCTACAAAAACATCGTCTTTATCGTGCGCGTCAAGCGGCATTGGGTATTTCAGGTTGGCGGTATCATCAACCACCACAATACCTGGCGAATTGGCTAATAGCTCGCGTACTTCGCTCAAATCAAAATCATGTAAAAACTCGATGTTTACAGACTCTGAGTGACCGCCCATAACCGGGATGCGAACGGTGGTAGCAGTTACCTTAATGCTGTCGTCGCCCATTATCTTTTTAGTTTCCAGGATCATTTTCATTTCCTCTTTGGTGTAACCGTTATCGGTAAACACATCAATTTGAGGTATCACGTTCAGGTCGATAGTGTAAGGGTAAACCTTTGGTCCATCAATTCCTTTGCGCTCGTTAAATAACTGGTCAACAGCTTTTACGCCGGTACCGGTTACCGATTGATAGGTAGATACTACCACGCGTTTAATTTTATATTTATCGTGCAGTGGTTTTAACGCCACTACCATTTGAATAGTTGAGCAATTTGGGTTGGCAATAATTTTGTCCTCTGCAGTTAATACATCGGCATTTACCTCGGGCACAACCAGTTTTTTGCTTGGATCCATACGCCAGGCCGATGAGTTATCAATAACTGTAGTGCCTGCTGCCGCAAAAAGCGGTGCCTGCTCCAATGAAGTACTGCCGCCGGCGCTGAAAATTGCAACGTCCGGCTTCATCTTAATCGCATCCTCAACAGAAACTACCTTAAACTGCTTACCCTTAAAAGTGATTTCTTTACCAATACTTTTTGCGGAAGCTACGGGAATTAATTCTGTAACGGGGAAGTTGCGTTCTGCCAGAACCTGCAACATTTTGGTGCCTACTAAGCCAGTAGCACCTACTACTGCGACTTTCATTGTGTGTGTTAATTTGTTAAATAATAAACATTAAACCCCAAATATGCACATTTTTTGGATAATCTACCGAATTGGTAGTTAAATAGGGGCGAAGTGAGGGGCGTTTTGTTCCCCTGGTGAATTATTGGAAAAAAAAGGCAACACTAATTTGAACAAAATATTAGAAAGGGCCGGTTTTTGCAACCGGCCCTCTAACTCATTTAAACGGTGTAATTAACGTTTAATGGGTTATAAATCCCATAATTATAAATCGCGGAAGCCGCCATCCAGCAGTAGATCGCCGCCTGTCATGTACGATGAATCATCGGATGCGAGGAATAGAAAACCTTTGGCCATTTCATCAACCGTACCAGCTCTTTTCATTGGGGTTACCGTTACAAAAAACTGGTTCATGGCATCTTCCTGTTCCTGGGCAAAGCCAGCCTTTTTAAATATAGGCGTATCAATAGAACCGGGCGAAAGTGCATTGACGCGGATGTTACGGTCAACAAGTTCGGCTGCAAAAGCCCTTACTAAGGCACGCTCGGCAGCTTTTGTTGATAAGTAAACCGAGCCCCCTGCAAGGCCTTTGTTGGCCACAGTTGATGAAGTGATAACGATTGACGCGCCATCGTTAAGATAAGGCAACGCTTTTTGAACGGTGAAGAAAACACCTTTGTAATTGATATCGCTTACCTGGTCAAACATTTCTTCGGTAACATCGGCAATTGGTGCCAGGTACACAATACCGGCATTTACTATTAGTATATCTATTTTACCAAAGGTGTTGTTAACCTTTTCATAAACAGGGGCGATGCTTTTAATGTTGGCCACATCGGCTACAAAGCCAATGGCATTACTGCCAATTTGGGCTACTGATGTTGCTATGGTAGCTTCGTTGCGGCCTGTAATGGCCACCTTTGCACCTTCGCTTGCAAATAATTTTGCCGTTGCAAAACCTATGCCGCTGTTACCACCTGTAACTACGGCCACTTTATTTTTTAATTTACCTGACATTTTTGTGTTGTTTTAATAACACAAAGGTGCTACCCCAGTAAAAAATTAACGATGAACCAGGTTAGGAAATAAGGTTGAACTACTTCAACTTTTTGCGTACTTTATGGTTGCGGATTTTAGAAAGGAACTCGGTAGTCATACCAAGATAGGAGGCAATAGCATACTGTGGCAGGCGTTGGGCTACCGAAGGGTATGTTTCTAAAAAATCACTGTACCGCTCTTCGGCTGTACGCGTTAAGGTGGAGATAATCCTCCGCTGATGAAAAGCGGCGGTACGTTCGGCGGCCATTCGGAAAAAGGTTTCGAATTGATGTTTGGCTTGTTTTAAATGCCCTTCAGTTTCGAAGTCTATTTGTAGTACGATACTATCTTCCAGCGCCACCACAAACATAGTTGCAGGCTTCTGGTATAAAAAGCTGTTAATATCCGATATCCACCAATCCTCGATTGCAAATTGAATAGTGTGTTCAGTCCCTTCGTTATCAACAACGTACGAGCGGAATGCGCCTTGCAGAATATATGTCCGGTGTTTGGCTATAAAGTCGGGCTGAATAATGAATTGCTTCTTTTTTACCTTTTTTAATTTAAAGCCAGCTAAAAATTCGGCAAGGTCGTCGGGCGACAGTGTTACTAACCTTTGTATATATTTTATAAAGGGGGTTAAGTCATCCATCAATGTAAAAATTATAACAAGTATAATTAAATATTATGAGAGGGACACTTGATGGTTTTTTTAAACAAACTTGCTACGCCACGCAAACCAGTTCCTTGTAATCCTCCTTACCGGCCCCGCAGGTAGGGCACTCAAAACTGCTTAGCCCGGTAAAGGGTATACCGGGTAAAAGCCCGTTTAATTCATCGCCATATGCTTCATCATAAATAGTGAAACAATTTTTACACTGGTGTACTATTTTTTGATGAGTTGCTTTGTGCATGTCTTCCCTGCCTGCAATAGTGGCCGATTGCACAATATTGCTTTGCTGCTCATAAAATAAATCGCAAAGTGCAATCAAATGCCGGCCAAGGTCGGTTTTGGTTACGCCTTGCTTGTACACTACAAATTCGCGGGTATTGTGGTTAAAATCGCGGGTATGCACAATTTCAAACTCATCGGGCTTGCGCTCGCGGATCATAATAGAGCCGTAGATCCCCGATTTTGGCGACCGCTTAATAGCGAAGCTGAGCCGGTAAGTGCGCAGGTCGGCTTCCTCAAATTCGCGTACCAGCTGTTGTTTTAAATCAAGGCATTGGCTGCACAGGTCCTCTACCTGCCAGTTTAATTCGTTTGAGGCGTGCCTTATGTTAACCCTGTATTTGTTCAACAAATTGCCCCATAATGGCCTGTGTTTAGCCTCGATGTTTTTAACCAATAATGATTTCCACGGACTGATATACAGCTGCCCCACCCGGGTTTGCATACACAGGTTGCAGATATCTTTCAAAAACCCGATATCAAACAATTCATTGCGCCTGTAAATGCCCAGCCAATATTTATTACCCTGTTTGTTAAAACCCTCATAATAAGGTAACTGAAACTCGGGGATATTTAACGGCTGGTCTATTTGCTGAATCACAAACTGATTATTGGTAGCAACCAATTGATACAGCAAACCGGCGTTAACCTCGGCCTGGTCATAAAATAATGGCTTATTGGCAAATATTACCTGTTGTACAGCTTTGCACAAAGCGGGGATATCGTCTGAATAAACCAGCACAGGCCAGCAATACAGGATATTGGTTTTAGGAAACCTGATATACAGATACCAGCAATTACTTACCGGCGACGAGATAAAATTAAAGTTGCCGGTAAAAAAAGGAGCGAAGGTTTGGTTGCTGTCAACCAGGTTTATTTTTAACTCGGGCTGATAATCAAATAGGTCGAAAATGTCTTTGTAAACGCCTTCCTTCAGCCAGTTTTCGTGGTTGAAAATTCCATCGGCAATATAGGAACTGGTAATATTGGGGAACTGATCGCCATTAATTTCATGATCGATGCCGGCGCCCAACATATCAAACTCCAGGTCTTCCAACTGGTCTGCATCCACTTCAAAATAAAGCTGCTGCCTGTTACCGAAGCGAATTTGGGTCGCCCCGGCATTTTGGGCGATGATAAGCATTTCGTAAAAATCGCCGGCAGAAGCTACCCCGCCCGGCAGGTTTATTTTAATCAGTTGCTTTTTTTTCATCTGCTTATACTTTTATTAATTGCTGCTGTAAAACCTCTTCCAGCAGGCGTTTCACCTCCGGCCTGCATGATCCGCAACCTGTTCCGGCCCCGGTTTGGCTGCAAACATCTGCCAGTTGGGTACAGCCGGCAGCCACTTTATTGCGAATGTTATCGGCCCCAACGTTATTGCAGCTGCACACCAATTTACCTAAAACAGGCTCGGCGGTTTTACCACTGCGCAACAATTGGAGGCGTTTGTCGCTTAGTTCAGTCTTATTGGCTATCAATTCCTTAAATTCCTGGAACTCGCCTTTATCGCCAATTAAAATAGTGCCCACCAGTTTATCCTGGTGAATAATGCATTTTTTATAGTAGCGTTTGGCTTTATCAATAAATACTATTTCCTCATAATCTTTATTGTCCGGGCATTCAGATAAGCCAATGCTGCATAAATCAAAGCCATGAATTTTGATAATGTTCATGAACAGGCTGCCTTTATAATAGCTGCCAATATCGCCATTCATGTAACCGGCTACTACAGCGGCCTGCTGTTCTGCAGCAGCGGTGATGCCATACAGCGTGCCGTTAAATTCGGCAATTTCGCCAATGGCATATATGTTAGGATCGCTGGTGAGCAGCCGCTCGTTTACAATTACGCCCCGTTTAATATCAAGGCCGCATTCTTTGGCAATCTCCAGGTTGGGGGTTGTGCCAATAGCCAATATCATGGCATCGCAGTCAATTTTGCGCCCGCTTTTAAGGCCTATGCCGGTTAGTTTGCTACGGCCATAAAATAGCTGCACCTCGTCATCATAAAAAATATCGCAGCCCTGGTCGGCCATTTCCTCATGTAAAAGCCTGCTGCCCAGTTCATCCAGTTGACGGTTTAAAAACCGGGATGTTCGCTGGATGATGGTGATGGTTACGCCTATTTCGCGGAGGGAAGCTGCCATCTCCAAACCCAGTAAACCACCGCCAACTATAACCACATGGCCGTTTTTGGGTACATGTTTTTTAAAGTTATCGGCATCGTTACGGCTGCGCATACTAAAAATTCCTTGTAACGAGGGTACATTTTTGGGGATAGCCGCCCGGCTGCCGGTAGCCAGCAGCAGTACATCGTAATAGGTTTTTACCCCACGGCTATCCAGCACATATTTATTGCCACGGTCTATTTTTTCAATACTTACACCGCGTAACAACCTTATTTTAAATTCAGGCTCCTCCTCGTCGGTCATTTTTATCAGCTGCTCCCAGCTTTGTTCGCCGCTGATGTAATCGGGCAGCATTACACGGTTATAAAAAGGATATTCTTCTTTACTGAAAATGGTTATCTCATCGTCCTTATTCAATTCCCGGTATGATCGTACAAAACCGTGCGCGCCCGCACCCGCGCCTACCACTACAATGCGCTGAAAAGGTTTTTTATATTTTTGAACGCTTACCGCGCAATACTTAAAATCCGGCTCTTTTGATATTGGATCAACCGCATCATTGGTAACGTTGTTGATGCGGTGCAAATCGTTATTGAGTATTTTACCCCAGTGCATCGGCACAAAAACAACCCCTTGTTTTATCTCCGGCGAAATTTTTGCATTTACATTCACCTCGCCCCTGCGAGATTTGATAATGGTAACATCACCGTCTTGTATATTCAGCTCAATGGCATCAAGCGGGTTTATCTCCATAAACGATTGCTTAATGTGCTGGTTAAGCTTGTTCACCTTGCCGGTTTTGCTCATGGTATGCCACTGATCGCGGATGCGGCCGGTAGTGAGTACAAATGGAAAATCCTCATCAGGCATTTCGCTGGTTAGGGTATCCGGAACAGCGCTGATGCAGGCATTACCGGTTTCGGTATAAAACTTTTTATCGGTGAATAAGCGCGGTGTCCCTATAGTTACATTCCGTTTTTTATAGGGCCATTGTACCGATCCCTGTTGTTTAATGATATCGTAGGTTAACCCGCTGATATCGATATTGGTTTTGGCGGTTAGTTTGGCATGCTCGGCATAAATTTCTGCGGCGCTTTTAAAATCAAAACCTTTGTACCCCATTTTTTTTGCAAAGCGACAAATAATCTCGCTATCCGGAATGGCTTCACCGGGAGGGTCCAATACTTTATTCAGGTAGCTGATGCGCCGCTCGGAATTGGTCATGGTGCCTTCCTTTTCGGCCCAGGCGGCGGCGGGGAGTATCACATCGGCATAAGCCAGGGTTTCGGGCTTGTTGCTTATCTCCTGTACTACCACAAACTTTGCCTTTTTGAGCGCTTCTTCGGCCAGGCGTACATTGGGCAAACTGGTTAACGGGTTGGTGCACATGATCCAGATGGCTTTTAAGCGGCCATCGTTCAAAGCCTCAAACATTTCGGTAGCGGTAAGGCCTGGCCTGGCGGCTATTTGGGTGCCGCCCCAAAACTTTTGTACTTCTTCGCGATGTAAAGGATTGGCCAGGTTACGGTGCGCCGGCAGTAAGTTGGCCAGGCCACCTACCTCACGGCCCCCCATGGCATTGGGCTGCCCGGTTAATGACAGCGGGCCCGAGCCTGGTTTACCAATATGCCCGGTTATTAAATTGAGGTTGATGAGGCTTAAATTTTTGTTTACGCCGATAGCACTTTGGTTTAGCCCCATGGTCCACATCGAAATAAAGCCTTTAGCTTCGCCAATGTATTGGGCAGCAAGGCGAATGTCGCTTTCGCCCACGCCACATATCCGGGCCGATTCGGCCAGTGTGCGTTCAAATACTATTTTGCTGTATTGTTCAAACCCATCAGCATGTTTGGTTATAAAGTCAACATCAATATCGCCGTTCTCTATCAGCACCCGGCCAATAGCATGGTTAAGCGTAACGTCTGTACCGGGATTTAGCTGCAGGTGCAAATCGGCAATGCTGCAGGTATCGGTTGCCCGTGGGTCAACTACTATAATTTTAACATTTGGGTTGGCCGCTTTGTGGGCCTCCACCCGTCGCCATAAAATAGGATGGCACCACGCGGGGTTGGCGCCGGTAACGTAAAAGCAATCGGCCAGTTCAATGTCGTCATAGCAAAGTGGTACACTGTCTTCGCCAAGTGCTACTTTATAAGCCACCACCGCGCTGCTCATGCACAGGCGCGAATTGGTATCAATATTATTACTGCCTATAAAGCCTTTCATCAGCTTGTTCACCACGTAATACTCCTCGGTAAGGCATTGCCCCGAAGCATAAAACGCAACCGAATCGGGCCCGTATTTGTTGATGAAAGTTTTAAAAACAGCCGCTGTACGCTCCAATGCGTCATCCCAGCTTACCCTTTGCATGGGCATACTTTTGTTATAACGCATTTGCGGGTACAGCAGCCTGTCTGTTTTGTCATTGGCTGTGTAGTGCAGATTAAGCCCTTTGCTACATAACATCCCTTTATTCACGGGATAATCTTTATCCCCCTCTAAAGTAATGCTGCCATTTTTCTCTTTATTAATAACAACGCCGCAACCCACCCCGCAATAACAGCAGGTACTTTTTAACGTATTAACAGAGCGTTTATTTATAGACATTTTTTTAGTGCTGAAAGCAGAAGGCTTTATTTAAGCTGAAAGCAAAAAGCACAAGGCTCAAAGCTTTCTTAAATTTTATTGAACTTAAACTAACTGCTTTTAATTTTTAGAGCTTTGGGCTTTCAGCCTTCTGCTTTTGGCTTATTAAGCTACTGCAACCATCGGCTCTTCTACTTCTTTTGTAACTATTTGTTTTTGAAAACGGGTTATCAACACAATTACAGATACTACCATAACAGCGATGCCGATATAGGTAAAAGCCTGCACGTAAGTGATGGTTGTTGATTTAAACAAGAAGCCGAACATCATACCACCCAGGTTACCGCCCGCACCAACTATACCGCTTACCATACCAACGTTTTTACTGTTGATGAAGGGTACAATACCATAAGTGGCGCCATTTGACATTTTAAGGAACAGCGCGAATGAAAGCATAGAAATAATAGCAGCAGTAAGGTTGCCAGAGTTGGCAAACAAAATAAGCCCTGCACCTTCTAATAACAATACCCCCGCAAGCAATAAGCCCTTACCGCGCATGCCGAATTTGCCGCCAACTTTATCTGATACGATGCCGCCCAACGCACGGGCAAAAATGTTCATGAAGCCAAAAATACCCGCCCAAAAACCGGCCGAACTTTGCGACAAATGGAAGGTATCTACAAAATGCAACGAGGCTACGTTGTCAAAAGTAATCTCCATACCAAAACACATGGCATAAGCCATCGTGAGGGCCCAAACACGCCAGTCGGCAAGTATCGACCAATCGGTTTTTGAAGAACTGGCTTTGGTGTATCCTATTTCGTCATAGTTACCGTTGGGCGTATCCTTGGTATATTTACTATATATAAATGCCATAATCAGCATCAACACACCCGGTACTATCATGGCGTAACGCCATGCTTCGGCTTTGGTAAAACCTGCGCCAACTATGGCGGCAAATATTAACGGCATTACCATATTGGTTACCCCACCACCCAGGTTGCCCCAGCCACCTGTTACGGCATTGGCTGTACCCTTTATATTTGGTGCAAACATCATAGATGTATGAAACTGCGTAATCACAAATGACGAACCTATTACGCCAATAGCCAGGCGGAACAACAGGAACGAAGTGTAATCATGCGCCAAACCCACCAAAAAAACTGGTAATGAACCTATAAGTAATAACCTTATTGCAGTTTTACGTGGCCCCCAACTATCGCAAAGCTTACCAATAATAAGGCGTGCTATAATGGTGGCAGCTACAGATGCTATAATGGTATTACCTACCTGTGCTTTGGTTAAATGCAGTTCGGCACGTATGGTTGGCATTAATGGTGCCAGGCCAAACCAGCCAAAAAAGCACACAAAAAACATAAGCCAGGTAGTATGGAAGGTGCGCATTTGAACGCCCTTTAATGAAAATATATTGAGTTTGGTCAGTTGTTTTTCCATGATCGGTTTTTTTAGCTAAAAGCTGAAAGCGCAAGGCCGAAAGCTTTTAGTGTTTTTATTTTAATTTTTACCATTCTTTGCTTTGGGCCTTAAGCCTTCTGCTTTAAGCTCCCGTATTATTTATTCAAAAATTCCGGTTTGATGTTTAGCTGCAGGTAGGCCCAAAACGGGTGTAGCTTGTTGGCGCCCGGCGTTAAGCTTTTGGCATATTCCATACTACGGGTTGCTGCCATGTATGATAAACCCAAATCAACCGTAGTAAACTTATTAAGCTTATAGCTGTTGGTTAAATCAAACTCGGTACCCAGGTATTTGCCAACGGCCTGCCCATCTGTCCCTTTTTGATCCTGGGCCAACAGGAAATAATGGTTAGCCAGTTCGGTGCTAAAACGTTTATTATCTGAAAGGTATTTGATTTTCAAATAAGGGTTGCTTAAACCGCCTGTTGGCGAACCGCTGCCAGCGTAAAAGAAATCCATATAGCCCCAGAATTTATGCGGTGTACCATACAGCGGATCAAACCGGTGGTTGGTTTTTGAGGTTGATAAAGCATCGTTGCCTGAAAGGTAATCCCAGCCTGCGGTATAGCCCCAGTTTTTTCCTTTGTATAATAAGGCCACTGTGTAGGTATAGGCGCTCAGGTCAAGGCCGTCTTTATCATGGCCGCCCTGGTAATAAAAACCTCCGTTTATGCCCCATTGGTCTTTATCGCCAAATACGGGGTTTACCAGTAAACCGGTTGTATATCTTGTATTTACACCGGCCTGGTTAAAGCGGCGGCCGTAAATGTAACCTTCATCTGTGCCAGATACATTTTTTACCGAATCAAGCTTATACTTGCCAAATTGGTCTGCCAAAAACAGACCGGATATTTTTGTTTTATTGATTTTTTTGGCAACATATAAATATTCAAGCGACTTGTAGTTTTGATTTAAGCCGTTGGTACCCGGTGGGTTTAAAAATGATGGGCTTCCTGTTTTTGAGCTAATGCCTGCAGCATTAACCAGCGGTATAAGGCCGGCCGGCGTATTGGCCAAATTGCCTTTGCTATCCTTTACCGTCGCGGGCACGTTTGCAGGCGTATAATAGGTGCCGTTGTAATTAGTAGCATCGGAGCTTTGGTTAAAGGCTAAGCCCAGGTCAAGCTGCCAGCCCGATTGCTGTAATTTAAAAACGAGTGCATCATGCCTGCGGGCTTGCTGCAACCAGTCTGATGCGCCTAACAGGCGTTCATCGTCATAAACAAGTTCCTGGCGGCCTGCTTTAATGGCAAAATAATCAACAGGAGAGAATTTGAAAGAGGTGTCTTTTTTATTGGAGAGGACTAATTCGGCCCAGGCCTCGTGAACGCCTAAACGATTACCATCATTAATAGTGATGGTTGATGCATCCTGGCCCCAAAGCCTTACATCCTGTACGGATGCCTGGAAAATAAGGCGGCTGCTTTTATAATTAAAGGTAAGCCTCGTTCGTTGCGATACAAAGGCCGCGGTTTTATTACCAATTGGCTCTAAAGTTCCATAACCATCACGTAACTCGCCCCTTGTTTTAAGCTGCCCGGTTACAGATAGCTGTGCCGATGCATTATAGGAAACAAAACATGATATAATTAATAGAATTTTACCAATGGTGTATTGATTAGATACATTTTTGTACATTTGAGTTGGTTTTTTATTTGTTAAAGCGATTAAAAACTGGACTAACCCTGTCTGGGAATGCGACCTCCCGGCAGGGCTTTTTTTATATTTTTTTGATTTTTACCATAAGCGACTTCTTTTTTATTTAAATGTTCATTTAATTAGTATAAATATATCTTATTTCATGGTTAGATGCAAATTAATTCGATTTAAAGTTGATTTTTATGATTAAAATCATGTAAATGTTGATTTTTTAGCAAAAATCTAAATTTATTACCTTAAAAAATTACTAAAATGTGTTTTTGATAATTTTTAAATGCGTGTAAAATGAATTTTTTGCAATAAATTCGATGAAAAATATGAATTCATTGAATTATTTAGGTTTAAAACTCGATAATTTCGAACAAAATATAATTTAACTGGTTTTTAGTGCTGGTAAATAGAAAAATTTATATCCTGAAATGAAAAAAAAGGCTCAGTGCGATAATCAAACTTGTTTTTTGTGTAAAAGCTGCATTAAAGAGTGGCTGCCGGCGGTTGCGGCCAATAAAAAAAACTTCGTTGTTAAAAAAGGACAGGTTATTTTTAGTGAAGGCGACCCGGTTACCGGGATTTACTTTGTTTACGAGGGTAATGTAAAGGTTCATAAAAAATGGGGAGCCGATAAGGAACTAATTATCCGCTTTGCCAATAAGGGAGCTATTTTTGGGCATAGGGTTTTGGGCAAGCATGCTACGCATTACCCCATTTCGGCAACTGCGTTAGAGGCTGGTATTATATGTTATATAGATATGGAGTTTTTTGAGGCTACCTTAAAAGTAAATCCTCAATTTACTTATGAATTGATGTTGTTTTTTGCTGATGAGCTGCAGGAAGCAGAAAAGAAAATGCGCAACCTGGCGCATATGCCGGTAAAGGGGCGTGTAGCCCACGCCTTAATAACCCTTAAAGATCAGTTTGGGACTAATGATGAAGGTCATGTTAATATCGAACTTACCCGGCAGGATCTGGCTTCATTTGCGGGGGCAACTTACGAAACCGTTTTTAGGGTGGTTAATGAGTTGATACAAGATGGCATTGTTACCACCAATGGCAAAAAAATAAGTATAACCGACCTGGATAAATTATTTGCCCTTACTCAGGATACCAGCCTTTAGCTACGCTACGCTTATAAATACTTTTCCGTCAATTACTTTAACGGGGTAGGTTTTTATAGCCAGTTCTTCCTCGCCGATGCATTCGCCGGTAAGTAACGAGAATGCTTTTTTGTGAAACGGGCAGGCCACCTTTGGTTCGCAGCTTTCGCCGGTACTGCCAATCATTCCCCGCGAAATAGCCATTTGCTGCTTATGTGGGCAAAGATTTTGAGTGGCATACCACTCGTTGCGGCGGGTAAAATTAAATATCGCTATCTGCTCATCGCCATGTTTAATGCACGATCCGCCATTTTCGGGCACATCATCTACATAGCAGGCCATTATCCATTTGGTTTCTATCGCTGTTTCCATGTTGTAATTGATTTTTTATGCAAGCGTGTACTAACCCACGCCCGCATATTTTTGACTTTTGATTTTTGACTTTGAAACCTACCACCCTTTGGCTTTTACCTGTTCGCGCATTGGCTCAAACTGAGCGGTTGGGTCTTTTTCTTCGGGCGCGTTAATAAAGTGGGCGAAGCGCTTGCGCATGGCCGGGCTTTCAATAACCTCTTTCCATTCGCAGTGATAAGTGTTAACCAACATTTGCATTTCTTCTTCCAGCTGTTCGGCCAGGCCCAGGCTATCGTTTACAATTACGTTTTTAAGATAGCTCATGCCCCCATCCAGCTTGTTAAGCCAGGTTGCGGTACGGGTTAGCGGGTCGGCGGTTTTTATGTAAAACATCAGGAACCTGTCCAGGTATTTTACCAACGTTTCCTTATCAATATCGGTAGCCAATAACAAGGCGTGCTGTGGTTTAGATCCGCCGTTGCCGCATACATATAAGTTCCAGCCTTTTTCGGTGGCTATGATTCCAAAATCTTTTGATTGTGCTTCGGCGCATTCGCGTACGCAGCCGCTTACGCCACCTTTGAGTTTGTGTGGCGCACGGATGCCCTTGTATCTGTCTTCAATCTCGATAGCAAAGGTTACGCTATCATGCAAACCAAACCGGCACCAGGTACTGCCCACGCAGCTTTTTACTGTACGCAAAGCTTTGCCGTATGCGTGGCCGCTTTCAAAACCGGCATCTATCAGTTCTTCCCAAATTAATGGCAAATCGCTTAAGTGTGCGCCAAACATATCAATACGCTGGCCGCCGGTTATTTTGGTATATAAGCCGTACCGCTTGGCAACCTGTCCAATTACTATCAGTTTATCTGGTGTAATTTCACCGCCGGGTATGCGCGGCACTACAGAATAGGTGCCACCTTTTTGGATATTGGCCAAAAACCTGTCGTTGCTATCCTGTATTACCTCCTGTTTTACTATTACATCGTTCCAAAGGCTTGATAGTATACTGGCAACAACCGGTTTGCAGGTTTCGCAACCGTCGCCTTTGCCGTAATGATCAAGTACCAGGTCGTAATTCTTAAGCTTATTTATTTTTACCAGGTCGAACAACTCCTGGCGCGAGTAATCAAAATGCTCGCAGATGGAGTTTTTAACATACTGTCCGTTCGCCTTCAGAGTGCCTGCAATTAAATCTTTCACCATTGGCACGCAGCCGCCGCAGCCTGTGCCTGCTTTGGTGCACTTTTTCATGCCATCGATACTGGTAACGCCACCATCAGCTACCGCCGAGCAAATTGCGCCCTTGGTTACCGCCTCGCATGAGCAAATGAGCGCATCGTCGGGCAGGTTCATTACCCCGGCACCTTCGCTTGCAGCGCCCCCTCTTGAGCCTAATATTAAATCTTCAGGATCGGGCGGGAGTATAATTTTATTATTAACGGTTTGCAGCAGCATGTTGTAAGCTTCTGCGTCGCCTATCAGAATACCACCCAGTAGGTTTTTGCCGTCATTGGTTATGTTAATGCGCTTGTAAATGCCCTTATGGGTATCTTCAAATAAAATGGTGCGGCAATCGGGTTCGGTAATAAAGGCATCGCCAAAGCTGGCAACATCAACGCCAATCAGCTTAAGTTTGGTGCTCATGTCGTAACCGTAAAAAGATTTATCGGCCGCGGTTAAATGAGCGGCCGCAATATCAGCCATCTCATAACCGGGCGCAATCAAACCATATATCATGCCCTCGTATAAAGCACATTCGCCAATGGCGTAAATATGCTCATCACTGGTTTGCATTTTTTCGTTCACTACAATGCCGCCGCGGGTACCTACGTGCAGGCCGGCCAGTTTTGCCAGTTCATCGCGTGGGCGGATACCTGCCGATATTACCAACATGTCTACTGCAAGCTGGCTGTCGTCATTAAACTTTAACGATTGGATTTTTTTATCGCCGGCAATAGCGGCCGTGCTTTTATTTAAATGAATATGCAGGCCCAGCTGGCTTAACTTCATCTGCAGCATGTTGCTCCCTGCCGAATCTATTTGCCTTGGCATTAGCCTTGGTGCAAATTCAATAACGTGAGTTTCGGTAATGCCTAAATCTATCAGGGCTTTGGCGGCCTCGAGGCCAAGTAAGCCACCGCCCATTACAGCGCCCGATTTGGCATTGCCAGCAAAGGTTTTTATCAATTCAAGATCTTCGATGGTGCGGTATACAAATACGCCTTCTTTTTCTATCCCCGGAATGTCGGGCACAAAGGCAGATGAGCCGGTTGCCAAAACCAGGTAGTCGTATGTAAGGGTAACGCCTTTTAAAGAGTGGATGGTTTTTGCGGTGCGGTTAATCTCCTGGATAGGATCGTCTAAATGCAGCGCGATGCCATTATCGGTATACCATGATAAAGTGGAAAGCGACAGGTCATCGGCGGTTTTGCCATTAAAATACTCGCTAAGATGCACACGGTCATAAGCGTGACGGGGCTCTTCGCCAAAAACAATTATTTGGAACTGGGTTGATCTGGTTAAAAGTTTTTCGCAAAACTTATAACCTACCATACCGTTGCCAACAACAATAATGGTTGGTTTTGACATATTGGAATTTTTTAAATGTTAAAGCAATTTTTAAACTTAAATGAACCAAATGCGACCCTGATTTCATTTATATCACAATAATAAGTCAAAAAAACAGCAAATAAAAATTTATTTTAAGTTTTTTATTAAATAAATCATGTTTATTGATGTTTTAATTGTTAATTTAGTGCTAATGATATAATTTATATCATTATTTATGTCAATCGTAAAGTTTGATTTTAACATTTTGGCAAAATCATCAAAATAAAATCGGCAAAAAGCCTGTTTTTTGATATAAAATTTCAAATTATGCAAAAAATAATTCAAAATTCGGTTCTTTTTGTGCTAGGTGCCGGCCCGGGAGACCCGGAATTGATAACAATGAAGGGATATAAGGTATTACAGCAGGCAAATGTGGTATTATATGACAACCTGGCCAATAAAGAGTTGCTGGATATTTGCCGTGATGACTGCGAAAAGGTATATGTAGGCAAGCAGCCTTACGGTGATTATACCCCACAGGAAACAATTCACGAACTGATTAAGCATTACGCTTTTACCAAAGGCAATGTAGTGAGGTTAAAGGGTGGCGATCCGTTTATATTTGGCCGCGGCTTTGAGGAGATTATTTACGCCAGGCAGCATGGCATAACTACCCATTATATACCGGGCGTTACCAGTATGCAGGCGTCTGGCCTGCAGGATATTCCTTTAACCCACCGGCAGGTAAGCGAAAGTGTTTGGATGGTTACCGGAACCAAAAAAGATGGCAGCCTATCGGCCGACCTGGCCTGCGCCATGCAAAGCAACGCCACTGTAGTTATATATATGGGAATGAAAAAGCTGGCCGAAATTGCCCTTGCCTACGTTACATCGGGTAAAGGCCATACACCTGCCGCTATTATTCAGCACGCATCGCTACCTAAACAAAAATCGGCACGGGGGCAGGTTAAAGACCTGATAGCAATCGCCGCCGAAAACCAGCTTACCTATCCGGCTATTATTATTATAGGCGATGTGGTTAACGTTAACAATTAAACAAGTATGAAAATCAGGATAAAAGGAAACTCGCTGCGATATCGCCTTACCAAAATCGATGTAGAAACCTTTGACAGGGATGGTTACCTGGAAGAAAGTACCAAATTTGGTACCCGCACATTTAAATATGCCCTGCAGCGTACCGAAACCGAATTTTTATCGGCAGATTTTACTGATAACACCATTATTATGTATATGCCCGATGCTTTGGCGCTTGAATGGACCAGCACCGACCGTGTTGGCTATGAAAACAACAGCAGTGAGATGTATCTGCTTGTTGAAAAAGATTTTAAATGCCTGGATAATGTAGCCGAAGACCAGAGTGATAATTATCCAAACCCTTTGGTTGAAAACTTTACGAAAAGAAAAGTATAACGCAGGTTATAAGAGCTCAGCTATTCCAGCAATCGAGGCTTCTCTATTGAAATCGCCTTTCAGTTCTGTCAATCTTGCGCTGCGGTACACTCCGCAATATGAGGTGGTTATTTATACATCCCGCAGTTCTCTGCAAATAAGCCTCCCGGTCTTAATGGCTACGAATAATCTTAGTTTGGAAGCTAACAAGCAATAAATCAGTCTACAACCTGTAATATTTTTTGCTTTTTATTTGCATGAATGAAATTTAATGGTAAGTTTGTACTTACGGTAAGGTATTGCTTACCATTTATAATATGATGAGCGCCTGCGAAAAAGCCTTTAATGCATTAGGAGACCCGACCCGGAGATTAATCTTCGAAAAACTGCGCGACCGGCCGCTGGCGGTTGTTGATATTGCCGATGGATTCCCTGTTAGTCGCCCGGCGGTATCGCAACACCTGAAGGTTTTAAAAGAGGCCAAGCTGATAAGCATTCATCAGCGGGGTGCTAAAAACATTTACCACGTAAACAGGGAAGGTGTTTTGGCTATGCGCAATTACCTCGACAAATTTTGGGACGATGCGCTGGCGGCGTTTAAACTAATTGCAGAACAACAAGAACAATAGCATGAATATCCTAAACTTAACATCCATCAAAAAAGAGTTAACAGTTGAGGCTTCGCAAGCCACAGCTTTTAAGGTTTTTACCCAAAAAATGGACCTGTGGTGGCCCAGAACACATCATATTGGCAGTACACCGATGACCGAAATGGTGCTGGAACCCAACTTAAATGGCCGTTGGTACTCCAGGCACGAAGATGGTGCCGAAGCCGAGGTTGGATACGTGAGCACCTGGCAACCCAACGACCTGCTGGTGCTGGTATGGCAAATCAACGGCGATTTTAAATTTGATCCTGCCCTTGTTACCGAGGTAGAGGTGCATTTTATAGCCGATGGGCCTAAAACTACCATAATTAAATTTGAACATAAAAACCTTGACAGGCTGGTGGGTGCCAAAGCTGTTGAAAGTATGGATCAGGGTTGGGGCCATATTATGGACCTGTACAAGCAAATTGCCGAACAATGACAGCCAAACTATTATTACGCATTGCGGCAATATTGATGTTGCTGCATACCATAGGCCATACCATTGGTGCACTTACCTGGAAAGATGCGCCAAACCCTGCAGTTGGCCAGGTTGTTAGCGGTATGCAAAGCCAACACTTTGATTTCATGGGCAGGTCGGTAACTTTAGGCGGATTTTTTGAGGGGTATGGTTTTACCATGATAGGCGTATTGCTGCTGGTTACTATTTTTTTATGGTTGTTTAGCAGTCAAAGTACTAATCCTTTAACCAAAAGCCTGTTGCCGGTGCTGGCATTATTTCTGCTGGTGATGGGTGTTATCGAGTATATTTATTTCTTTCCTTTTGCGGCTGTATTTTCATTTTTGGCCGGCCTGTGCTCGGTTGCTGCGCTGGTTGTTGTGAAGCGAGGTAAATCAATGATATAGGCACGAATTAGACACGGATTATTTCGAATTGCAGCAATTATTTCCAAAACTGGGTCTTCTGATTCGTGCAATTCGAAATAATCCGTATCAATTAGTGTGTATTAATTTAATTGGATACTACTGATCCCTTTTTCAAGTGCGGTATCCTGTACGCCCGGTATTGCAGAACCTTCTACCCGGAATACAGTAATATCTGAGATGCCAATAAAGCTGAAAATATGTTTAAGATAAGGCTCTGCAAAATCAAGCGGTTTCATGGGGCCGTCAGAATAAATACCTCCCGACGCCATGGCGATGAAAATTTTCTTCCCGTTAATTAACCCTGCAGCGCCATTTTGATCGTATTTGAAGGTAACGCCCGATCTTACGATATGATCTATCCATGCTTTTAAAGCAGAGGGAATACCAAAATTATAAATCGGTGCGCCAATCACAATAATATCTGCTTCGCGGATCTCATCAATGGCATCGTCCGAATGTTTAGCGGCCAGGATGTTTTCTGGTGTGCGGCTTTGTGCCGGAGTAAAAAACGAAGCGATTTGCGCTTCTTCGAGATGTGGAAATTGCTCGTTTACCAGGTTATTTTCATGAACGGTACTGCCCGGGTATTTGGCAATTAACTGTTCAATAATGGCATTGCCTAATTGAATGCTTAAGGACGTGGCACCCCGTGGGCTCGAAATAATATGCAATATCTTTTTCATGTTCTTTTTGTTTTAATACCACCAAATCTATTTACATTTGGTTATAAAATATTA
Organism: Mucilaginibacter sp. P4_C11; assembly: GCF_056402115.1. Taxonomy (NCBI): domain Bacteria; kingdom Pseudomonadati; phylum Bacteroidota; class Sphingobacteriia; order Sphingobacteriales; family Sphingobacteriaceae; genus Mucilaginibacter; species Mucilaginibacter sp. P4_C11. Next base: position 2,251 of record NZ_JBFUIA010000019.1, on the reverse strand, counting down.
GTAGTATACAAAAGGTTAGTGCTATCCTTTTGTATACTGTATTGAAAATCAAATTATTATGGATAATAAAGTAGGGCTTTCGCCAGATTGTAACGCGGTGCTTACGCCCATTGGCGATGCCCTGTATGTAATTGGCGGTAAGTGGAAATTGAGGGTAATTGCCGCGTTAAGGGATGGGGGTAAGCGTTTTAACGAGATACAGCGTACCGTTGATGGCATTTCGGCGAGGGTATTATCGGCCGAGTTAAAGGAATTGGAGCTGAATGGTTTTATTTCAAGAACGGTGCATACCCAAACTCCCGTAGTTGTTGAATACCGGGTAACTGAGTATGCCGATACATTGAGTGATATACTGCTTGCCCTGGCCAAATGGGGCACTATGCACCGCGATAAGCTGCGAAGAGAGCGGTAATGCTAAGTAAGCCACCGGTGCTTTTTGCCCACCCAGCGCGTTGGCTAATGAAACGGGTGAAAATATAAAACAGTATAGACGCGCAACCTTTTTTCTGTTGTTTACGAATATCCAATGGCAACAGCCGTTATTTCAACAATGCGCGTTAAAAACCATATGCAATTAACACTTAGCCGCTTTTCCCAAAAAGGAAGGTGGAGCAAAGCAGTGGTGCAGTTAATATCGGCACCACTGCTTTGGGTTTTGCTTTTAAGTGGTATTGTTCGCGCTGTTTATTATTCAGTTTTACAAAATACCATAGCTGTTGATACGGCCAGCTACCTAAACTATAGCGCCAATATATTAAAAGGCGAAACCGAAGGCCGCCGCACGCCATTATATCCGTACTTTATAAAACTGGTAGGGTTGTTGGGGCACCAGAATTTAATTGACCATGTGGTATCAGCCCAAATTCTGCTATCGTTTTTAAGTATTGTTGTTTTTTATAAAATAAGCCGATCGGTTTTTAAAAATCAGCGTGTTGTATTCGCCGCGTCGTTATTATATGGGCTAATGCTGCCTGTAATTAATTTTGATAAGGTGGTTATTACAGAGTCGCTTTCTGTTGGCTTTAGCCTGGTTTTTATTTATTTAATGGTTTGCTATTTGCAAAAGCCTACGCACGTAAAAGCCTGGATTGCTACATTGTTTGTATTTATAGCCATTATGCTGCGCCCATCTTTTATTTATCTGCTGCCCCTGCTTATTGTATTTTGGTGTTTAAGGCTGATAATTTGTAAACAAGAGCGCAAATTTTCTTTATCCGGATTGGCGGCCTTGGTAGTGGTAGTACTTTTGTTATCGGGCTACTCGGCTTTAAATAAAAGGCATGCCGGCTTTAACGGTATTTCGCTTGTTGGCAACAATAATGAAATGGCCGTAATAGTAAGTGCCGGTATTTACCACAGCGGCAGTGACCCCGAAATATCGGCAGCGCTGCAATATAATATCAACCTGGAGAAAAAGTATCCGGACCGGCATATTCCGGGTATAAATATTATGGCCAGGTTTAACCCGGATAGGGTGCACCAGTTTATTGTTAACTGCATTAAAAACCAGCCCGGCGCTTATTTACAGCATATTGGCGGCAAGCTACTTGCATTACACAATGCCAATATATTTACCAACTACGCCGACCATGAGCTTAGCCCGCTGGCATTCAGAATTGAAAAAATAGAATACCTGGTTTTTAATATTCCCTTTATGGTATTGTACGTAGTGATAGTCGTCGATTTAATGATGTTTATTGCCTCATGGATAAAGAGGAGGAACGAGCCCTGGCTCAGGATTTTTTTGTGGTTAATTATTACGGGCCAGCTGGCTGTTGCAATGATGGCTGGTTATTCTGAATACCAGCGGCTGATACTGGCTGCCATACCTGCGCTTATGATTGTTTTATTTAATTATGTTGATAAGCAGTTTTGCGATTGACAGAACTAAGCGATCTGAAATCAATGCCTTAAACTACCTCATTGCGAGTATCCATCCGGCAAAATCTGAAAAAAAGTTATGACATGCGACGGGTATAGTTAAACGAATGTTCTAAAACTCCCGTCATTGCCTTTAGATTAGCTTTAACAAAATAGTATAGGTTATTATTATTGTTGAAGCTTTCTTTTTGCTTCTTTTTCTTTGTTAATAACCTTGATTTTTGTGGATAAAGTTAACAACGGTAAGGGTGCATTATCGTCATTGCCAGGCTTGAAGGCCTATGCCTCGATTGAATCCCTTACCGTTTGTTTTAAACTGTGGCATCAAATAGAAATTAGAGTTTGGAAGGCTCATTAGTAAGGTATTGAT
>NZ_JBFUIA010000018.1:0-162066 GCF_056402115.1 Mucilaginibacter sp. P4_C11 | reverse complement strand
AATACCTTACTAATGAGCCTTCCAAACTCTAATTTCTATTTGATGCCACAGTTTAAAACAAACGGTAAGGGATTCAATCGAGGCATAGGCCTTCAAGCCTGGCAATGACGATAATGCACCCTTACCGTTGTTAACTTTATCCACAAAAATCAAGGTTATTAACAAAGAAAAAGAAGCAAAAAGAAAGCTTCAACAATAATAATAACCTATACTATTTTGTTAAAGCTAATCTAAAGGCAATGACGGATAATAGAGATTGATAATCAATAACTTACAATAAAATGGTTTTGTCGTCGTTTCCACTTCAAAATTCGCAAGATTTGACTATTCACGATGACAATTAGTAGTCATCTCAAGTAAGCTTAATGCCATTCTTCCCGGTAAACAAACTTAGGCATTTGCCAGTTGTATTTGATAGATAGCAGGCGTAACGCCAGGCCAATGATACAAGCAATTATAATGGCAACCGCATCGCTGGCGCCTAAATATTCAATTCCTAAGTAAACAGCCCCGGTAACTATTGATGCACTTGCATAAATCTCCTTGCGGAATAGCAGCGGCACTTCGTTACAAAGTACGTCGCGCAGTACGCCGCCGGCGCAGCCCGTTATCATTCCGCTTAATAATACAATAGTGGCCGGCAGGTTTATTTGCTGCGCTATCTGGCAGCCTATAATAGTAAATACTACTAAGCCCAGCGCATCAAGGTATAGGAACAGCGTTTTCATTTTGGTCATCAGCCGGGCAATAACGGCTGCCAATATCGCGGCACCAGCGGTTATCAACAGGTATTCGGGATGCTCAACCCAACTCATGGGATAATGGTTAAACAGGATATTGCGCACAGTGCCGCCCCCTAAGGCAGTAACCCAGGCAATAATGCAAACGCCTATCCAATCCATATCCCTGCGCCCTGCCGATAGGGCAGCGGTCATGGCTTCGGCAATAATAGCTATGATGTATAGTATGTGTAGCATGGGAGGCAGGTGTTTAACAAATATAGTTAATTTGTTTTCTATCAAAAAGCTAAGATTCTTTCTCCCCAGGGCAAAGGCACCCAAATAGCTAATGGAATGAGCGATATAAGCTTCAAACGCCCCCTTAGTTTTTATCGGCTGGTCACAGTTAAATGATCCGGCTACCGATGGGACTTGTACTGGCCAACACCAGGCACAAGTATTTGGATGCGCCTAAATTGCGCGATAAGTTTAGTGTTAACCATGATAAAATACAACATATTGATTGTTAGATATTTATAAATATTTTATCTGAAATGTGTTAAGTTATGTTAACCCAATCAGATGCATTTGCCCCGTCTTACTCCCCCTTTAGGCGGTCGGGGCCCATCCAGTTTTTTCCATCTACGAAGCGGGAGATCAGCATGGCGGCCACGGTATCGCCGGTAGCGTTCAGCAGGGTAGCCATGGGGTCAACCAGTGTACCTATGATCATGGCCGGGGGTAAAGCCTCAGGCGGAAAGCCGTAGGCCGATATAAACAACAATTCGCCTATATAACCGCCGTTGGGTATGCCGCCTTCAACCAGGCTTACCAGTACGGTTAAAGCCAGCGCCACTACAACGGTTTCTGCATTATTAAAACTTTTGCCAAACAAGGCAAATACAACCGCCATTTTTACGATGGATGATATGCTCGATCCATCCTTGTGCAGGGTGCCGCCAAGTGGAATGGTTACGTTGGCGATAACATCCCGGATGCCCATTTTTTTTGCGGCATCTAAATTTGCCGGGATGGTTGCAATACTGCTACAGGTGCCTACTGCCGTTGCCGATGGGATGATGTTATTTTTCCAGTACCTTTTTACCGCGCCTACGCCCCCCGCTATAAAAGCGTAAAGGCTAAATATGGCAACAAAATAAAACGCGCCCACACCATAGTACAAAGCCATCGAACGAGCGTAGCCCCCAAATAGCTGCGGACCGAACACGCCCACCTGGTAAGCAAAATAAGCCCCTAAACCAATAGGCCCCAGTTTCATGATCAGGATAAAAATATTTTTAAACACTTCGTTACCGCTGTGCAAAAAGCGGGTGAACGCAGCACCTTTTTCGCCGGCATTAAGGGTGGCAAAGCCAATCAGTACCGAAAATATGATCATGGCCATCATACTTTTGCGCGATAACAGCTGGTAAAATTCGCTGGTAGTAAAAAGGTTGGTGAGCTGATCGCCTAACGGTTTTTTGTCAATGGCTTCGGTAATAGGGTTGGCCACTAAATGCTGATGAATGGGGAAGATCCATATGGCGATGATAGTCACCATGGCCGCTACCAGCACCGTGCCCACAAATACCAGCGAGGTTATACCCAATAGTTTACCAAGCTTGTTTGTGGCATCAAGTCCGGCTATGGCCGATGCAATGGCAAAGAAAACCAGGGGTATCACAGCGGTGAACAACAGGTTCAGGAAAATATCGCCTATGGGTTTAATAATACTTACCTTATCGCCTAAAAAAATGCCGGCAATGCTGCCAACTATGATACCGGCCATCAGCAATATGATGCCCTTGTAGTTTTTGAACCAATCATTCATGTAGCTAATATAGTTTTTTACCTGTATAACGGATGCATGTGTATACCACCGGGACGAAACAAAAACTTAGCGCCATGTATTTATGCCTTTTTGAAATTTGCCTGGTAACTCATTTTATTATATTAGCAGCCAATTTATAACCAATGCAGATTGATAAGGCCGGGGAATTTATCCTGGATAAAATAAAACGCGAACTCCCGGTACATTTTTACTACCACAATGCAACCCATGCGCAGGATGTATACAACGCTGCTAAACAGCTAGCATTGGGTGAAGGTATCGATTTAGCAGAAACTACTTTGTTGCTTACAGCCACCTTGTTTCATGATTCGGGTTTTTTGCGCGGGCTGGATGATCATGAAAGCAACTCCTGTAAAATAGCCCGCGAACATCTGCCGGCCTTTAATTATACAGATGCCCAGATAGCCGTTGTTTGTGATATCATTATGGCTACCAAAATACCCCAGGAACCGCATAATAAGCTTGGCGAAATTATTTGTGATGCCGATTTGGATTATTTAGGCCGGAATGATTTTTTTATCCTTAGTAAAAGGTTATTTTCGGAACTTGAAATAACCCATAAACTGAAAACAGAACAGGAGTGGGATAAACAGCAGGTAAGCTTTCTGAAAAGCCACCGCTATTTCACAAAAACAGCTATCAGTTTAAGAGAAGCTGAAAAAGAAAAGCACCTGCGTACAATAACTGAAAGATTAATATAAAGTACTATACATGACTAAACCGGAACATAGTTTATCTGAAATAATTAAGGATGTAGTAACCGTAATTATCGGGATTTTATTTTGCGGATTTGCCCTGAAAGGTTTTTTGGTACCTAACCAATTTTTTGATGGAGGAGTAACGGGTATATCCCTGCTGATTCATGAGCTTTATCACATCAACATCGCTTTTGTGATCATAGCTGCCAATATTCCGTTCATCATTATGGGAATGTTCCAGGTGAACAGGTCTTTTGCGCTCAAAACTTTTGCCTGCGTAATAGGGCTTGGAGTTTGCTTGTTGTATGTGCCTTATCCGGTTATTACATCCGATAAGCTACTGGTATCCATATTCGGCGGTGTGTTTATGGGCCTGGGGGTTGGCCTTTCCATCCGTGGTGGCTGCGCGTTAGATGGGATAGAGATACTGGCACTTTACACCTTAAAACGCAGTAGTTTTACTATCAGCGAGATTATTTTAGGCATCAACATTATTATATTTTTAATTGCTGCTTTTGAACTTGGCCTGCCGACAGCATTATACTCCATATTAACCTATTACACCGCCTCCCGCACCATTAGCTTTGTAATTGATGGGCTGGAAGAATATACAGCGGTAAACATCATATCCGGCCAAAGCGAGATCATTAAAGAAAAACTGGTTATGGAACTGGGCAGGGGCATCACCATATATAAAGGTGAGCGCGGGTTTTTGAAAGAAAGCTTTGATGTGCACCAGCCTGTTGATATCATTTTTACGGTAATAACCCGCTTCGAAGTACGTCGTCTTAAAAACCTGGTACACAGTATTGATCCCAAAGCATTCGTGTTTACCAACAGCATCAAGGAAGCAGCTGGTGGGGTACTTAAAAAGCGGGTGCGGGAGCATTGATTTTTTGGCGATTATCCATGCCCCCGTCATGTCGGGGTAACCGCTATGCACTATTGCGGAAAGATGGATTCTTATTAATTTATGGCTATTCAATTAATAATTAAAATTTTCAAGTCATTCTTTCCGGCGAGGTGAAGAGGGGAATGCCCCGACGCTTTAGGGCGGCAGTTTGAACCTTCGCCGCTATTCTATATAGATACTTCCTCCTTCGGAATTCTCCCGGGATCTCATCGCCCTGGCACAACAAAAGCAGTAAAACAGAAGTGTTTTTCAATCAGAATTTTAATAACCTACACTTACTCCATTCAAGTAAAATAATCCATCGCATTCAACAGTTTATCCATTTTTTGGACTGAGGGCATCAGATAAATTTACCATTCTGAAAATTACATTATAAACCCTCTCCTAAATTCTAAAATGTTACCAACAAACCTCATCTCTTGTTTTAAGACTGCTTTTGCCATAATGTTTGTGATGTTGTTGTGCAGCAACTCAAATGCACAATCAAATTTTGTTTACCTCAACAGCTCAAAAACGCAGCAATGGAAAGTAAAGCCGCAGGCCGATGTAAACGATGCGGATAAGATAAAAGTAGCAGGTTTTAATGCGGATGGCTGGGTACCGGCCATAGTTCCCGGAACCACATTTGCATCATACGTGGCAGTCGGCTTAGAAAAAGACCCCAATTTTGGCGATAACATCTATAAAGTCGACCGCGCAAAATACGACCGTAATTTTTGGTACCGTACCGAATTTAAGGTGCCGGCCAATTACTCCCAAAAGAATATCTGGCTAAACTTTAAAGGCGTAAACCGCAAAGCCGATATTTACCTTAACGGCACCTTGCTGGGCAGCCTGGATGGTTTTATGATGCGCGGGCAGTTTGATATCACCTCTCTGGTAAAAGGCCGCGATAAAAATGTACTGGCCGTATTGGTTTATCTGCCGATACAACCGCTGGCCAATGTAGGCAGCCCCAATTATGTATCAAGCGCCGGCTGGGACTGGATGCCCTACGTGCCGGGCCTAAATTCGGGTATTGCAGATAATGTTTATTTGAGCAATACCGGCGATATCACCATAAAAGATCCCTGGATTCAAAGCAACCTGCCAACCAATGCCCGGGCCGATATATCCGTGTCGGCTGAGGTGAAAAACATTGGTGCAAGCCCGCAGGCTGCAATCATCAAAGGTGTTATTACGCCGGGCAATATCGAATTTTCAAAAAAGGTTTATGTAAATGGTAATGGCAGCGCCAACATTAAGTTGGATAAAAAGGACTTTGAGCAGCTGATGATCAACAGTCCCAAACTATGGTGGCCAAATGGCTACGGCGAGCCGAACATGTACAATTGTAAGTTAAGCATAGTAGTTGGCGACGAAGTGTCGGATGTGCAAAATATCAAATTCGGCATCAAAAGGTACAGCTATGATACCATTGGCCACGTGTTGCATGTGGCTATTAACGGCGTAAAAGTATTTATAAAAGGCGGCGATTGGGGAATGTCGGAATATATGCTGCGTTGCCGCGGGGCCGAATACGATACCAGGGTTAGGCTGCACAAGGAGATGAACTTTAATATGATCCGCAACTGGATTGGCTCGGTAACGGACGAGGAATTTTATGACGCCTGCGATAAATACGGTATGATGGTTTGGGACGATTTTTGGCTGAACGCCAACGAAAACCTGCCTGCGGATATCAATGTTTTTAATGCTAACGCGATAGAAAAGATTAAGCGTTTTCGTAACCATCCCTCGATAGCCGTATGGTGTGCCGAAAACGAAGGCTGGCCAATGGCTCCATTAAATAACTGGCTTAAAGAAGACCTGGCCACGTTTGACGGAGGCGAACGGCACTACCAACCCAACTCGCATGCCGAAAACCTGACCGGCAGCGGACCCTGGGCCAATAAAGATCCGCGGTATTATTTTACGGCTTATCCCATTGGCTCTGGTGGTAATAAGGGGTGGGGCCTGCGTTCTGAACTGGGGACCGCTGTGTTTACCAATTTCGACAGCTTTAAAAAATTTATGCCGAAAGATAAATGGTGGCCACGCAACGAGATGTGGAACCAGCACTTTTTTGGCCCGCTGGCGTTTAATGCCGGGCCCGATTATTATGACGAAAGTGTAAGTAGTTACGGCGTGCCAAAAGGCATTGAAGATTACTGCCGCAAGGCCCAGTTTGTAAACATCGAAACCAATAAGGCCATGTTTGAGGGCTGGCAGGATGCCATGGGCGAAGATGCCTCGGGCCTGATGACCTGGATGAGCCAATCGGCCTACCCATCAATGGTGTGGCAAACTTATGATTACTATTACGACCTCACCGGAGCATTCTGGGGAGCAAAAAAGGCCTGCGAACCATTACATATCCAATGGAACCCGCTAACCAATGCCATCAAAATTATCAACACCACCCGCGCAGATGCAGAGGGCCTAACTGCCCAGGCAGATGTATATAACCTTGATGGTTCCTTAGTAAAACAATACAGCATCAGCAAAACAGCCGATGCGCCTGCCAACAGTGTGGGGCAGGTGTTCGAACTTAAATTTAATCCTTACAAGGCCGATCTGGCTAAAAATAAACCGGTTGTTGCCTCCTCATCAACCAATGGTAACGCATCGGATGTTAACGACGGTAAAAGCGACACCCGCTGGGCCAGCAGCTATAATGACGGCGAATGGATCGCCATTGATCTGGGCAAAGATGAAGTGATTAACGGCGTTGGCCTTACCTGGGAAGATGCCTATGCCAAAGCGTTCAAAATCCAAACCTCTAATGATAACCATACCTGGCTCGACGTTTATAGTACCGCTGATGGCCGCCAGGGGACGCAAAAAATCACCTTTCCCGAAGTAACTGCCAGGTATGTGCGGATGCAGGGTGTAGAACGGGCGACTTACTGGGGTTATTCCCTGTACAATTTTGAGGTTTACCAGGGCGATGTAGCCAGCGAAGGTTTATCGGCAGTACATTTTATTAAAGTAAAACTCACGGATAAAAACGGCAAACTGGTATCTGATAATTTTTACTGGCGCGGCAACAAACGCCGGGATTATACGGCATTGAACACCCTGCCAAAAGTAAATTTGAAGGTGACCTATAAAACGGTTAAAGCTGACGGCAAATGTTATATCACCGCCCAGGTAACCAATCCCGCATCGTCAAAAGCGGTTGCGTTTGGTATTAGGGTACAGGCGGTGAAAGCATCAACCGGCGAGCAAATTTTACCGGCGATAGTAAGCGATAATTATTTTACGCTATTAAAAGGCGAAACCAGGGAAGTAAGGATTGAATTTGATGCAGAGGCGCTGGGGGGTGATAGTATCAAACTGATAGCTGATCCGTACAATAATAACATAGAGGAGTAGTTGTTGGGGATATGATTGCCGGGAAGGTGCTGTGTGCACAAATCTTTCAATAAATAAAATGTCATTTCGATCGAGGTACAAGGAGAAATCTTATAGGCCCTGCATCCCACGATGTTGGTTTGCAAGCATGACGTAAAAGATTTCTCCTCACGCCAACGCTCAAAACCTCTCCTCGTTCGTTCGAAATGACAATTTCCTATATCGATGATGAGATGCTTAAAGATGTATATAATAGGCCGATAACAAAAAAATAAAAATAATTTACCTGGTTGCCGGGTTGTTATTTCACTTCTGCCCCAAAAAACTTTAACCCTAAAATGCCGGTCATAATCAGTGTCATAAAAAACACCTCCATCCAGGATAGTTTCTGGTGAAAGATGGCCATTTCGGCAATTTTGATGAGTACAAGGGTGATAGCCGTCCATACGGCATAAGCAACAGCTGTGGGCACCAGCTTAATAGCCAGCGAGAAAAAGTAGATATTGCCTATCCCAAACAAAATGTACCCGGCAAAAGGCAGCCAAACCGGCAAGCCGTATTGTAAGCTTAAAGCCGAATGCCAGCGCAGGGCCTTCAGGTCGCTGAATTTCATAAACTTGAGCGAAAATGTCCAGGCAGCTTCAAATGCTGCGGCTATGATAAGATAGATCCAGGCCAATGTTAGTTTTGTTGTATGAGGTTATCTTCAGTGGATACTTGTTTTATTGGTAAGGGCGTTGGTTGTAAATCAATCACCGGTTCATTGTATTTAACCGGCAGCCTCTTGGTAAGCCAGCTAATTGCCCTCTTGCGGAGCGTATAATACCATTTAAACCAGGGATATTTTAAAAGTTTTGACTCATCAAAACGTTTTACGCTGAAGGCATGCTGTAAAAAGTAATCCTTCGGGTAATCATAATAAAGCCCCCAGTTTTCGGGATTGTTGCCCGGTGCGTGGCCAGGGTCATACACGGTACCAAACAGGTAATCCCACACAGATAGCTTGGTAGCGAAATTGGCATGAAAAACTTCCTGGTAATTGGCATGGTGCCATAAATGCAATTCGGGGGAGTTAAAAATGTACTTCAGCTTGCCAAATTTCACTTTAATATTGGCATGAATAAACATGCCGTACATTGCGTCTATCAGCGCCTTGATGGGTATTACCATGGGGTTTGCCCCTAACAAAATAATGGGGGCAAACTCGATGGTTTGGTTAATCACAATCTCCATAAAATGAGAGCGTGACCCGGCTAAAAAATCAACCTCTTTACCCGAGTGGTGTGCCTCATGAAGCCTCCAGAATACTTTACTGGAATGCTGGAAACGGTGAAACAGGTAGATATAAAGATCATGCGTAACCACAAAAAATAGTACCTGCACAGCCAGTGGCCAGCTGCCAACAGCACTCCAACCCGATAGATCGAAATGCTGTTGTAGCGGCGCAATGATATAGCTGAAGATCAGGATCTTCAAAAAATAACTTTGAATTAAAGTATACCATACCAAATCGACCCAAAACCCTTCCCTAAAAAACGGCAGGCCTTTACGGTAGGGCGAAATACGTTCCCAGGCGATGATGAAAACCACCCAGCAGGCAAGGATAATGGTTGTTATGGTGTATACTTTGTCCAGGGGCATTATTTATACTAATGGTTTTTCTTTATACTCATCGCTGATGTTAACCCTTAACCTTTTCATAGGGGCCAGCTCAGATTCGTAAACTCTTTTTTCGCCATCGCCGGTGGCAGTTTCCACATCGCGGATATCGCGTACCAGGCGTTGCAGCCCTTGCGGCTCGACAGACGCTGCATGGTCTGATCCCCACATGGCCCTGTCGAGCGTAAAATGGCGCTCGACAAACGTTGCACCTAATGATACCGCGGCAACAGTAGTAGCCAGGCCGGTCTCGTGGCCCGAATAACCGATTGGTACACCCGGATATTTTGCCTCCAACGTCTGGATCATTTTAAGGTTTAATTCCTGCGGGGCGCAAGGATAGGCCGAGGTAGAGTGGGCGATGAACAAAGGATAGTTCTCGTCAAAAGCGTTCACAAAAGTCATGGTAGCCTCAATCTCTTTCATGGTCGACATGCCTGTTGATAGCATCAGCGGCTTGCCAGTTTCCAGGATGCGCTGTATCAGGTCGAAATCGGTTAACGATGCTGATGCCAGCTTGTATAAAATGGTATCAAAGCGCTCCATAAAATCAACAGACGGCGCATCCCAGGCTGATACAAACCAATCGATTCCCAGCTTTTTGCAATAGTGGTCGATAGTGGCGTATTCGGCTATCCCGAATTCGGTTTTACGTTTGTAATCGATATAAGTGATGCGGCCCCATGGGGTATCGCGCATAATTTCCCATTGGTCTTTAGGTACACAAATTTCGGGGGTGCGTTTCTGGAATTTAACAGCATCGGCTTTGGCGGCAACTGCCTCATCAATCAACTTTTTGCAGGTTTCCAGCGATCCGTTATGGTTAATACCAATTTCGGCAATAATATAGCTTGGCTGGCCTTTGCCAATTACGCGGCCATTTTGCAGGGTAATAGTACCGCTGCGGTTGCCAGATACAGTGGCAGTATTTTTTGATTCGATAATAAACTCTGCAACCTCGCGGAAACAGCCTTCGCCGCCATTTAGGGTGCTTAAAAAATCAGCTTTTGTTTTTATTAACGGCAAAGCATCGGCAGGGCAGGCGGTTAGGCCAGCCAGCTTCATTACTTCCAGGTCGTTATAATCATCGCCTATGTAGGCAACTTCGGTTAATGACAGGTTTAAACGGCTGCAAATTTCTTTTAAAACAGCAACTTTATCTTTAATCCCTGTGTGCAGTTCAACTATCTGCAGTTTGGCAGCCCTCTTTATTAGGGAAGGGGAGTGCTCGCCGGTGATGATGCCGGTATCTACGCCTGCAAATTTTCGCAATCGTTCCACACCCATGCCGTCGCGCATGTTGAATTTTTTAAGCAGTTCGCCATCGGTGTTATAGTAAACACCGGCATCAGTTAGTACGCCATCGTTGTCGGTTAGCAAAAGTTTGATGCCCGCCGCTTTTTGTTTTAAAATTTCATTCATGTTTTATGTGTGAATTAAATTGCTGTCCATCCTCCATCAACTACCAGGTTTGCACCGGTCATGTAAGCCGAGGCCTCGCTGGCCAGGAATACAAGCGCACCCTGGTAATCAGATGCTTTGGCCATACGGCCCAGTAAAGTTTTTGCTGAATAATTGCCTATAAAATCTTCGGTTTGTCCGTTCTCGACACCACCCGGCGATAGGGTATTTACCCTTACCCCGGTATGCCCCCAGTATGCAGCCAAAAAACGGGTAAAGTTGATGATAGCCCCCTTGGTTACCGGGTAAGCTGCCGATTTATAAAATGTCTGTTCGCCCGCGGCGTTACGGTATATCGTTTGGTCGGGGCCTACCATGCCGTAGGTACTGGCAATATTGATGATACTGCCGCTGCCCTGCAGGGCCATATGGGTACCCAATATCTGCGAGCTTAAAAACACCCCGGTTACATTTACATTTAATGATCGCTGAAAAGCCTCTAACGGATAGTTTTCAAATGCCGACAGCTCTTTGGCCATCGCGGGATCTTCAAACTTATCGTTTATGGCCGCGTTATTCACCAGGATATCCAGCCCGTCGTATTGGTTCAGTATGGTATTAAGCGCGTCAACCAATGATTGTTTGCTGGTTACATCTAAGCCTATACCAATATGGTTTTGGCCTAATTGCTGCGCAAAGGTTTGTGCGGCTTCGGCATCAATATCGGCCACTACCACATTGGCCCCGGCTGCTGCCAGCGCTTCGCAATGTTTTTTGCCTATCAGGCCAAGTGCACCCGTTACTACTGCCGTTTTTTGTGTTAATGAAAATAAACCCGTCATCTAAATTTCTATATGATTTGTGCTACTGACTTGCGACTAAAGACTTATGACTTCAATCACCCGGCTATAACGCTTTTAGGTTTAATGTTGTAGTTACTCACCTTGCGAAAAACAGCTTCCAATACTTCGCCTTTTAGATAATTTTTGATATTGCCACTTTCAATTGCTTCTTTTACCAGGGGCAATACATCTCGGTATGTTAACAAAATGTAGTCGATATCTTCGGAGGTATGGCTGTAGCACATATTATGGAAGCCCGCCCAAAGCACACCGCGTTTTATCATTTCCTGCTGCATCAGGGTTTTAACCTCCAGGGCATTGCCTGCTTCTGCGGTAAAAGTTACCATGCTGCGGCAGTTAAAGCCCACGCAACGGGTATATTTATCCATACCGGTTTCAATTGCTGCAAGGTTATATCCGTTTTTTAATAAAGCACCGTGTGCATCTAAATAATGCGGCACATTTTTATTGCGCAGTTCGTTAATGGTTGCTATACAAGCTGCTAATGATAAAGCCTCGCCGCCAAAGGTGGTGTAGCTAAATACTTCGGAGTTAAATAACTCCATCACATCGGCACGGCCGGTTAATAAGGCTATGGGCATTCCGTTGGCACAGGCTTTTGAAAACACGGCCAGGTCGGCCTTAACGTCAAAATATTCCTGCGCGCCGCCAACAGCCACGCGGAAACCCGTCCACATTTCGTCAAATATTAACAGTGTACCATTGGCTTTGCATACTTCGGCCAGTTGCTGTAAGTATCCGGGTTTAGGGGCTTCAAAAATAAAGGGCTCCAGTATTATGGCCGCAACGCTTTCGTCTAAAGCCGCTTTTACGGATTCAATGTCGTTATATTCAAAAGTGTAGGTTAAATCCTGTATGGCATCTGGTACGCCCGCGTTGCGGCTGGTTATGCCTATATACCAATCGTGCCAGCCGTGGTAGCCACAGCAAAATATTTTATCGCGGCCTGTAAAAGCACGGGCCACGCGTACAGCTGCCGAACATACATCGGCACCGGTTTTGCTAATTTTAACTGCCTCGGCATTAGGGACTACCTGTTGTACCAATTCGCTCAATTCAACCTCCAGTGGATGCATTAATGAAAAGGTAATACCATCTCCCAGTTGCCTGCGGATAGCTTCATCAACCGCAGGGTAAGCGTAACCCAATGAGATAGGGCCAATAGCCGAATTAAGATCGATATACTCGTTACCATCTGCATCCCACACGTGCGATCCTTTGCCTTTTACAATGTATTTAGGGGCTACGCCATTGGTAAACTGGCCGGGGCCTTTTGCCAGGGTTTGTGTAACGGGTTTTTGTACTTTTAAAGCTCGCTGATATAGACTGTCAGACTGGCTGATGTCAGGAAAATTATTTTCGAGTGCTATTTTATTAGCCATAATGCTGTTTTTTATTCTGAAAATTCAGGTGTTAAAATGTCTGGTTGGTGGTGGGCAGTTTGGTAGCCCAAAATCTGCTCGGCAATTTGCTTGCCTGTAAAGCCTTCGTGCTGCAAAACATCGGGCAGTAGCGCCGGCCTGAACCATTTATCGTTAAGGGCGATGGGCAGCACTTTTGCGGTGGTTTGGTGTTTTAATAATACTTCGGCCACAATGCTGTACAAGCCGCCGGTTACAAAATGATCTTCGAGTGTAACCACCAGGCTGCTTTGGGCGCAGGCTTGTAGTATAGCTTGCTCATCAACAGGTTTAAGGCTTCGCATATTTTGCAGGCCTACAGAAAGGCCTTCGCTGCGCAACATGTCAATAGCAATAAGCGCCTGCTCAAACAACAGGCCGTAGGTTAATATGGTTACATCATTGCCTTCGCTTATTACTTCGGCTTTGCCTAAAACAAAGGGCTCATGATTGTACCATGTTTTACGGGTGTTGATACGGGTATAGGCAGAGTGTTCGCTGTTCCATATTTGCGGTAGCATTTTTACCAGGTCATCCTCATCGGCCGGGGCAAATACAGTTACATTGGGGATGCCGCGCATTATCGAAATATCCTCAATAGCCTGGTGGGTGGGACCATTTCCATCAGATAAAAGGCCGGGAATAAAACCGCTCAGCTTAACAGGGAGATTAGGGATCCCCAGGTCGGTACGTACAAATTCAAAGGCACGCATGGTTAAAAATGCGGCAAGGGCATGTACCACCGGGATACGGCCGCGTAAGGCCAAACCCGCAGCTGCGCCTATCATGGTTTGCTCGGTAATGCCGGTATCAATAAAACGCTTGCCCAAAATGCCGGGCAGGTTACGTACCAATGCGCGGTTTTCGGCAGTCATCACAATAATCTGCTCGTTGGCAAGGGCTGTTTCTGTTAATAATTCTTCGTAGGTCATATTTATCTCACTACTAAAGTTTCTGATGTTAATAGGGTGTTTTGATTGCCGTGCAGTTCCAATAAAAGCTGGCCAATTTCATCTGCATTGAAATTACAGAACCAGCGGTCGGCGCGCTCTTCAATGCTGGGCAATCCTTTGCCGCGTACGGTGTCGGCAATCACTACATTTAGTTTTCCTTCTTCAAAAGGATATGAGCTGAATGCGTGGTGTAAATCAATAAAGTTATGCCCGTCTATACGTTTTACAGCAGCGCCAAAGGCCCGGAATTTATCGGCAAGCGGTTCAAGCGGAATCAGGTCTTCGGTGCGTACATTGGCCTGGAATTGGTTACGGTCGACCACTAAGATTAAATTATCCAGTTTGTAGGCATTGGCTACCAATACAGCCTCCCAGCAGGTGCCTTCATTTAATTCACCATCGCCTAAAATGCATACTACCTTGTTATTGCCACCACTTATTTTAAGATCAAGTGCCACGCCGATAGCTACGGAAGGCAAATGACCTAACGAACCGGAATGAAACTCAATACCCGGAATATGGGTATTGGGGTGCCAGTAAATATGATCTTTAATAGACAGGTGATTTTTAAGCCGATCCTTATCCAACAAACCCAGCTCGGCAAAGGTGCCGTATAAGGCAGGCACATCATGCCCTTTTGAAAGGAATAGGTAGTCCCTGTCGGGATGGTCAAGATTATCTTTGTTGATATTTAAAAAACGGGTATATAAGTAAACTATCAAATCAACGGCCGATAGCGACGCGCCTGTAAAGCATCCGCCATCTGTAGACATGCGTACAATGTGTTCGCGTACGTTTAAGGCGATAGCCGTTAACTCCTGCTGGTTGATGTTTGGGGTGTTATGCTTCACTTTGTTCAAATTGTTGTGAGTTTTCTTTCGGTGCTTTTTTGGTTTGATCGGGCAAAATGGTTTGCAGCTCATCTAGGTGATGGCGATACCAGTTTACGCCGGCGTACTGTGTGTTGATCTGCATTATTTCGGGCTTGCGGTTAAGCAGGTTAAGGATATCCTGGCAGGAAAACTGGTGGCAGATAGGGTATAACTCGCTGTATACTTTTTCGATAAAGTAATAATCCTCAGGGTAATCAATAGTAAACCTGTGCGACATGGAGTAATCCAAACCTGTTTTCCAGCTTACATTGCCGATGCTAAAAATGAGCGGGTTTTCCCAGATGTATGGCGTGGTATGCTCCAGTTCAAGCGGGCGGCCGGCGTTTTCCCATGCTTGTTTAAGGCAGGCCATGGTCATTACCTCTACATCGTTACCATCGGGCCAGGTGGCCGGGTGCAGGTTGCCTACATAATCGTATTTGCCACGGTTAGCAAAAAAATATTCCAGTACCTGGTCTATAATACGTGGGTCTATCAGCGGGCAATCAGATGGGATCTTTAACACAATGTCGGCTTTAAACCGGCGTGCGGCCTGGTAGTGCCTATCCAGTAAATTGCCCAGGCTGCCGCGATAGCTGGGTATATTCATCTCCAAAGCTTCCTTCACAATGATATCGTCCTCCTCATTCTCGGATGTGGCGATGATGATGTCGGCTTTATGCTGCATCATTTGCAGCCGCTCAATCATGCGGGCCAAAAGGCTTTTGCCCAATATGGGCAGCATTACTTTGCCCGGCAAACGGCTTGATGCCATGCGGGCCTGCACTATGATTACAATTTTTTCTGTCATGGTATTTATATTTATTACCAGTTTGCTATTAGTTGGTTGGTTAACTCCTGCTGCTGCCCGCTAACCAGGTGTTTATAGATGGCCAGCTGCGGATCAAAACTCTTTTTATTCCCTTTGTGGTTTAAGTATTCGCGGCAAAGCGCGGCAATTGTTTCGGCCGATGTTCCTTCGTTTTGCAACGGCGCAAGCTCCTGCAGTTCATTAATATCAAACCAGGAGTGAACCTTTTTGCCCAGCGCTATACCTGTATATACTACCGTGGAATACTGGGTTATCAATTCGCAGCAATTGGCTATCATATGGGCGGTATTACCCTCTTTATAGATCATGGCATCTGCCGGCGCATGTTTGCGGATCTCACTTTCGGCCCTGGCAAAATTCTCGTTAGGATGAAGTTTGAAAAGCAGCGGCCTGCCTGCCGCTATTTTAACAGCATTTTTGATAAATGCTACCCTGTTCTCTATCCGGAAGGTTTCGCGCATATCGGATGTAGCCACCATCACATAATCGTGGTGCGGGAAATCATTATTTAAATGTTGCTGTTGGTTGTCATAGTTGGGCATGCCGGTTACAACTATCTTGTTAACATCGGTGCCTTTGTTGGCAAACTGCTGCTTATATCCTTCAGATGCTGCGCAATAAACATCGCATATATTGGCTGCCCCGTTTAGTGATGTATTGCCGCACATGGTTGATGGCAACCGCAGGGTACGTACAATTTTGCTCCAGGTGGTATAGCGGTCTATCATACCCTCCTGCACCCATATGGTTTTAAATTTACGCATACGCCTGGGCACAATCATATCGGTGCAATACACTACCAGGTCGTATTGGTTTTTTTTGGCCATAAAATCAACCTGTAATGCGTTTTGATGTAAATACCTTTCAGATTTTAGCCTGAATTTGCGCGATAACACCGTGCCGTTAAAAATGGGTGTTTTGGCAAGCAGGTAGTTTAAGAGTGTATTATCTGTAAATAGCTGGCTAAACCAGCAATCAAATTCGGGCAACTCATTTGCAATCTGGTGCATCTGAGTTGTTTGGTTAATTGAACCAGTAATGAATAATATTTTCTTCATTCCTTTACTTTCAATTAAAGGGTGTAAGTTAAATTCAAGGGTTGAATGCTTTACTTGTTATTTAAACTATAAAGCCGGGCTGATGCCTTGCTTTATAATTTGTTAAAAGTAATTGCGCTACTTTTATATAAAGCGAAGCCAGCGTTATGAAATTATTAAGAGGTGGTTTTTAGGAAAAGAATTTATTAACAATGCAGGTGAAGAGTCAAGAAATTAGAGTCAAGAATCAAGAAAGAAAAAAAGAAAAGGCTTATTGTAGTAAGCTTTAATGAAGAAATGACTTATAAACCAATGGTATTTATCTTAACTCTTGATTCTTTTTCTCAATCAACTTTTGCATAGCTTTTGGGGCCTGTTTGCAAAAAGTTTTTAAGTTCAACCAGTCTATCGGTATTAATCAGGTCTACGCCGCAGTTTAGTAATTCGCGCCATACCACCTCGTTCTCGGGCGAGGCCCAAAGCCTTACTTTTTTGCCAAACTTGTGGGCCAGCAGCACGTACATACGCAGGCGCTGCCTTTCAAAGGGCGAAAAATCGCCTTTGCCGTCCCATTTTAATAAATGCGAGTATTTGCAGCTTGCAGTTTGGTATAAATTTCTTGAAACGGTATCCTGCCTTATTTGCATCAGGTCTTCATCAACGAAAGCCAGCCGGCTGTTTTGAGCTTTAATCAACCCGTAAGGGCGGTGGCCGGTAATAACAACGGTTACCTGCCGCTGGGTGTAAACGCCGTTTTCGTAACCCGAGAGGATTGGCTTGTACTTTTCAAGTAACAGCTGTAATGCTTCGTAAGTTTTGGCGCCATCTGATTTTATGTCGATCATGAGCGTTAGCGGATAGGTAGGGCATTTGATCTCTTTGTTGGTGCCGTTGATGCATTCCATCAGCGGGGCCAGGTACAGGCGCTCCAGGGTTCTTTGTTTTTTTAAAAAAGGGAAGATATGCGCTACAATGAGTTTATTGTTCCTTAAGTATACGTCGGCTTCAATGTTTGTAAAGCCGTTGTCCAAAGCATCATACAAAGGCCGTTTATGCCAGTAATCATTGTGGGCAAAGCCGTTGGAGATGGTGGGGATTTGGGGGTAGGCGTTATGGCCGATAAATATCAGCAGGCTCAGGAACAATAACTTAAGGTGCTTAGGGCAAAAAATTGCTGTTCGCATCGATAATTTTTTTGTTTCCCCAAATGTACCTGTCCAATGTTGCATAAATGTTACCTTATTATGATGATAGTTTTTTAGCGCGACAAGGGTTTGATACTGGGTATTTGTACGGCAAGTAGGGATGTATTGTTATTCACGGTTAATAAATTTTCGTATTTACTTCATAAATTATTCATGGTTCCGCTTGCTTGTAATGGTGGTAAGGCTTAGTATAAAAAGCTTTTTGCTTGATACGGATTAGGTTGGATAAAGAAAAAATAACGGGCCCAGGCAACGTATTTGTAAAAGTGGCAGTAATACATGTAGATGATTATTTACTAAAACCACGTCAAATGAAAGTTCTATCAAAATTAATAGCCGTTTCAATTGTTGCCTCAGCTATATTTTTTACAACAAACGCGCAGGCACAAACAGTAGCGGCTAAACAATTTACATTTAGCCTGGGTGCTGAAACAGGTTTGCCAACCGGTGTTGCCCGCCTGGGTACAAACTTTGTGCTTGGTGCAACCGGGCAGTTTCAATACGGTATTACCAATAATTTTGCGGTAACATTTGCTGCGGGCGGATACCACTTTTTTCCGAAGAAGAACCCCACTACCGGCGAAAGATATGGCAGCTATGGCGAAATTCCGATTAAAATAGGCGTTAAACAATTTTTTATACCCAATGTTTACGTTGGCGTTGAAGGCGGTTTAGCATGGGAAAAATTAGAAGATGGACAGGGATGGGCGCCGTTTCACAGGCGCGACCTGGCCGGACGAATAGGGTACGCGAACAAGCACTGGGACCTGAGTGCGCGGTATGAGGATTTTTACATGAAGGATTATCACACAGGCCTGGTGGCTTTGCGTTTAGCTTATGGCTTTGGGTTGTAAGCTAAAAGCTTAAGGCTTAAAGCAGAAAGCTAAGCTAAAGGGGAGCGATGATTTTGTCGCTCCCCTTTTTTAGTGCGGATATTTAAAGTTTCTCTATCTCTTCAATCGGGAGTTTAGTTGTTCTTGCTATAAATTCATTAGCTAAGCCTTCCTTTTTTAATTCACGGGCAATATCTAAGGCCTTTTTATATTCACCTTTCTCTATACCTTTCTCCTCGCCCCTGGCCTCAGCGGTCGATACTGCATAGTCCAGCACATTTTTATTATCCCATTTGTATTTTAAGCTGCTATCGTACATCGTTTTTTCCTCCTTTGTCAGGTTTATATATTCTGCAATGCTGAATAATTTTTCAAATATTGGTTTCCGAAGATAAACCGGGATTTTTTCCATATGGCTCAAGTCTTTTAAAACATGTAGCCATCTATCCAAATCGGTCTCGAGTTCGGTTTCCGTTTTAACAAATTTAGCTAATTCTATATAAGTATAACCCAGTTTATCGTAAAAAATTTCACCCGTATCCCTGTTACAAAGGCAAATATCGTGCAGGTATGTATTTTCTGGCGTGTCGTCTAAAGTGAAATCTTCCAACAGGGCAATAAAATATACTTCGGCAATGTTGTAGCCCCAGACGTTACGCTTACCCTTGGGTGCCTGGTCGCTTATTAGCCGACTGGTATAAAACAAAGCCCGTTCTTTAAAATATCCTTGTTTGGCCCGCTGAATCTCAATCAGAAATTGTTCACCCCTGTCGCCGGTACAAAGCAGGTCGAATATGGCCGAGCCTTCGTCCTTTAAATCACCATGGTGCTCATTTTTATTGTACACTAAATCAACAATATGCTTCCTTCCTCTGAATACTTCATTTAAAAAAGCGATTAGCAAATCTTTATTGGGCTCACTGCCGAAGATTTTTTTAAAGGCGAAGTCAACTAAAGGATCGATGTATCTCCCAGGAATAGGCGGGTTATTGTTTGGCATAGTCAAATATAAAAGTTTATTCCTTATTCAACTCCGCAACAAATATAGCCGGTACAAAACAAAAGCGCCACGCTATAATATAACGTGGCGCTTTTGCTGTGTACTTGCTATTTAGCCCTTAGTAACAGGCACCGTTAAACTAATGGTTAGTTCATCCGGCGATCCGTTGCGGGTGATGTTAAAATCCTTTGGCTTTACTTTAAAGCTGCCTTTAAAAAGGCCTTCGTTTCCTTTATCATCAAAAGTAAAATGAATGGTAACTGGTTTGGTAACACCCTTCATATTAAGGTTACCTACAGCCTGGTACGCGTTGCCGCTTTTGCTAACCGCTGTTGAGGTAAAGGTGATGGTGGGATGATTGTCGGCATCCAACGCATCTTTGGCGTGGTTGTTTTTGATAAAGAAACCGGTAGCAATACTTTCCACATCAATAGATGCCGAAATTTTTGATTGCCCCGGATCGGCCTTATCAAATTGGATATTGGCTTTCAGCGTTTCAAATTTGCCGCTGATACGGCCACCTGCAAAGGTAACTTCATAAGGGCTTTTAACTTTATAAGTAACAAGCGACAGGGCAAATGCCGAAAGGCTGATGACCAGCAGGATGATTAACGAATACGTGATCTTTTTCATAGTATAGTTTTTTCGGTTATCTATAGCCCCGTGTTGTTTCAGGGCCTTTATATGAAAACGAACACGTTGGTTAAGAGGTTGCCTGTAAAACCAAAGTTAATACATAATAAAAAAGGGCAGGTGATTTTTATCTGCCCTTTGGTATACTTAAGCGATGGTATTTTATTTAAAATGATAGCCCACTTTTACAGCCAGCACATCATCAATATTGTAATTGCTGTAGTTATCATACTTAACACCTATATCAATACCGTTTCTGAATTTAAAACCCATTGATGGAGTGTACATAAATGAGGTAACGCTACCCGTTGTAAATGCTACACCTGCTTCTCCTCCAAGGTAAAATAGGTCGCCTAAATATACGCGCAGGCCGGCTTTTACAGGTACTATGTTACTTTGGGTTTCATAAATATGGCCTATTGACGGGTATAATGAGCTAACAGTGCTAAAATATTGTTGTTTGTGAGAGGCATGCGCGTAGCCAACAGAAAAAGTAGCTTCAACGTTACTGCTTATGGCTTTGCTTACATTACCTTCTATCCCAAACACATACCCTTCAAACGCGCTGGTAGTTACGCCCTGACTCAAACTTACGCCCCATTGAAGGCCGGCAGCTGGTTCTATGCTGCGTTTATGTGGGGCAACTGTTCGGGCGCCAAAGCCATAGGCCAGTCGTAAGGCAATATCTTTAGTTGCCCTGTCGCGTGTATAGTCTTCATATTTTATGCTGATATCCATCCCGTTTTTAAAGGCCAGCCCAACGGACGGCGACCACAGGAACGATGTTCCCCATTGTTCAAAGGCAAAGCCTGCGCCAGCCTCGCCGCCCAGGTAAAGGTTATCGCCCACAAAATACTTAAGCCCCAATTTTACAGGGATAACATTGTATGGGCTGCCGTATTGATTGTAAGATGCAAAGTGGTCTTTCTCGAAAAAATGGGTAAAGCCAGTGGCTATTGTTCCGGAAATGTGCTCGTTAAAATTCTTTTGTACACGAATATCGCCGCCAAGTGCATATTTAAATGCATCGCTGGTGGCAATGCCTGAGTTTATACCAAAACCTATGCGCCAGCTGTTTTCGGTTTGAGCTTGGGTTATGCCGGATAAAAATAAAAGAATGGTTAGGAATGAAAATAGGTGTTTCATGTTTTAATTATTTATAGATAAAAAGGAAAAGAGGTTAATAAGCAGGCAGAAATTTTAATGCTTTTTTGAGGGTTAGCAAGCCGAGCCCGAAAGCTGCCCAGGCGGCCACCTGCTGGTTTTTAAGCAAGTATGATGTGTATATGATCACCAGGAAGATACTGCAGATACTTAACAGTATTAACTTAAGCAAACGGGCATCGTTATCAGTTAAAGGGGCAGATGTTTGAAGCTGTTTAGCTTTAATAACTAAGCCTTTGAGCAGGGCCAGCGCAAAAAGCAAAGCCAGGCCCAGCGCTCTCGGAAATGCATAGCACATAAGCAGGCTATATACAATGATGAGTACACCGGCAATTAAAAATAGCAGCAGTAAAACAATGGTGGTTTCGCAAATTCGTTGCATCTGTTTTTGGCGATGTGACAACAATGGGCAGGTTTACCCCTACGGTAGTGGGTAATTTTATTTAGCCTCACCCAAACCCTCTCCAAGGGAGAGGGTTTTTGATTTGCATGATGTTACTATTAAAGGTTTAAGATTTTGTAGCCGTTAAGCTAATCAGACTCCTATTGTTTGAAATGCGTTTGGCAACGGAAATTTCATTTGCTTAGCTTAATGCGATAGCCCAGGCGCAGGGCAAATTGTTTAAAAATATAGCTGTAATTATCAAACTTAACCCCGGTTTCCAGGCCGTTTTTAAAACTAAAACCGGCAGAAACACCATACAGTGAACTTCGGTAGGGTCCATCAACCAAATTACGGCCGGGTATAATAATATTGGGGTCATGGTAGGTGTTAAATAAACCAAAAGCCTGGCCCAATTCGCAGCCTATATAAAACGGGCCGCCGGTTTTTAAGCGTACCCCAACTTTTGCCGGTATAAATTGCCGCGGCGATGAAGTACCTGGCAATTTAACCTGGTGTGTGGCATCCACTGTTTCGTAATAATAATCGTTATGGACCGTAAAATAGGTGTACCCGGCAGATAACGTACCGGTAAGGTGGCTGCCCAGATCGCGCATCGCTATCAGTTCGGTACCGTGAACAAAGCCGCCGTAGGGGTTATCCCAGCCTACACCGGTTGTAACCGCCGCCCCAAGGTACCAGGCGTTTGAATCGTCAACTACTTTTTTGGCGGGTTTAAAAACCGAATTAAATGCCAACCCCGCTTCCCAGCCCAGCCAGCTCCTTACCTGGTGGCCATATGTGTAGCTTGGATAGGATGGGGCATGTACCGGATTTTTATATCCCGGTATCGAAAATGAATTACTATAATTATAGCCGTTAAAAACCGGACCAGCCATGATACTGATGTGTTTGGATAGCTGCACGTTTAACAGCAGTTTAGCCTGTATCAGCCTATCGTCCCAGTTGCCTGCGTTGGCTATCAGGTAATGTGTCTCGGCAGATACAAACACGTTATTGCTTAACATAAAATCGTGCCCGATACCCAGTCCAAAAGCATAAAGCTTATTACCTGGTGATATATTTGCACCTAAGGAGAATTTGCTGTAAAAGCTATGCGTACCGGTTGTTAGCGACGTGTTGGTGTTCATCAGGTCGCTTGTTGATAGGCCTATTTTATAAAAGCCGTTGCCTATAATATTCACTAAACCTATGCTTGCCCCCTGCGAGGTATCAACAGTGTTAACCAGCCCAATTTGTAGCCCCTTTAGTTTACGGGCGCTATTGTTAAATAGCGAGAACTGTACACCCACAACATCGCTTTCGGCTTTATTAACAAAAAACGCCAGCTGCGCGCCTTTTACCGTGTCTAAAGCCTGGTTATTGATGCCGGCAAACTGCAAGCCGGTTACCGTGCCGCCTACAAGGTTAAACACCCCCGCCAATTGCAGATACCGCGAATTCATCTTATTGATGTTGAATAAACCGGCTACTTCAATACCGTTTACACCTGCCGTATAACCGCCAATAAGGTTTACCGAAAAATTATTAATTACCTGCGAACTAAACATGCCATGCGAGCTTAACCCGGGTGTAAGGGATACCTGGAAGGGCCGGGTAGCAAAAAAATCAGGGATGTTTAAGCTTTGGATACGCTGCCTTGCCGAGATTAAAAAGCGCCCCATACCAGTTTTTTCAACCTGGCGGCGTTTACCGGCTTTGTCGTAGTTTTCCTTTAGCGCCCGAGTGCTTATGGATACGCTTTGTAAAAAATTAATGGAGGTGTCTTTATAATCAAGCTTGCTGGCTGTAAGGCTGATTTGCTGTGGGTTATCGGCCCTGAATTTGAGCCGGAAATAACCATGTTCATCGGTGAGTGCCGAAACCAGTAGTTGCTTAAGGTAAACCGATGCATTCATCAATCGTTCGCCGGTGTGCTCGTTAACAACTAAGCCACTGATGCTATAAGAGTTATAATCATTGGTTATATCGATATTAGCGAGTGCAAGTCGGGGCACAGGTTTGGTTAAAATGATATAGTCATTGTATTCGGCTACCTGGTATTTATCCTTAAAAAGTAAACCAAGTATCACCGCGATTTTTTGATCTGTCGCGTTAATGGTAACCAGGCTATCCTGCGGTAACAATTTAGCGTCATATGAAAAATAACAATTCCCTTTTTTTCCTATTTGCTTTAGTACCTCGCCAAGGGGCGCCTGGTTAAAGTTGACAGATACCTGGCGGTTAAGCAGGCTTTGCGCGTGCGCATTATTAAAAAGGAAGGGCAGTATGAGCAGCGCCGAAATAATTATCAGTTTGCGGGTATTTATAGTTTGCAGGTAGGTAATGATCATTAAAAAACAAAAGTTTATTTAAGTATGATCTGATTTTGTTTCCTTTCAACTTCGAGGTTGAACGTTAGGCTAAGCAAATGCAGGACTTCGTTGAGCGACCGATTGGTTTTTAAAACAGCAACTATTCTTTTGTCGTTTAAATCTTTACGGCCTATTACAATGTGGCAGTCATAGGCTTCATTTAATACTTTAACCAGTTTAGATAGTGGTACATTGTTGGCTACAAACTCCCTGCTATAGTAATAATTATACAGGTTGTCATTGTTGCTTTGTTTTAGTAAAATAGCGCTGCCTTTTTGCACCGATACCATTTCGCCTGGTTTAAGTGAAACCGTTTTGCCATTCAGGCTCACCTGCACTATCCCGGTTTCAACAATCACTTCAATATTGCCATTTTTAAAATTCACATTAAAAGATGTTCCCACCACCCTAATCGTAGCTTTACCGGCTGTAATAATAAAAGGTTTGGCTTTATCGGGCGCTACTTTAAAAAACGCCTCGCCTTTAATTAACTCAACATCGCGTTGTTTGCCGTTAAAGCTTTTGGGATGGCTCAGTAACGCATATTTATTTAAGGTGATGTAGGAGCCATCGGGCAAGGTATCTGTTTTAACCGCCGTGCGCGTTTCAAATTGCACCTGCGGGTTTGCAAACCTGTTGAAATATAACCATGCGCATCCTGCAAAAAACAGTATCGCCGCGGCCATTTTAAGCCAGCGGTAGTTGCCCCGCATGTTTACCACTTGTTGTGCGTTTTTTTGCTCCGCGGCCCTTTGTTTTACTTTTTGCAGGGATGCCTGTGCATCAATACCTGTATCGGCCTTAAAGTTTTTGCTGCTGTCCCATATCAGCCTGAATTGCTCAAACCGGCGTTCGTTGGCAGCATCGGCGGCGCGCCATTCGGTTACCAGCCGGGCTTGTTTGGCGGTTACTTCATCCAGCAGGTAGCTTATCAGTAATTCGTCATTCACTTGTATCGGTGTTTTCATGACAGTATTTTAATTAATATCCATATCATCAGCGGCAGGTAATCTGCCAGTTGTAACCTTAACCGTTTTAGCGCTTTGCCCATCTGGTTATCTACTGTTTTTATGCTGATGCCCAGCTGCGATGCTATCTGGGCATATTTCAGCTCTTCAAACCGGCTCAACTGAAAAATAGTGCGGCATTGCTCGGGTAAATCATTAATCGCCCTTTTTAGCTGCTGCTCAAACTCACGGAACTGCAGCTGGTTCAGCGGGCTTTCGGTATGTTTATCCATCTCATAATAAGTGTGCGACTGGTATTTTTGCTGTACCTTGTGGTGCTTAAAATAATTCATACACTCGTTATATACCGACCGGTACAAATAAGCTTTAAGCGAAGTGTGGATAGCGATTGGCTCCGGCCGTTCAAGAATTTTTAAAAATACATCCTGGATCATTTCATCGGCTAATGGCGTGTCATCAAGCATGGTAAACGCATAGTGGTGCAGCGCGGCATAATGCTCCAGGTAAACACGGTCAAAGTCTTCTCCATCTGCATTTAAATGCAGTTTATAAGGTATATGTGTTTGTTCTGTATCCAACTGACAGGGTTAAAAGTACTACTTTAAACAATAATCTGTTTTGCAGACAACAAGATGAGTGTTTACCCCTATGGCGGATTGAAAAAAAATATAAGGTTAATGAAAGGTAAGTACCCTCCGACTATTTTTCTACAGCTTGTCAGTCCTCATCTTGTTCATCTTCACTTTCGGCATATTGCCAATTTTCATCAATGCTGCTTCTCCATGCGCTCCAGCCATATTGCAGGTGATATATTTCGTTAATACTGGGATCAAGTTTGGTAATCTCTTCAAGGGAAACCAGCAGTGAATCTGTTATATCAGGGTGATCGCTGGTATGAAACTGCCAGTCGCCGTCTTCGTTATGATAAACATACAATATGGGCTCTCCTTCAAATGCCTGTTTTGTAGTATATACGCCCAGGTTTTTTTCCTCATAAAATTTAAAACCGGTATCCCTGTCTAAAAGTGGTTGTTTGAATTTCCAGGCCGGATTAAAAGCTTCATCCCAGGGGAATAGCTGCTGTTTATCGGGCCAAACTAATTGCAAAACGGGGTAATCATGGCTATAGCCGTAAAACCAGCTCGCATAACCGAGGTAATTGAAGTAGAAGGCCTTATCAACCTGTACAAACTGAACATCGTATTTATCAATAACTTCAGCATATGGCTTAGCGGGTACTACTGTTTCACCGGCTTTAACCATATCTCTGATGTCGTTTATAAGATTTGTCATTACATTGATTTGCAAACCAAAGCAAATAATCTCGGGGTGGCCGAAATTTTTGTATAAACCTATTGAATAAGCAAAAGCCGGCAAATAATTATCTGCTTCGAAAAGAGCAATGCTGCAACCGAATTGTTCTACATCATCAATTATTTCCCTTTCGGCTTTTGAATTGTGGCCACTGTGGTCCTGGCTCATAGTTTGCAATTTTTTTGAGAAATATACAAAGATTGCCTTGAATCAACAGCCGTAGGTATTGGCCGGAAAATTTAACGCCCGCATTATCAATCACTTTGTTATATTTGCCGCAGATTAAATCAATCTGTCAACACTTTGAGCCATGTAATCTCATTAGCATAAAAAATGTTTAATGATCTTCCCCCATACCCGCGGGGAGGAAACAGATTTACTATTTCCATTTCTTAAATTTTACAACATGGCTATTTCACAAAAATATGGTCGTACGTATCATTACCCGTTTTCGCCCGGCACTACCAGCGACGACAGGATACAGCACGACTACTGGGCGCATCTGCAGCAGATACCCCAATTAATACATACCGAAAAACTGGATGGCGAAAATAATTGCCTGTCGAAATATGGTGTTTTTGCGCGCTCACATGCCGCGCCAACGGTTTCGCCGTGGACAGAAAGTATCCGCCGCTTTTGGCAACTGGTTAAAAACGACCTGGGCGACCTGGAGATTTTTTTAGAGAACCTTTACGCGGTACATTCCATCGAATACCATAACCTGGACAGCCATTTTTATGTATTCGGCATCCGCGAGCATGACCGCTGGTTAAGCTGGGACGAAACCCGGTTTTATGCCGCAATGATAGGCTTGCCAACTGTGCCCGAGCTTGCCGTTATAACAACACCGGCAAGCCAGCAGGTTTTTGAAAAAGATGTACTGGTTTTAACCGCGGGCAGGGGTACGCTGGAACCGCACGATATTATTACCGGTGCGCCTGCAACCATTGAGGGCATTGTTACCCGCAACGCCAACGGCTATGCTGTTGACGATTTTGCCCGTAATATATTTAAATACGTACGCAAAGGGCACGTTAAAACTGACGAACACTGGACACGCAGCTGGAAACGCGCCTGCTTAAAAAATGAAGGAGGTACCTATGTGGGCCATTAATGAATATAAAGACTGGGATAGCCTGGCAACCCGTTTTGAAAGGGTAAGCAGGATGGAAGGCGTGCAGCAAGACCTTATTTACCATGCGGAAGGTGACGTGGCTACCCACACGCAAATGGTGCTGGCGGCTTTGATTGCCCAAGCTGCATATCAGCAACTGCCTGCACAGGAGCAGGAGGTATTATGGGCTGCCGCATTGCTGCACGATGTTGAAAAATACAGCACCACGGTGGTTGAGCCGGATGGGCGCATTACATCAAACGGCCATGCGCGTAAAGGCGCCATTACGGCCAGGCAAATTTTGTACAGAGATGTACCCGCCCCGTTTGCCATTAGGGAGCAGGTAGTGGGTTTGGTGAGGTACCACGGCCTGCCGCTTTGGGTATTTGAGAAACCCGACCCGGCAAAGGCTTTAATTATGGCCAGCATGGAGGTTAATACCGAATGGCTTGCTTTATTGGCGCGTGCCGATGTATTGGGGCGTACCTGTGCCGACCAGGAGGAAATGCTTTTTAAAGTAGACTGCTTTGAAGCCTTTTGCCGCGAGCAGAACTGCTGGGGAACTGCACGTAATTTTGTCAATGACGATGCCATGATGTACTACCTGCAGCATGACGATGCATACGCAGAATATGTGCCTTTTGAGCTGGCTGCCTTTGAAGTAATATTGATGAGTGGCTTGCCGGGCGCCGGTAAAAACACGTTTATCAAAAAACATTACCCGGATATGCCGGTGGTGTGTTTAGACGATATCAGGTCGGCGCGGGGAATTTCGCCAACAGATAAGTCTGGTAATGGGCAGGTAGTACAGGAGGCTAAGGAGCTGGCCAGGATTTACCTGCGTAAGCAAACCGGTTTTATATGGAACGCCACCAACACCACCCGGCAGATGCGGCAGCAACTGGTTGATTTGTTTACCACCTATAAAGCCAGGGTGAAGATAGTTTATGTAGAGGTGCCCTATACCCACCTGCACCGCCAAAACAAAAGCCGCGAGGCCGCCGTGCCAGATGCCGTACTGGATAGGTTGATTGATAAGCTGGAAATACCCGCGCTTTGGGAAGCCCAGCAGGTTGAATATAATCCCGTCCCTTTTTAATTAAAGGGGCGGGGGTTGGGTAGATAATTTCTGTTTTTTTAGTATACCCGACTGTACACAGACAAGGCGGTTACCAGTTAAGGATAACCGCCTTGCTTATTTAAAAGTAAACGTTTATCAGCGGGAAATTTAATTCCCAAATTGCGTTAAGTGGTGGTTTATGTGTTTATAAAACATGTTGTTCCATTCCCCGATCTTTAAAGGCCCAAATGAATGCGACATTTTTCCGTCGAACTCCTTTTCGCCAAGTTGCTGTGTTTTTTGGATGTAGCCAATCAGCCTGGCTTTTTCGGTCTCAAAATCCCTTTCGGTAGTGATGATGAAGGCAGGGGCAGTAGGGCCGTTACGTTTGTAAGGTGTTTCGCTAACAACTTTGTTTTTTACCAGCAGCTTCAGGATCAGCTTCATAAAACCATTGGGTTTGGGGTGTTTTTCCGGCTCGTAAACCATTTCGTACGATACACAACAATGTGCAAGCATTTGCGATACTTTCATTTTACCCCATTGCGGGGTGGCGGTTGGCGTAAGGGTATTAATCCTTTGGATAATACCATCAGCAACGGGCTGCGAAAAAATATTGGGTAAGGCCATAATGGTTGTTTTATGTTGATTTATTGAATTTTAAGCTATGACGATGCTGTAACTCAATATAGGACAAAAGGTAAAACATTTTTTCTATTATCCTGTAATTTGATTACCAGTACTTTTTATCCATCAACCAGGCAGCCAGGTCTTTATTATAGTTAAAGAATGATGAGGGCGGAAGCTTGTTGGCATTGAGAATAATAAGCGGCACATTAATTTCATAAACCGAGCCATGGCTGCGATAAGTTGCCGGCAATTCTTCAGTAGAGTGGTTTTCCAGGTCGCCAAAAACAGTAGTGGAATCACCTGAAACTATAAGGTCGCCGATGCGGCTAGGCGGCAGGTGATACTGTTTAGCTGCTTCGGTACGGGTTAGTACCTTTTGTACTCCTTTTAATTGATATAGCGCCGTTTTTACCGTTTGTAAATCGTTGGCGTTATTCAGGTAAACATACGATGCCCCGCCAAAGCCACGATGATGTTTAAAGTACTTATCCTTTTCGGGGCTTAGCGCTAATTTTATGCCCACGTGCTGTTCAAGCAGCGCTTTTTTAATATCGATACACCGGCTTTTTTGGTTTACATCATGATCGGCCGTGATTAGGATGGTGGCGTCCGGCGCTGCCTCATTAATTTGGCGGATATAGTTATCTATATTTTGCAGATGTTTGATGGAGTTGCTGTCCGTTGGTGCCCAGGTATGCATTGGATAATCGGTGGTGTGGATGTAAATGCAGCCAATATCCTTACGTTTTTTTAACAGGTAGATGGCCGCCTTCATCGACCAATAGTTTACCCCGGCGCTGTAAATGCTATCGGGTTTTCCAATTTTGTTTGTCCATGAAGTATCAGCAGTTTCGGGTGAAACTACGATGTCGGTGCCCTCAGAAAGCAGGGTGGTGCTTTTCTTTTTGCTCGATATCAGCGCCGATTTAATATGATATTTTTTAAGCTTTTGGAAAATAGTAGGGGCAAGTACCAGGTGTTTATCTTCCATAAATTCCTCCTGGCCTTTATCGTTCAAAAAAAAGTTGCCGCTTATGCCGTTAACTTCCGGAAAAGTGCTGGTACATATGGATGTGTTGTTGGCGTTGGTAACCGTAGGCATTAACGCGCTTACCGGTTTAAAAAAGCCTTTTTGAATCATGCTTTTTAAATAAGGCATGGGTGCGTTATTAAAATAGCTCATGCCAAAACCATCAAACATAATAATAACCACCCGCTTGCCGCCATTGAATTTTGCCGTTTGGGTTTGCGCGCTGGCATACAGGCATGTTAGTATGAATGCAACAACTATCAACGGGCGCTGTATAAATTTCATGGCTTTTTTTGCCCGAAATTATCAAGGAATATTTAGCTGGATTGAGTGTGCGCGTTATTTAACGGAAAGATAATGTTAGGATAATGCTAAAAAAGCTTCATTCAATTATACCCCTGCATTCACCTGTTTACCATACTTTTCAAGCATACCAATAATCTCACTAAGCTTCATGGGTTTGCTCAGGTAATCGTCCATGCCGGCTTGCAGGCAGGCTTCCTTGTCTTCTACCATTGCATTGGCTGTCATGGCGATAATTATTGGCTGAATGGCTACGTTTTTCCTGATGTAACGGGTTGCTTCCAGGCCGTCCATTTCGGGCATCTGGATATCCATCAGGATAACATCGTATTGCTTTGCCGCCACTGCATCAATGGCCTCCCGGCCGTTTATAGCAATATCTGGTTGATAGCCCATTTTATTAAGTATCTGCCTGGCTACCTTTTGGTTTATCAAATTGTCTTCGGCAATCAAAATATTTAACGGGTATTTAATGGCCAGTTCTTTTGACAGTGCGTCTTTTTGAGGTTTTTGATCGGCCGCAATCGTTTTATCGTTCTTTAACTGATCTATAATATGTTTAAGCAATATATTATGCTTGGCCGGTTTGGTCAATATTACATTAAACAGGTCAAAATCGCGTTTGGTTTGTTTATCAATGGAACTTAGTAATATTAGGGGCAGGGTAGGGTGTGTAGCTTTTATTTTACGTGCCAGCTGGGCGCCGTCCATCTGCGGCATATGCATATCTGTAATTACAAGCTCAATTTGGCTGTTGGTGGCTAAAATGGCTAAAGCTTCATCGCCGGAACTGGCTATTAAAGGAACAAATTTCCAATGCTTCAACTGGTTCTCCATAATATTGCGATTGGTTGCATTGTCATCAACAACCAATACCTGTTTATTTTCCAGGTTGGCGGTATCCAGGTTAAAATTGCTTGAATTGGTTTTTATCCCAACCCTGGTTTTTATGTTAAAGCTGAATGTGGTGCCATGTGCAACCCGGCTGCTTACTTTAATTTGGCCGCCCATTAAATGAATTAGTTTTTCGCTGATAACCAAACCAAGCCCTGTGCCGCCGTATTTGCGCGTTGTGCTGGAATCTACCTGCGAAAATGCCTTGAAAAGCCGCGATAATTTATCTTCGGGTATTCCAATACCTGTGTCGCGAACGGTGAACGACAATTCAAAACCGCCATCATCTCCTGTAAGCCTGTCAACATTAATAAATATTTCGCCTTCGGTTGTAAACTTAATAGCATTGCCTACCAGGTTTATCAATACCTGCCTCAGGCGCATTGAATCGGCAATGATGTGCTCCGGTACACCGGGCTCTATCTGGTAAATAAGGTCGATGTTTAGTTTTGATGCTTTATCAGCAAAAAGATCGAGTACACTTTCTACGCAATCCCTGATGTTAAAGTCATGCTCTTCCAATTCCATATTGCCCGATTCGATCTTGGAAAAATCGAGAATATCATTGATTACCGTCAACAGGGCATCGCCCGAGTGTTTAATAGTTTCGGTGTATTCGGTCTGTTCGTCGGTAAGGTCGGTATTGGCCAGCAAGGTTGCCATTCCTATCACACCATTCATTGGTGTACGGATTTCATGGCTCATGGTAGCTAAAAATATACTTTTGGCTTTGTTGGCATTTTCAGCTTCCTCGCGGGCTTTTTCTGCCGCTTCGCGCGATCTTCTTTCTTCGATAGTAAGCTGTGTGATGCTTTCGGTGCGTTCTTTTACCTGTATTTCAAGTTGTTCTTTTTGCTGCCTTACAGCGCGCATCCGGTATTTAAAAAAGCCGTAAATTAAACCGGCAAATGCCAAAACACCAAGAGTATCAAACCACCAGGTAAGCCAGAATGGCGGTATAATAGTTATTTGAAGCGGAGTTGTTACCGGCGACCATAATCCCTGGCTATTGCGGTATTTCAGCCGTACATGGTAGGTGCCAGGTGCAAGGTTGGTATATAAAGCTGTATTATGGTTACCAATATAATTCCATTCCTTATCAAAGCCGTCTAAATAGTAGGCGTACTGCTTTCTGTCAGTTGATGCGTAGTCAAGTGCCGCAAATTCGAAAGAAAACACGGATTGTTTATACGATAGCGTGAGGTTGCGGGTATCGGTAATATCATTTTTTAGCGGCGAGGGGTCCTGTGCGTTCACCGCGATGGTAAGCGGTTTGTTAAATAATTGAAAGGAGGTGATAACCAGGGGGGCAAAGCCGGCCTTTTTAAGTACCTTTTCAGGCGAAAAAGAATTAAATCCATTAATGCCGCCAAAATAAATAGTTTTATCAGTTGTTTTTAAGGCCGAATGGGGTTTGTACTCGTCGCCCTGCAGGCCATCTTCTGTAGTGTAGTTATAAAAGGTTTTATTTTCAGGATCAAATTTGGATAACCCACCGTTGCTGCTTATCCAGAGTTTGCCGGCATCATCGGCTCTTATGGCATAAATGATGTCGCTTGGTAAGCCGTCTTTTTTTGTAAATGTAGTAAAGTGTTTGCTTGACAGATCAAAAAGGTTGAGGCCCGATAGTGTAGCCAGCCAAAGCCGGCCTTTATTATCTTCAAAAATATCGGTTACGCCATTGTTACTTATGCTGTTTGTCTTTTCGTCGTGAACAAAGCGGGTGAACGTATTTGTCTTGCTGTTAAAAAGGTCCAACCCTCCATCTGAAGTGCCTACCCATATGTTGCCTTTTTTGTCTTCAAACATTACATAAGGCCTTGGGCTGCTAATAGATTTTGGATCGTTTACATCAAAATGATAATGGGTAAATACCTTGGTGTCGTGATCATAACAGTCTAATCCATCATTAAAGGTGGCCAGCCATGTCTTCCGGTTACGGGCATGTAAAATGTAATAAATATTGTTGCCGCCAATTCCCTGTAGTTTGGCGGCATCGTGCTTGTAATTGGTAAAAGTATTTTTTTTAGGATCAAATACGCTTAGTCCATCGCCCCAGGTACCAATCCAAAGTTTGCCATCAGCATCAGGCTTTACTGTAAGTACATAATTACCGGTTATGCTGTTTTTTCCATCGGGCGTTTGTTTATAGGCCTTAAACGTTTTAGTTACCGGGTCAAACTTGTTTATTCCGCCGCCATCGGTGCCAATCCAAATTTTATGGTCTTTATCTTCAGCCAGGTCAAGTACGTAATTATTGGACAGGCTTTCAGGGTGACTATTATGCCGGTATAAGGTAAAGCTGGAGGTTGTTTTTTTTGACAGGTTGATGCCGCCGCCAAAAGCGCCAACCCACATATTGCCCGTCCGGTCACGACAAATACCGTATACCGAATTACCGTTGATACTGTTGTTATCTACCTCATCGTGCTCATAGGTGCTAAATTTGCCGGTTTGTTTATCTAACACACAAAGGCCACCGTTTTCGGTGCCTATCCATAAGTTACCATCTGTATCATTGTTTAAAGCATAAACTGTATTAGATGAAATAGCGTCGGCACGGGTTTTATCCTGTATAAAACGTTTAAATATTTTATTGGCGGGGTTAAACAAAAAAAGTCCGTCGTTTTGACTGCCCAGCCAAAGACGATGGAGTTTGTCTTCAAATATGCAGCTAATAACTACGCTGTCAGGGGTTTTTGTTACCGGATCATAGTACGGTAACTGTATGAAATTGTTTGTTTTTGGATTATAAAGGTTCAATCCGCTGCCTGTTCCAATCCAGATCCGTTGTTCTGAATCTTTGTAAACCGTGCGTACATTGTTGTTGCTCAGGCTACCGGTGTCCTTATCGCTGTGCTGGTGATGTGTAAAAGTATTGCCGCTTAAATTGTAGCGGTCGAGTCCGCCGTTTTGAGTTGCAATCCAAAGGTTACCGTTATCAAAAAGCAAACGGGTAATAATATTGTCACTAATGCTTTTGGGGTTGCTGCTATCATGTGTATAACGTATAAAACGGCCTTTGCTGCGTTGAAACATGTTTAAGCCGCCTTGGGTTGCTAACCACATGTTGCCGTTATTGTCTTCAACAATATCTGTTACATTATTGTTGCTTAAAGAGTTACTGTCCTTGTCATCGTATCTGTAAGTAATAAAGCGATAACCATCATACTTATTGAGACCGTTTCGGGTAGCAATCCACATAAAACCCCGGCTATCCTGAAAAATACAGTTTACATTTATTTGCGATAGCCCTTCGGCGGTGCCCACATGCAAAAATTTAAGACTTTGGTTTTGGGCGTGGCCAATAAACGGAATTAAGCTGCAGCTTAGTATTAAAGCGCAAATAATCGGTTTAAGAATACGGTACCACTTGTACATACAACGTTGCTGATACAATTTAAATGAAAAAAGTTGCCAAAAATGGAACGGTTATAATTATCGTTCTTATACGGTTACGATAGTAATTAGTTGCTGTTAAGTTAACAGATTGAGCAACAATCAAAGATATAGTATTGGCGGCAAATATAAAATGTACTGTTTTTGATGCATTTGCTTTTTTATAACAAAATCTTAGCGTAATTGAATGGTATTATCCAATGCTTTGTAATGAAGACTGTTAACAGGTAAATGAAGGCATATTTACCACACAGGCTATTTGGGGCATTAATGTTGCAACATCATTGTTGAGGTAACCGGAAGGTGAGCCTTATACTAAACACGATAATATGAAAAAAAATTTAACAAAAGCCACATTGATTCTTGCCGGATTGATGGTTGGCGGTAAATTATTCGCTCAAACTGCAGATACATCTGTTGTTACTAAAGATTATATAAAGCCATTTTCAGGTGGCGACCAGATGCGTACCTGGTCAATAGGTGTACACGGCGGTTTATTAACTCCTTTTACTGTATTTGGAAGCAATAATAAGCAAGATTTTACCCATCCGCAGGAGCAGGTTGGATATGGTGCCTATATCAAAAAACAAATTTTGCCGTCATTTGGCCTGCAGGCCGATTTTCTTCGCGGTAAAGTTAAAGGAACCAGCAGCCAGCCAGATGGTTTAGGAAACACGGTTTATTCGCAATATGAAACCAATATTAACTGGTCTGCAGCTTTAAGCGCCAACATTACACTGGCCAATATTAACTGGAGGCACGAAAAACCTTTTATTCAACCATACTTAACAGTAGGAGCGGGTACCATGAACTATACGCCAAAAATTACCCCGGTTGGTGGCCAGCAGGTTAACTTCAAAAATACAGGTAACGGGTCAATTAACGAGGTGTATATTCCTTTAGGTTTAGGGTTGAAGTTTGACMTGGCTCCGGGAGTAAACCTTGATCTTGGTTACCAGGTTAATTTTGTTAACTYCGATAATTTCGACGGCTATAAATACGGATCCGGAAACGACAGGTTTTCGTATGCCCATATCGGTTTAGAATTTGCCCTTGGGAGCAGAAAGAAACCACAGATGGCTACACATAACCCGGTAGCATCTATGCGAACAGAGTACATGTGGCAAAACGAACAGACTAAGAATGCCTTGCAACAACAAATTGACGCTGAAAAAGCTAAAAACGATGCACTTAGAAACGATTTGAATGCTACGAATGCAAATCTTGCAAAATTAACCACCGATAGTGACGGAGATGGCGTGGCAGATGTTAATGACAAATGCCCCAATACGCCTGCCGGCACAAAAGTAGATGGCTCCGGCTGTCCGTTGGCTAAACCCGAGGTTAAAGTATATGTAACCGAGGAAGATAAGAAAGTAGTTAAAGATGCTATCAAAAATCTTGAATTTGATTTAGGTAAAGCAACCATTCGTGCACACTCATTGCCAAGCCTTGATAGGGTTGCACAATTGTTGGTTGATAAAAACTTTAGTTTAAAGCTGGCCGGGCATACCGACAATACCGGTTCAAACGATTTGAATATGCGCCTGTCAAAGGATCGTGCCGAATCAATTAAAGCTTACCTGGTAAATAAGGGAGCAAATGCCTCACGTATTGAAGCTACGGGTTATGGCCAAACGCAACCAATTGCAACCAATAAAACTGCAGCAGGCCGCCAGGCTAACCGCAGGGTTGAATTTACCTTATTTTAGGATAAGGATGGTATTTTAATATAGAAAGCCTTTTGGATGTTCCGAAAGGCTTTCTTTGTTAGTGCTAATTAATTAAAGCTGTTTTTTTATATCCCATTCGTTATTATACAAGTCAAAATACATAAGGATTTACTTTAAACTTGCGGAAAAATTGCCAAAATGATTGTTTGTTTTGGCTAATAATGAAAAAATATCAAAACAATGGATGTTTAATTTGTTGTTTAAGAATGAATTACAATCAACCCACCGATGTACTGATCATAGATGACGATGTAGTTAATAATTTTATTGCCGAGACTTTAATCAAAAGGGCAAGTAAACATACCAATATAACAGTTTGTTTAAACGGCCGCGATGCTATCGAAAAGCTATTAAGTATTAAGCAAGAATCGGGTAAATTGCCTGAATTTATATTCCTTGACCTGGCTATGCCGGTAATGGATGGCTGGAAATTTCTGGATGAATATCACCGTTTAAATATTGGCGACGGCAGCAACAGCCAGATTATTATATTATCCTCTTCTATATTCAGGCACGATATAGATCGCGCTTTAAAGCACAGCGTTGTGAAGGAATACATCAGCAAGCCACTTAATATGGAGTTAATCAGGAAGGTTTTAAAGATAGATCATCATATCAATTAATTCAGTCCGGTTTATCTTGCCTCCGAAAATAGGGGTGAATCGAAAAGCGTCCTAAATTTTCAGTGCAATAATTTGTTATAACGCAATTAATTGTACGCCGGAATTGCCGAACTTGGGTAAATTTTTGTTTACTATGAGCACGCAGCTGAAAAACTTTATCAGTAACTACGTAAAGCTGGATGACGCCGAACTGGATGATATTGCTGGCCGGTTTAAAAAAAAGCAGCTAAGTAAAAATGAGTTTCTGTTAAATGAGGGTGATATCTGCAGTGATCTTGTTTTTGTTCAGGAAGGATGTTTAAGGCTCTTTTATCTTACCGGCGATGTGGAAATATCGGTATGGTTTGCCTTTAAAAACTCATCGGCCATTGATATTTACAGTTTTATAAGTGAAAAAGCCTCTGTTTATTTTTTACAGGCCATTGAAGATAGTGAGGTGATGTATTTGCCCAAAATCGAATTGCTAAAACTATATCAAACACATCCCAAAACGCAGGAGATGATGCGCAACTTTTGGGAGGATGCCGTGCTAAATCTTATCGATAGGTTTACTGCTTTGCAAAGAGATTCGGCCGAAGAGCGTTACCTTCAGTTACTCTCAAAGCCACCATACATTCAAAAAATCCCGCAAAAGTACCTGGCGTCGTTTATAGGCGTTACGCCAACGTCGCTCAGCCGTATCCGCAAAAATATCAGGTAATTTTAGCGTATGCATCTTTTAAAGCGGCCAATAAAAGTTCAATGTTAATGGGCTTGGACAGATAATTGTCCATACCGGCGGTAAAGCAATTGTCCTTATCCTCGCTAAGTGCGTTGGCAGTGAGGGCAATTATAATGGGTTTGGCGCCATGATTTTTTCGGATAAGCCTTGTAGCTTCAAGCCCATCAATATTAGGCATCTGGATATCCATTAATATAATTTCGTAGGGATTTTGCTCCATCATTTGCAATACTTCTTTGCCATCATTTGCCAAATCGGGCTGGTATCCCAATTTGTTCAAAACGCGGATGATGAGTTTTTGGTTCATTAAGTTGTCTTCGGCAACCAGCATCTTAAAAGGATACTCCGTTGCGAATTTTTCTGATAACAAACTTGCTTTCTTTTCGGCACTCACCACCGTTTCGTTTTTTAACACTGTTTCAATAATATTGTAAAAGTGCTGTTGTTTAACAGGCTTTGTAAGTATTGATGTAAACAGGTGCGGATGAGTTTTTTTGCTGTCGTTGCCAATAGAACTCAATAATATTACCGGACATAAAACTGGCAGGGCCTTTATCCGGGTACCCAGGGTTATACCATCCATATCCGGCATTTGCATATCGGTTATAATCAGGTCGATATGCTTTGTGTCCGATAATACCGATAAAGCCTCCTGCCCGGATGATACGGCGATAACTTCAGTTTTCCATTTTTCAAGCAGCGTTTTTAATATCCTTAAATTGGTTTCATTATCGTCAACCACCAACACTTTTTTTCCTTCGGCTATCTTACCATTGGGTATTAACATAGCCGGGGGGAATTGCGCGCAAGTGTTACAGATGATATTGAAGGTAAAAGTGCTGCCAAACCCTTTTTTGCTTTGAACGGTGATTTGGCCCCCCATTAATTTGGCCAAACGCTCGCTAATAACCAGGCCGAGCCCGCTGCCACCATATTTACGTGTTACAGATGAGTCTATCTGGTTAAATGCTTTAAATAAATTGCCAAGCTGGTCTTCCGATATCCCGATGCCGGTGTCCCTTATCGCAAATGTTAGTTTTAAAGTATCGTTATTTATAGTTTGTGAGGTTACATATACAAACACTTCGCCTTTGTGGGTGAATTTTATGGCGTTGCCCACCAGGTTTATCAAAATTTGCCGTAAGCGCAAGCCATCTGCAAAAATGTCGGGCGGTACCTGGTCGTCAATTTGATAAATCAAGTCGATGCCGGACTTGGTAGTTTTTGAAGCAAACAGGTCAAATACGTCTTCAATACATTTTCTGAGGTTAAAATTATGCGGATCGAGCTCCAGGTTGCCCGATTCAATTTTTGAGAAATCAAGAATATCGTTAATAACTGTTAACAGCGATTCGCCGCTATTTAATATAGCTTCTGTATACTCCCGTTGTTCGGTATCCAGCTTCGTATCTTCAAGTAACGATGCCATGCCCAGCACACCATTCATTGGTGTGCGAATTTCATGGCTCATGGTGGCCAGGAAAGTACTTTTGGCCATGTTGGCCTTTTCGGCCTCTTCGCGGGCTTTTTGTTCCTTCTCGCGTTGCTCAATTAACTCTTCTGACTGCGACTGTAATTCTTCTGATTGTGCCTGGTATTGTTGTGCCTGTAGCTGTAACTCTTCGTTTAAGATTTTTAAATCGCTTGTTTGCCTGCTTATTTGCGTGGTACGCTCATTAACTAATTTTTCCAGTTCGTGTTTTTGCGCATCTAAAAATTTAATCCGCAGCTTGTAAATTATATATATGCCCGCCAAAATAAATATCGCCGCCAGCGTACGAAACCACCATGTTTTCCAGAATGGGGGCACAATTATTATCTTAACAGCTGTTGCATTGTTGTTCCATACGCCATCGTTATTTGATGCTTTAACTAAAAAAGTGTACGTGCCTGGGTCAAGGTTAGTGTAAGTAACGGCGTGCTTGTTTCCTATATATCTCCATTCGGGGTCAAAACCTTCCAGCTTATAAGCGTACTTGTTCTCCTGTGGAATTGTATAGTCAAGCGCCGCGAATTCAAAAGTGAATACTGATTGGAAATGCTTGAGCCCGATTTGGCCGGCAGAGAAACCATCTTGCTTTAAAGCAGGATTTACAATTGGTAAAGGAGCCGGCCTATTAAATAAATTAAAGCCTGTTATCCTTACAACCGGAACGTTGTTGTTAAAACTTAGTTTAGTTGGGTCAATTACATTGAACCCGTTTATGCTGCCAACAGCAATTCGCCCATCAGCCAGCCTGGTACCGCTTGATAAATTAAATTCCAGGCTTTTGGCCCCATTGTGTTCGCCAAAGTTCCTAAAAGTTTTATTCACCGGATCAAAACGTGTAATACTCTTTAATGTAGTAATCCATATAAAACCTTTGTTGTCGGCTGTTAGGTAATTTACTGTGTTATTTATCAATCCGTTATCTTCGGTGTATGCAGTTATTTTCTTCGTTTTAAAATCATAACAATTTAAACCACCTTCCATGGTGCCTATCCACATGTGTTCGTTATCTTCATAAAAATAACTTATCACATTACTGGTAAGCTTGCTGTTTTCAGTATTGATCCTTGAAAACTTGCTCGTAGCCGGATCGTAGATACTTACTCCGTTGGAGTAACCACCTAACCAAATATGGCCGTCACGACTTTCGTAAAGTGCTTGAATTGAATTGTCGGCTATCGAGTTGGGATCTTTTGGGTCGTTAACCCATTTTTTTATTTTTTTTGTTTTTGTATCATAAGTATTTACACCTCCCAGGTTTGTGCCCATCCAAATGTTGCCCCTGCGGTCTTCAAGCAGGGCGTAAACAGCCGTGCTGTTTATGTTTGTTGGCCCATTTCCCATCGTAAAGTGGGTGAATAGTTTTGATTTAACATCGTACCGGTCTGCACCATTGCTGTAAGTCCCCAGCCATACCGCGTCATTTGCTTTAGTCATTAAAATACACGAGGTATAATTACTTATCAGGCTGTTTTTCGCCGAACTGTCATGGGTGTAGGTAATTCCGGTGCCTGTTGCAAGGTTGAAATAAACCAAACCAGCATCTGTAGCTAAATAAAGCTGCCCCTTATTGTCAGGAGCTAAACCCCGGATAATATTTTTTGCCGATGGTGAGTTGTTAGGCGAGGACTTAAATGAGGGGAAAATATTGAGATTTTTGTCGTACTTTAAGACCCCTTCGCTTGAGGTGCCTACCCATAATGTATGTTGCTGATCGGCAAACAGAGCGTAAATGCCATCATTTGGCATGTTTTCATTTTCAGGAGACGGTTGATTTATAGGGACAAATACTTTTTTATCCACGTTTAGCAGCTGTAATGTAGTATTGGTACCAACCCAAAGTTTTCCCGCTTTATTGGCCGATAAACTATAAATAGGATTATTGCCGGTGGCGCTATAGCGATCCGCTTCGTTGGCATAGTGGGTAAAG
Source organism: Mucilaginibacter sp. P4_C11 (assembly GCF_056402115.1). NCBI lineage: Bacteria > Pseudomonadati > Bacteroidota > Sphingobacteriia > Sphingobacteriales > Sphingobacteriaceae > Mucilaginibacter > Mucilaginibacter sp. P4_C11. The sequence goes on along the minus strand of NZ_JBFUIA010000018.1, from coordinate 120,731 downwards.
GTAAGGCTGCTCCTGTTAAGCAAGTTCAATCCATTGTTTGTGCCTATCCAAAGGTTATGGTGTTCGTCTTCGGTAATGGCATTTATTGAATTATTGCTGATACTTTTGTTGTTTTTAGGGTCGTGAATAAATCTTTTGAAATGTTCCGTTTTTTCGTTGTATAAATTCAGGCCGCTATCGGTACCTATCCACAGCTGGCGGTAACCATCTTCGCAGATGGAATAAACAGACGCGCTGCTCAGGCTGTTGGTATCTTTGCTGTTATGAATGAAGTGTTTAAATTCGGTTTTGCCATTCATAAGCAGGTTCAGCCCATTATCTGTACCAACCCAAAGGTTGTTTTTGGTATCACTAAAAAGGCTGATGATATTGTTGTTGTTTAGGGCTGATGGCTTTTTCGGGTCGGCTTTAAAGTTTACAAATTCATCTTTTTCCCTGTCATATTTACTAAGCCCGCCCATGCGTGTCCCCACCCAGATGTTCCCTTTTTTATCTTCGCAAATGGTTAAAATGTTGTTGGCTTGTAAGCTTTTGTTGTTTTTTGACCGATGTTTATACACCGTAAACTGGTACCCGTCAAACTTGTTAAGGCCATCCTGGGTACCAAACCACATAAAGCCATAACTATCTTTTAGTATGCTTGATATCGAATTTTGCGAGATACTGTTTGAGCTGTTAACCCGGCTCATTTTTAAGCCAATGTCCTGCGAAAAGACTCTGCCATTTAACAACAGCAAAATAATGAGAAAAGCAAACAGGTGTTTATTGGACATTATTCGACGATGTTCGGCCCTTGTTTATACGCTAATTTTTATTCAAATGTTTAACAGCTTAAATTACAGTAAAATTTTTATAATTGAGGCAGCTGGCATAGATGAAACATCAGTTTAGTGTTAACCATGAATAAATATTAAATTGTTGATTATCAGATTTTTGTATGGCATTTTGCCTGAAATGTGTTAAGTTATCTTAACCCAATTTAGCTGCGGTTGCCCTGAGGCAAACAGCTAAACCTTCCAATAATTGCCGCTGAGTATAATCATATTTAACATTTTGATGCTGTTGTCGTAATAATCATAATCTTTTAGCTTAAAATGAAGCAGGTAATCCCAGGTGTGGTTTAGCCATTGCTGGTTTTTGCTATCAGTCATCGCAGCAACGGTAAAGGGCGCGATAAAGCTCAACGCTTCGAAATGACGGGTAGGCAGGTCATTACCGGCCAATGTGTAGCCGGCAGATATATTATCGGGATTATCGCTGCTTGTCGACCGGATCCAGTGGTTAATTTTGGATGTTATTACTTTAGCTCTTTCATCTCCATATAACAAATAATCGGCCGCTACGCGCCAGGGTACACGGCAGGCATTATAGTTATAACAGCCATCATACTTCGATTCCAGGTACATAGGCCTGGCGGGATGTGGGTTTTTGTTTACCTGCTGTATAAAGTCGGGCACCAGGCCTGCATCCGGGCTGTATTTTTGCTGCATCCGGGTAAAAAGGCGATAGGTATTGTTGGTTACTTTATCCCAGCTTGCGTCGCCGGTTACCGCTCTGAATGCTTTAAAGTGCGATGGCATAAAATCGGATGTACGGGTATCAAAATAATCCTCGCTGTCGGCTTCAACATCATTGCCGAGCAGAATGGTAAACTGCTGCCGGTTAATTTCATACTTCATGATATCGGCTATCAGCAATTTGGCTGCCTTTAAATAGTTAATGTTGCCCCGGCTGCCCCATTGCTTATCGGCGAGTAATAGTGAATAGGCAATGTCCATATCGCCGTCTGTTGCCGAGGAGCGATCGGTACTAACACCTTTTTTATCTTGCGCCCAGGCCATCAGGTATTGTCCCTTCCGCGCAGGATGCAATTGATAATATCTGAACAATGCATCATAAACGGGCTTTGCAGATTGATCGGCCCCGGCCATCAGGGCAACTATAATCATGCCATAGCCCTGTCCTTCAGATACACATTGTTTATTGCCCGGCCTTTCAAACCAGATATAGGTTTGGCTTTTATCAGCCGCCTGTTTTACATAGCGGTTTTTCCATTGCCAATAAAAGTTAACCGTGTTGTTGTCAAGGCTTTTTTGGTTTAGGTGATTGGGCAGGATAGCACCTTTTGTATAAGTGGTATGCTGCGGGAAGGGTTTTGATGCTGATTGCGCCCTTAAACCATTGCAGGTAAGCAATATCAGCAGTAATGTATTTCCTGTTTTTAGCATAGCCTGTAGTAAAGATACCTATCAATGTTGGGTGCGCCAATGCCAGGTAAAAAACCTTTAGCATTTCACCCTTTACCTTTCGCCTAAACGGCTATTCCATCCTCTTCCTGATCAGCTCCTTCCGGTATCTTTCCTTTAGCGGGAACTTGATGTCTGTAAGCAGGTAAATGCCGGTGCCTTTTTCTCGGGCGAGGTAGTATTCCACTTCGCCTATTTTTTTGTACGAGCCTATCATGTTACCAGCCACAAACTGCCGAATGTTTTCGCCGCCGTTATCATCCACATAAATCATGTATTTGCAGTTAAGCGTATCGGGCGCCCAAAGCGTAAAACTGCTGTTAAGGGATACTACATCGGGATAGTTATATTGTTTGCGGTAGTGGTGCAATGCGCCGGCCTCGCCATAGTTATCGGCGTATACAATGGTTTGTTTTTGTTGTTCGGGAGTAAGGCTATTGTAAGCTACACCAACTTTTTGGGCCATTTCATCCCAGCCAAGCATGTCGGCATAATCTTGCGTGGTGGCGTGTAACTTTTGGTCTTCCCAGGTCATGGCAAACCTGAAGGGGGGCAGGTTTTTGCCGGTAAACCTAAAAAACGCCAGTGTTTGTTGCAACGGTAAAATGGGCAGTACCAAAGGCAGCAACAGCATATTTGGAATGGTAAAACAGGCAATAGTTAAAGTACGCAAAGCATAACCGCTTGTTTTTAACCATCGTTCAAACCCAAAGCCACCTGCCGCAAACAACATAGGATAAGCCCCGAACAGGTAGTAGTTTTTACCGTCCATCTCCAGTAAAAAAATGAATATCAGTACGTAAGCAATGGCCAGAAACTGGAAATTGCGCAGCTTGAACGAAAAGATTAAAAATACGAAACCAGTGAGCCAAACAAACAAAGCAATACCATGAACCGTGAGTTGCTGTTTGATAAAGTCGCCGGTAGTAATATAATCAAGTTGTTCCTCGCGCAGGGCTTTCATATGGGTTATCACCGGGAAATGGTGCGTTACCTGCCATATAAAGTTGGGCAGAAATATGAGCATCGCCAAAGCCATTGCGCCCAATATGTGCCGGTTAAACAATAGCTTACGCTGCTTGCTGATGAGCACTCCTATGATAAGCGCTATGGTAAAAAACAACATGGTATATTTGGTAAGCATGCCAAAACCAACAGTCATACCCAGCCAGTATAAATACCTTACATCGGTTGTGTTGAGGTATTTAATAAAGAGCCAAACCGTTAAAACCCACCAGAATTGATCAAACACAACAGGCTGAAAAAGATAATCGCTTGCAGCAAATGCCGGCGAAAATATCAGGGTGAGGCAGGCCAGGGTAATGGCAAACCTACGGCCACCAAATTCAACTACAATACGGCCTGTAAACCAGATAATGAGCCCTGCAAATATGGTGGGGAAGATACGCGCCGCAAAAACCGAGTTGCCAAATAAGGTGATAGTTAACTTGGCCAACAGTGCGATGAATGGCGGTACTTCTTTATATCCCCAATCCAGATGATCGGCCAGTACAAGGTGCAAAAACTCGTCGCGGTGAAAGCCGAAGTGCCCAATGGCAAACAGATTTAAAATGACCTTTATAAATACAAAAATCAATATGAAATAAACGTACGTCGACTTCCGGTTTCTGTAGGGCATGTTCTGGAGCTTAAAGCTGAAAGCAAAAAAGCCGAAAGCTTTATGCTGGAGGGTAAAGATAATTCTTTACCGGTAAAAAGCAAAAGGGGGCAAAGAGTGGTAAAAGGAGAAAGGTAAAAGGCGAAAGGTTGGAAAACTGTTTGTAGCTACCTTTTACCTTTCGCCTTTTACCTTTAAACCTAAATACGAGTTATATCTGCGCCTAAGGCTTTTAAACGGGTATCAATGTGCTGATAGCCACGCTCAATTTGTTCAATATTATAAATGGTTGATTTGCCTTGTGCCGATAACGCTGCAATCAGCAGGGAAACCCCGGCGCGGATATCAGGCGAGGTCATGCTGATGCCTCGTAATTGTACTTGTTTGTCTAAACCGATAACCGTGGCACGGTGCGGGTCGCAAAGGATGATCTGGGCACCCATATCCAATAGTTTATCTACGAAGAACAAACGGCTCTCAAACATTTTTTGGTGGATTAAAACCGATCCTTTGGCCTGTATTGCCACTACCAATACGATGCTCAGCAGGTCGGGGGTAAAGCCGGGCCAAGGGGCATCGGCAATGGTCATGATAGAGCCATCGATGAAGGTTTCAATTTCATAGTGATCCTGTGCAGGGATGTAAATATCGTCTCCGCGCAACTCTAACTTGATACCCAGGCGTTTAAATACATCTGGGATCATGCCTAACTCTTTGTAATGTACATCTTTGATAGTAATCTCAGATCCCGTCATTGCAGCCAGGCCGATAAATGAGCCAATCTCGATCATATCCGGCAGCAAGCGATGCTCGGTGCCGCCTAATTTGGTAACACCCTCAATAGTAAGCAGGTTTGAGCCTATGCCGCTGATTTTTGCACCCATGCGGTTAAGCATTTTGCAAAGTTGCTGTAGGTATGGTTCGCAGGCTGCATTGTAAATGGTGGTGGTGCCTTTGGCAAGCACAGCAGTCATCACAATGTTGGCGGTGCCGGTTACAGATGCCTCATCCAAAAGGATATAGGTACCTTGCAGGTTGGATGCATCTACATTGAAAAAACCGTCTTCCGGGTTATAATCAAAGCGGGCACCCAACTTCTCGAAGCCTAGAAAGTGCGTATCCAGCCTCCTGCGGCCTATTTTGTCGCCGCCGGGTTTGGGGATGGATGCCTTGCCGAAACGCGCCAGCAGTGGCCCCACAATCATAATAGAGCCCCTTAAGCCGCCACCCTTGGTTTTGAAAGCCTCCGACTGGAAAAAATCCTGGTCGATATCTTTGGCGATGAAAGTATAAGTTGATTCGTCAGTTTTTTCGGTGATAACGCCCATATCGCCCAGTAGCTCAATGAGTTTGTTAACATCCTTAATATCAGGTATGTTGCTGATGGTAACTTTCTCTTCGGTAAGCAGTACTGCCGAAATTACCTGGAGTGCTTCGTTTTTGGCCCCTTGAGGGGTAATTTCACCTTTTAGCGGTTTTCCGCCGTTTATCACAAATGCGTTAGTCATGGGTGTTTATAATTGATAGGTCAAATGCTTCAAATGTTGTGAACACCCGAAAGTGTTAAATGTGTTTTTATATCCGGCAAAGATTATAATTTTTCCTGATTGTTCATTAGTTCATTGGTTCATTAGTTCATTAGTTCATTGGCCTTTTGCGGCGAATTTGGGCGCTTTGTTGGTGTTAAACTTTTTAAACAGGTTTTTTTGTGGCCAAAAACGCCATAAATGCTCAAAAAACTGCTAATAATACACTATTAATGAGCCAAAAATTCGCACAAATAGTACAAAAAGATGCCACTTTTTTTAATTTAAAAAGTTAGCAAACAAACAACCCCATTCTTTTTTACAAAGAACAGGGTTGTAGTATTTGTCGCAATAATTAACCGGTGCACCAACCACCGATTGTAAAAATAATCGCCCCAAAAAATTCACCAGACAAGACCAATGAATTAATGAACCAGTGAATCAATAAACTAATATTTTTTAGCGCCCTGGTTACGGTTACGGTTGTTTTGGTTATTGTTGCGCGGGCCGTTGTTATTTTGGTTATTGTTGGTACGGCCACCGCCACCACCGCCGCGGTTGTTGTTATTGTTGTTTTGCTGGTTGTTACGGCCGCGGTTGTTATTGTTGGTGCTTTGCTGGTTATTGTTAGGTCTAAACTCAACACGGTTAAGGTTAACATTTTCGTCCAGTTTTAGGGTGCCGCCAGATAAGGCGTACAAATCGGCAATAATGCTTTCGTCGGTAACAGAATCTTTGTTCCATTGCACATAGGCCATTTTCATAAAATTGGCTATGGCCTGTACCATGTGGCGTTTGCGCTCGGGCTCATCAATGGCTTTGGCTTTTTCAATCATCAGCTCAATGGTTTTGCCATAGTGCTTGTATTTAATGCGCTGGTGCGGGTAACGCAGTGGCTGTGGTTTCAGATGAATAGCCTCAGGTGTCGGTTTGGGGTAGGGGGCATCTACATCAATCTGGTAGTCAGATATAATGTGCAGGTGATCCCAAAGTTTGTGTTTAAAATCGGCCACATCGCGCAGGTGCGGGTTTAAAAAACCCATCAGGTCAATTACCACCTGTGCGTAGCGGTTACGTTCTTCTTTAGTGGGCAGCGCAATAATGTACTTAACCATGTTTTGTACGTTGCGGCCGTATTCTGTCAGGATTAATTTATTCCTGGTTGAATTATAGTCAAATATAGGCGTGTTGTCTTGTGCCATGCAATTAATAATGTTTTTAAGAAAGTTTTAAGTTAGCCATGCGTCTTTTCCCTGTGTAACAAGGGCCCAGGAGGCTAAAATTGAATTGTATTTGAATAGTAGTAATGCAAATATAACATTATAGTTATATAATGTGCAAATAAAAAAAGCAGCCTCACCCAAACCCTCTCCAAAGGAGAGGGCTTAAAAAAGAATAGTTCCGGAATCGCCGATGGCTTGAAAAATCGTAATTTGCGACTACATAGCCACCTGTCATGCTGAGGTACGAAGCATCTGTTAACCACCAAGCATGGCCAACATGCAAAGTTCGGGAATAGATGCTTCGTACCTCAGCATGACAGGTGGGCAGAGAAAAGAAATACCGTTTCCATGCAACACAAACTATTAATTACCCATATCGACGTTTATCGTTTTAGCATCCCCATGGAGCCCTTTACCATTGCTACAGGCACCATGGATCATGCGCAGAATGTGTTTATCCGGGTGCATACCGATGCCGGCTTTTATGGGGTGGGCGAGTGCTCGGCCTTCCCCATGATTGTGGGCGAAACACAGGATACCTGCCTGGTAATGGCTAAAGATTTTGCCCGGCTGTGGATTGGTAAAGATGCGCTTGACATCCCCGCCCGCATGCAGCAGTTGCATGCCGCCGCCGCGGGCAATACCACCATCAAAAGCGCCTTTGATATTGCCCTGCATGATATTGCCGCTAAAAATGCTGGCTTGCCCTTGTACCGGTTTTTGGGCGGGGAGAAACGTGTGGTCGAGTCGGATATTACTATTGGTATTGATAGCCCGCCAACTATGGCCATGAAGGCTTTGTACTTTAAAGCCTCGGGGGCAAACATCCTGAAGGTGAAACTGGGCAAAAATGCCGCCGCCGACGTGGAACGGGTTAACCAGATCCGCGAAGCGGTAGGCCCCGGAATGCGCATCCGTATTGATGCCAACCAGGGCTGGAGCTTTGACGATGCCGTTTTTGCCCTGCAGGCCATGGGAGAGTACAACGTTGAGTTTTGCGAACAGCCGATGCGCACCTGGTACGATGATCGGCTGCCCGAACTGATGCAGCTATCGCCCGTAAAAATTATGGCCGACGAAAGCGTATACAACCGCCACGACGCCCGCAAACAGATCAACAGCGGCAGCTGCCACTACATCAACATCAAAATGGCCAAATCGGGCGGAATTCTGGAGGCTAAAGCCATCCACGACGAGGCCCAATCAAAAGGCATTGCCTGTATGATGGGCGGGATGCTGGAAAGCCGTATAGCCTTGAGCGCCAAACTGCATTTTGTATACGCCAGCCCCAACGTCAAATTTTATGATATGGACACCTGCATGCTGGGCCACCTGGTTGATCCCTGCGTAGGTGGTGTTACTTATGACAGCTATAAATTGAATATTGACGATGCGATAGGCATTGGCGCCGATGCTGATGAGGAGTTTTTGAAGGGCTGTGAGCATTTTAGGGTGTAATAGAATATCATTAACCCGAAATGCAGAAGTTAAAGTAATATCGAATAATGAATTTTGAATATCGAACGCCGAAGTTTTTCGGTTCATTATTCGACATTGGACATTCGGTGTTCGATATTATATCTTTCTAAATTTCTTATACTTAACAAAACTAAACATCCCACCCCATGCAAATCCGCCCAGCCATCCTCAACGATATCCCAACCCTGCTGCAATTTGAGCAGGGCGTTATCACCGCCGAGCGCCCCTTCGATCCAACCCTGGTGCCCGGCGCTATCAAATATTACGACCTGGAAATGTTTATTACCTCGCCCGATGTGGAACTGTTAGTTGCCGAACTCGACGGCCAGCTCGTAGGCAGCGGCTACGTCCGCATTAAACAAAGCGAAAAAATTTATTTTGATTTTGAACGCTTTGCCTACCTTGGCTTTATGTACGTTTTGCCGCAACACAGGGGCAAAGGCATCAATAAGCTCATCATCGACAAGCTAAAGGAATGGGTCAAAGCACAAGGCCTCACCGAACTGCGCCTTCAGGTTTATGCCGGTAACGAGGGCGCGGTACGGGCTTATGAAAAAGTTGGGTTTGGGAAGCATATGGTGGAGATGCGGATGGGGTTGGAGGCGGAATAAATGCACGACCGCTATTTGAAGTCGAAGATTTCGAATTGCGGAGGCATAAACACTGTTATCCCAGCTTATTCTTATAAATAAAAAGATATGGAACATCAATGTTATCATGTAGGATGGTGCCCTTATTGTGATCGGGGGTGGATTGACATTCAAAAAAATGCGTTGGACAATAGGCTTTTTCTATTATGCGATGAATGTGATACTATATGGCGAGATCCCGAATATCTAATACTGGGCGAACCGACAGTTCCGCGAATTCAAATTAAAATAAATGAAGCTCCCTCTTTAAAGGAAATTGAAGACGTCGGCTGGGATAAATTTCTAATCTCCATTGATGACTTATGAGTCGCATAAAGGAAACCCGGTGCTGTTCATTAGAGAACAAAGGGTTTTTAACTAAAGCAAATTAACTACTAAAAACTTTAGTTCGTTACCAATTGTTTATATATTTGATAGAGAAGAGGGTTGCCGACCATTTTCTTTCGCATTTATTAAATATAAAAGGATGTTATGGCAGAGTTAAAACGTTATGCTGATTTTGCTGCTTTGAAGTTGGCTCCAAAGGCCAACCCAAAATCAAACATTATTGATTCCGAGAAAGTCAAAGAGTTGGAAAAGTTTTTCGAATTATTGAGAAGCAATTTGTTGATAAAAAAGACATTATAACATGACGCGGGGTTATGGAAAATGAATTGATTGCCGACCTCGTTAAGGTTTGCAAAGTGCTCCAAAATTATGGCATTGAATATCTAATTGTCGGAGGGACTGCAGTTGCATTACATGGGTATTTCCGAATTACGATGGATGGCAATGAATACCCAATGAAAAACATGATCTTGATATTTGGTATAATCCTACGTATGGAAATTATTTCAGCCTTTTAAAAGCGCTGAAAGAGTTAGGTCTTGACACTGCTCCATACGAACAAGAAATTGCTCCCACCCTCAAAAAATCTTACTTCAAATTTGAAGCAGACAGCTTTTCCTTCGATTTTCTCCCCGAGTTATTGAGTTTAAAAAAGTTTGGGATCGCCTTTGCAAAAAAGGGAGACTGTGGGGCTGGAAGGCACACAGATTTGTTTCATCAGCTATGAAGACCTGATAAATGAAAAACAGGAAAGTGGCAGATCAAAAGATATAATTGATATAGAGCAACTGAAAATCAGAAAGTCGTAAACTACAGGTTGAATAAATGAAACTCAGTTGGCAAAAAAAAAGCTGTCCAAAGTCTCTGACTTTGGTCGGTTATGCCTGTAGTCTCCAGACTACAGGATGCAGTGAAGTTATCGTTAATGAAGTAGCTGTTTTTGAAGTGTTCCGCTGTTTGCGGGGGGACTCGAACTACGAAACACTTCCAACAGCAGGCGAAGCGTTTTTCCTGCTAATCCACCCGGTTGAATTTAATTAAGATTTTTTATATTTGGTAATGTTTAAACCTTATCTCATAATTGCTGCCCTTATATACTTCTGTATCAGCAGCCAGGCGCAGCAGCGCAAAATAATTGATGTGCATTTTCACACACGCTCTGCTGGCGATTATGGCGTGCCGCCGCCGCCAAACCCGGTTACCGGCAAAGCTCCCGATGCCGCTACAAATGAGGCCATATTCCGCAATAATTACAGGTTGCTAAAGCAGTATAATGTTGTAAAGGCTATTTGTTCCGGAACGCTTTTGCGTAACATTGATTTTTTAGCAACCGACCCGAAGCGCTTTATCAGCTCGCTCGAATATCCCGACCACCAAAACAACCCTCTACCCGACACTGCCACCTTCAGAAAGCTGATCACCGAAAAGAAATTTGTTGTTTTTGGCGAATTGGGTTTGCAGTACGAAGGTAAAACGCTCGACCAGCCCGAATTTGAGCCCTACATCGCCATTTGCGAACAATTGAGCATTCCGATAGCCATCCACCTGGGCTTGGCCCCGCCGGAAACACCGTATCATGGCTCCCCCAATTTCACCATCTCGGCGGGCAACCCTTTAACCCTCGAGCCGGTACTCAAAAAACACCCCAGGCTGAAACTGCAAATTATGCATATGGGGTATCCTTATCTGCAAGAAATGAAATCTATTATGTTGGTATACCCGCAGGTTTATACAGACATATCCGTTATTGATTGGATAATACCCAAAGCGGAATTTTATCAATATTTAAAGGCAATGATCACTGCCGGCCTCGAAAAAAGGATCATGTATGGGTCCGACCAAATGATATGGGAGGATGCCATCCCGCTGTCTATCAAAACTGTTGAAACAGCGCCATTTTTAAGCGAACAACAAAAACAAAATATTTTTTATAACAACGCCGCGCGGTTTTATGGGGTAAAATAGCTTTTCAACAGCCGTGCCTGAAGTCTCCAAATTACAGGATATTTAAAGCAATCATTTTCGCGAATAGTGTGTGTAATACTGTTCGGAAATCGAACAGCTGAATACTACGAACAGCAGGGTTGAATAAAAGAAACTCAGTTAGCAAAAAAAGGCTGTCCAAAGTCTCTGACTTTGGACGAATATGCTTGTAGTTTCCAGACTACAAGGTATTTAAAGCAATTATTTTCGCAAATAGAGTAGGCAATGCCGTTCAGAAATCAAACAGTGGAACACTACGTACAACAGGGTCGAAGCTACAAATAGCAGTTATAAGTAAAACATTATGATTTTGGGTAACCATATGGGCTGGTATAAATATAGTTTAATCATCTTTATCTTTCTGATACTTGCCAGCCAATACTATCAGTCGTACTCTGGTCCTCGCAACGCGCTTAAAGTGCATTTTAAGGGACCGGTCGATGATGTTTCTTACGATGCAAAAGGAAATCCGTCTGTATCTGTAAACCATAAAAAACGGGATATTTATTGGATGACGTGGCACCGGGACTGCATAATTCACAAGGGGGATACTTTGATTAAAAATAAGGGCGATCTCCGCCTTAAATTAATCCCGGCGAATCGAAGAGATACGATATTTTTCAATGATGCTCAATAGTATGGTGGGTTAATTAAACAGTTCACCACTTTAGCGCAAGTATTGCGCAACTGCATGCGGGAGGATCACCTATCATTTTTGTAAACAAATTACATCGCAAGCACAAGTCAGCCGTTGCACAATCCACAACACCATACTTGCCCACTTTAGCGCAAGTGTTGTGCGGCTGCATGCAGGAAGATCACTTGTGACTTTTGTAACTTAATCACTTAGTAAAACACAAGACATCCGCCACTCAACACACAAAGTAAAACCGCTAAAAAAACAATTTATATAGAATACTTTACCCAACGGGACTAATTCGTAAATTCACTTTTTAATCAGCAAATTAATATTGAGCGTACTACCTGTCATCGGAAATTTTTTGCTTTTGTGCCTCACATTTCATGGCCTGGTACTTTCGGTAATATTATTTTACTCTTCAAAAAAAATTAAAAGCAACAAGTGGCTGGCGGCTGTAATCTTCTTACTGTCGTATTCTACGTTGACAGCTGTAATCCTAAATTCTGGTATCCCCAATAAATATCCATGGGTGTATTTTGTGATACCGCAGCTCAGGTTAGCATTAGGCCCGTTACTTTATTTTTATACGCGAAGTCTTTTGTCAGAAAAGCAACAGCTAAGCAGGAAGGATAGATTTCATTTTGCGCCGTTACTATTTGAAATGGGGCCGCAAGTTGCCTTTATCTTTCATTTTTTCAGGCTGCTATCCGTTCCGGCTATCAGAAGCTGGTACCAGCCATTTGAAACCTGGGTAATGAATTTTGAAGCGGGTAGTTCGGCCACGCTGCCATTTTTCTTTTCTTTCCTCATTTACTTAGGCTTATCCCTTAAAATGGTAAGGTCAGCCGATAATCAGCAACTTTCGGGCTTTAAGCTTAAAGATGTTCGTTGGCTAAAAACATTGATAGTTGTTTTGTTTCTCATTGTGGCCATATGGTTAATTACCATTATCCTGAATTATTTGCCGGTACCACAGCTGGTTTACCCGGTAAGGTTTGTAATGGCCTTACTGGCAATTGGGTTTGCCTACTGGTTAGGAATGGCCGCTTATGCCCGCCAGGCCAAAATGTCGGTAGATGATTTGGTGGAGTATCATAAAATACCCGCAAAAGCTTACTTTGCGGAGGATGAAATAGAGAGGTACCAAACCCAACTTTTGGGGTTAATGGAAACAGATAGGCTGTACCTTAACCCGGCGTTAAAACTCGATGTTTTGTCGGCAAAAATGGCTTTGCCAGAAAAGCAACTTTCCAATTTGCTTAACCAGCACCTTGGTAAAAGCTTTAACGACTTTATTAACGAATACCGGGTGATGGAAGCCCGAAAGAAATTGGCTGATGCCTCACTCTCCAAATTTACTATTGCTGCCATCGCCTTCGATTGCGGCTTCAACTCATTGGCAACTTTTCAACGCTGCTTCAAACAATTTACCGGCGTAACACCCAGTGGCTATCAAAAGGATTTAAACGTTACATTGTCGCCCGTTAAATGATACTCAAATCCCGATTTGAGTAGGTGAAAAATAGTAAAGTGACTTGTTTTGTGCAAGCAGTGCTTTTTTAAAGCCGCTGCATTAATCCAAATTTTAACCATTTATTCACTTTACAAATCATGAACAATTTTAAACTATCGTCGTCACTACTTTTATTATTTATTTGTTTAACTGTGTTTGAGGCAAACGGGGCAAGCTGTCGTAACCTACAAGATGCATTTTCGGCTTATACCGGTAAATACCAGGCGCAACAACCGGGGCAAACTGTTTTTGCAGATGTGTATGTTGAAAAAGGAAAGTTAACGGCCAAATCTACCACCGGGCAGGTGTTGACTTTAGACCATGTAGGCGGAGACGATTTTAAAATAACCAGCCAAAATTTACCCGTTAAATTTATCAGGGATAAGAATAACAAGGTATTTGAAATAATGGTAAACGGCAGCGTTGCCTGGACAAGGGCAGATAATAATTTTAAAACCTTAACAACCGAGAAAACATCATTTAACGCAAACGACTTTTTGGGCAAATATCAAATAACAGTCAATGGCCAGGTGCTTAAAATAGAGGTTTCCTTAAAAAACGGAGCCTTATACGCAACGCAATTGTGGGATGGCGGAGCCAGCACATTGGATTTTGTTTCTGCCGATCACTTCAATGTTTCTGCATTGAGTATGCCGCTAGGTTTTATCAGGGATAAGCATAACCAGGTTGTACAATTGTTGCTTAATAACCACGATTTGTTTACCAAAACGCTAAACTAAACTTTACTGCACGCTCAACTTTTATTTATGTTATTCAAAAAGGTTTTTTGCTTGCTCTTCGTATCGTGCCTGTTACCTAAATTGCTGTACGGCCAGGTTAACAGAACCGCATTACCACCTACCGTTGAAGCAGCTGTTATTGACAACTTAGCCGGTATACTAACTTCCAACTATATTTTTCCGGATACTGCCGCCCGAATGGTATCGCGGATTAGGAAAATATATGCTGCAGGCGGCTATAATCAAATTGCTGACCTTGCCGGTTTTGCCCGGCAACTGACCACAGACCTGCGCGCTGTTTACAGAGATAAACACCTTAATGTGGTATACCAGCCTCCGTTACAAAATGGGGTACCATACACTTCATATATAGAGGAAGCTGCAAAAAGGATGAAGATAGCGGAACAAAACAGGCAACAGAATTATGGCTTATCAAAAGCAGAAATATTGAGCGGCAATATTGGTTACCTCGCTTTAAATGTTTTTTTTGATTTGAACGAACCGTCAAAACGTGCCGTTAACAGCGCATTTGATTTTCTGATAAATACAAATGCACTCATTATTGATCTGAGGCTTAACGGTGGCGGGCAGGCCGATATGGTTAAGTATATCAGTAGTTTGTTTTTTAAAGAACCGACCCACATCAATGATTTTTATATAAAACGGACAAATGAATTCTACCAAACCTGGACAGAGCCACGGCCCCAATCAGATATATGGTTTGCCAAACCAATTTATATTATAGTAAGTGGGTATACAGCATCCGCCGCCGAAGAGTTTGCTTATGATATGCAGTGTTTACACCGGGCAATAATAATAGGTGAGGTAACAGCGGGGGCTGCACATCCCATGCAAATTATTGATATCGGTAACGGGCTTTCAGCTCATATTCCTTTTGCCAGGCCTATCAACCCTGTAACAAAAACTAATTGGGAAGCTTGCGGCGTAAAACCGGATGTGATGGTAAATGCGAATTTTGCTTTGGATGCGGCAATAGGGATTTTTTACAAACAACAGATTAATTCGGTTGATACGTTAATAGCTAATAATGCAAGGTGGATGTATCGTATTTTTAAAGCCAAACTTAATCCCTATAAAATGAGGGCGGGCGAACTTAAAAGGTTCATAGGTAAGTACGGAGCCAATGAAATTTCAATAATCAAAGGGCACCTGTTTTATAAGGCGGCTGATGGTTATGCAACCGGGATAAGCCCCATGTCTGCAACAACATTTACCCTTGATGCCAGCCTTGATAACAGGCAAATGATTTTTTATAAAAATACCAAACGCAAACCCTATAAAATGTGTTTGAATTTCGACGGAAATTTATCCGAAGCATACTACGGGAGCCTATTTTAGTTTTGTGCGGCTGACTGCAGGATGTAATTCGAGATCTTATACTCCGACCAAATTCGTCGTAAACCCTCATACCTAAAAGCGCTTTAAGCTCAATATTTGGACGGCGGGGGATAGTCAATCCTATTGAAAACCTATATTTGCCGATAATATATTATAAAGCAAATGCATCATTGCAAATCATACTCCGCGGCTTTTCTGCTGCTGTTATTATCTTTTATTGCTTCTGCACAGGATTTAAACCATAACCGCTTACGGGCCGAAATAAAGCGGCTGGCAAAATTATCGTCTGGTAAAATAGGCGTTTCTATCAAATTACTTGAAAATAATGATACCCTCGGCTTTAATGATGCACAGCATTACCCAATGCAAAGTGTTTTTAAATTTCCAATCGCCGTGAGTTTACTGCGCGCTGTTGACAGGGGCGATATCAGCCTTGATCAAAAAGTGCTGATCACCAAAGCAGAGCTGCTTAAAACCGTAAGCGCACTACAGGAAAAATATCCCGAAGGCAATGTTAAAGTTTCCGTTAGAGAGATACTAACCGATATGGTCACCCTTAGCGACAATAATGCTTGTGATATTTTAATGAAGCTTTTAGGAGGCCCCCAAAAAATTACAAACGATATACATGCCATAGGAGTGAGCGGGTTACAGATTAAAGGCAATGAAGCCAACATGCAGGCCGATTGGGGGCTTCAATACAAAAGCTGGTCAACGCCATCGGCCCAGGTGCAATTGTTGGGTTTAATTTTCAGACAAGCAGTACTTTCAAAAAAAAGTAACGATTTGTTGATGCGACTTATGTTATCAACCTATGTAGCGCCTGGTCGCATCAGGGCCGGGCTGCCAAAGGGGACACCGCTTGCGCACAGGAGCGGTACATCGGGCACTAACGAACAAGGTTTGTCGCCGGCTACAAACGATGTGGGCATTATCACGTTGCCTGATAGCAAACACCTGGCTATCGCCATTTTTTTAATGGATTCTTATAGCGACGCCAAGAAAAGGGATTTGCTGATCGCAGATATTGCCAAAGCAGCTTATGATGAATTTTTCCCTGGCGTAGCCCAATTGAAAAAATACCGGGAAAGCGTTTTGAAACAAGGAACCTCAAACTTAAAATCCGATTCGGATATACGGGAACACTACCGCACGCTGGTCGCGCTCGACTCCGCTTTTTACCATATTGCTCCCGACAGCCTTACCCGGTCGCAAATGGCGAATCACTACAACAGCCTTGCCTGGTACAGCATTGTTACCCAAAAACTCGATAACGTAAAAAACTACCTGGATCAAAGTTTAAAATTTGAACCAGGCTATGTATATCCACAAGCTAATTTGCCCCTGCTACTATTATTACAAGGCCACTATCCCGAGGCAGAGGCCCTTTATTTGAAATACAAAGACCAGCCCTTTGATAAAACCCATGCAACCTATAAAGAAGAATTTCTGGAGGATTTTGGAGAATTAAAAAAGGTGGGACTTGTAAATGAGGACATCGAAAAGATCACCCGGCTGCTCAGTTCAAAAAACTAAGCAGCCTTGCCACCCCTCAACGTATCATTTGATCTGAAAAATGTAAAAAGTTTTGGGTAAACAGGAATAGTGGTTAGATACACGGATAATCGATAAGCCATGATGGTTATCCGGGTTGCCGAGAGCTATTTACAGCACATTATCCGCCAATCTCATACCAACTCATTATTACCAACCCGTGACCTCCGCCCACCACCCGTTTACTTACATTTGCAGGTAAATAATCGAATTAATGATGAAGAAAATAGGATTTTTATCATTCGGGCATTGGTCCAACCATCCTGCGTACCAGGCGCGTACCGCCAGTGATACTTTGCTGCAGTCTATCGACCTGGCTGTTGCCGCGGAAGAAATTGGGTTGGACGGGGCCTATTTCCGGGTTCATCATTTTGCGCGGCAGTTGGCATCGCCGTTTCCGCTGCTTTCGGCCATTGGGGCAAAAACCAGCAAAATTGAGATTGGGACTGGCGTTATCGATATGCGCTATGAAAACCCAATGTATATGGTAGAAGATGCCGGCGCTGCCGACCTGATTTCGGGCGGGCGCTTGCAATTGGGTATCAGTCGCGGTTCGCCCGAGCAGGTGATTGAGGGCTGGCGTTATTTTGGTTACGAGCCTGCTGCCGGGGAAAATGATGCAGATATGGGACGAAAAAAGGCGCTGGACTTTTTGGATAAATTAAAAGGAGAGGGGTTTGCACAGCCTAACCCTTACCCGATGTTCCCGAACCCGCCGGGTTTGTTACGCCTGGAGCCACATTCGGAAGGATTGCGGGAACGCATCTGGTGGGGAGCTGCATCAAACGCAACCGCCGTTTGGGCTGCCGAGAACGGCATGCACCTGCAAAGTTCGACCCTGAAATTTGACGAAAGCGGCAAGCCTTTCCATATCCAGCAGGCAGAACAAATCAGGCTATACAAAGAAGCCTGGAAAAACGCCGGGTACCAGCGTGAGGCAAGGGTATCAGTAAGCCGCTCCATTTTTGCATTGGTAACCGAGCAGGACAGGCTTTACTTTGGTCAGCAAGGAAAAGGCGCCGATAGTTTTGGTTACATCGAAGCGGATAAACGTGCAGTCTTCGGTAAAAGCTACGCAGCCGAGCCCGACCAGCTCATCAAAGAACTGGCCCGGGACGAAGCGATACAAGAAGCGGATACCTTGCTGCTTACCATACCGAACACGCTGGGGGTGGAGTACAATGTACATGTACTATCGGCCATTTTAGAACACGTTGCCCCGGCATTGGGTTGGCGATGAAGAAAGTTATGAGTATTGGGAAGAAAAAGTAGGGCAATGTGCGATTCCTTCCCTTGGGAAGGGGAGGTAGGGGTTAATGAGGCGTTTAGGTTCGTCGCGCGGTGAAAGCCCTCCCTGCCTTTGCGCTCATTTTCGGCCGCACCCCTCCCGTTGGGAGGGAATAAAAAAAATCTACCGGATACCTATCGGCGCAACCCACCAACGCCAAATAACCAGCCGCAAAACCACTACATACCACCCAATTCAAAATAACACCTGCCATATTCAAATCGGCGTATCTTAACCATGGTTTAAAAGCTTTACTTTGGTTTATAAAATCAAACGGAGCTGATGCGCGGTATCATCATATTTATATTTTTTGGTTTCCTGGGGCTTTGCTGCCAGGCGCAAAAGCCGGTAATGTACCTGGATAGTATCAACCCGGTGATTCGATACGATAGTCATGGCGACTCTATCCGAAAGTATTTTTCTTTTACATTTTTTAATTATCAAAGCTTTCACCCTAAAAATAAAAAGGTGGTGCTTACCGCATTTTACTCCAATAAACTGGCGGTAAACTATCGCCAGGCTATACAAAAAATACCCCGGTTAAAAGAATACGACAACTCCAGGTCGCAAGCTTATCTCCAAATGGTAGACGGCTACGCCGGCAAATATGCCATCCCTATTTTTGATTCGTCGGGAATAGTTATAACTGTTAACGGCATCAACCCGCAAAACGTAAACGAATTTCAATTCAGGGTTATAGAGGATAAGCAGAAAGTGGTATTACCATGGACAAAGCCAAAGTTGTTTTGCAAAGCCTATCTGATGACTCAAATTGCCGAAGCCGGTAAGATAGATGAGTTATCTGCATATTTAGGCCAATTTAAAGAAGCCTATGGCAAAGCGCTTACCTTCCAGGTACGCAGGATTAATGCGCCCGACAGTATTGAATCTTCGATCTCGGCGTATTGGGTAAAATGGCAGCCAAGGGTTGTAGGCGTATTCACATTTTCGCAGCTTCCCGATTTTTTGAGTCTTTTTAAAAAGCAATGGAGAAGTCCAATTGAAGACCCTAATCAAAGCGATTGGAGTAAAGACACCGTTTTGTTAAAGTTGAAAAAAGACTTCCGGTACAACGAAAATAACCTGATTTTTTATTTAGATGACATTATTAAATCAAGAAGTATCATTGAATATAACCTGGTGAACGGCAGGGACAGCACCGGCTGGGCGGTTAATGATTTTGATTTTAACTTAGTTTGGCTCAAAAACCTGTCGCCCGGGCATTACCAGTTAAAAATACGTTACAGTGTACAGCGTAATAATATTTGCAGCTATGCATTTACCGTAACGGCGGCCTGGTATCAAACGGTATGGGCAAAAGTAGCCTTAAGTTTGCTTGGTGTATTGGCCGTGGGGTTTGTGCTGTTACTGTGGCGATCAAGGAAGCAGGCGGCAAAACTTAAAGAAGAAAGTACCTTAAAGCAATTGGTACAAACCGAACTCAGGTCCATACGGTCGCAATTTAACCCGCATTTTGTGTTTAATGCCCTTAGCTCCATACAAGGCCTCATCACCAAAAACGATTCGCAGAATGCATCGAAGTATTTAATTGAGTTTAGCAACCTAATGCGCGATTCACTAAAAGCCAGTGACCGGGAATTTGTAAATATTTTTACCGAAATAAAGATACTGGAGAATTACCTGGCACTCGAAAAACTGCGGTTTGGCTTCAATTATCAAATTAAAGTGAGCGGGGAGATTGATGCCAGTGCCATTGAAATACCAGCTTTGTTTTTACAACCCCTGGTAGAGAATGCGGTAAAGCATG
Source organism: Mucilaginibacter sp. P4_C11 (assembly GCF_056402115.1). NCBI lineage: Bacteria > Pseudomonadati > Bacteroidota > Sphingobacteriia > Sphingobacteriales > Sphingobacteriaceae > Mucilaginibacter > Mucilaginibacter sp. P4_C11. The sequence goes on along the minus strand of NZ_JBFUIA010000018.1, from coordinate 100,817 downwards.
GTATATCGGCCCTGCAGCAAAATGGGCAACTCATTGTACTGTTTGAGAAATTGGATAACGACATGGTGGTTAGCGTAAATGATAATGGCAAAGGTTTTAACCCTGATGACAACGCTAACGGCTTTGGCCTTCAGCTAACCAAAGAGCGCATAAAATTATTAAACCAGACATTGAACGGGCAGCACATCGAATTTTTGGTAAAAAGGACGGATAAGGTAACCCAGGTAATTATCAATTTTAAAAATTGGCTTATATGATACGAGCGGTAATTATTGACGACGAAAAAAACAATATCGAAAATATTGTGCACCTGTTAAAAAAGCATGAGCTGCCGGTAACAGTTGTGGGCACAGCTACCAATGCAGATGACGCCGTTGGTTTAATTATGGCAAGCAATCCCGATTTGTTGTTCTTAGATATCCAGATGCCAGATAAGAACGGTTTTGAAGTGCTTAAGGCTGTGCCGCACCACCAGTTTGAAGTTGTTTTTGTTACCGCCTTTGATAATTACGGCATACAAGCCGTCAAATTTTCGGCTATAGATTATTTGCTGAAGCCGATAGATCCGGAAGAATTAAAAGCATCGGTAAGCAAGGTAGAGGCTAAGCTGATGCAAAAGAAGGCCAACCTGCAGCTTGAAAATTTAATGGAATTTATAAAGGATAAGGACGCCAAAAAGGAACACAAACTGGCCCTGTCTTCAACCAAGGAGATCAGGTTTGTACATACCGGGGATATCATCCGCTGCGAATCATCAAATGCTTACACCCAGTTCTTTTTATCGGATGGAACAAATATCATGGTATCAAAACCAATTTTTGAATACGAGGAGTTATTAAGCAGCTACGATTTTATCCGGTGCCATCAATCGCACCTGGTGAACATAAAGTTTATCAAAAGCTTACTCAAGGAAGATTCGGGCTATTTGTTAATGGATGATAATACCCGCATCCCCATCTCCAGGAACAAAAAAGAGAACGTAGTAAAACGCTTACACACTATAAAAAAATAAAAAAAATCATATCATGAAAAAACTATTACTGGCAGCATTAATGTGCTGCAGCAGCTACTTAAGTGCCCAAAATTTACCTGCTATCGCCATCGAGGATAAAAAAATGGACGCCTATCTGATCAACCGGAAACCCGCAATATTAACCGTGCAAATAAAAAACCTGCCGGATAGCGTTAAAAAAGTAAATATCAAATATACCCTTGTACAACTCGGCGGAAGTATCCAGGCTACTAAATATGCAGAAACAAATGCCGCCGGCCTGGTAAAAATAATTCTTGACGGGAATTTACCTTACCAGCAAATATGGTTAGCTGCGGGCAACTACCTATATGCTGGGATATATGTGGATAAAGGGCTTACTGTAACGGTAGACGCGCAGAAAGTACCCAAAGACGGCGCGTATATGATAGGCGAGGGGGTAACCTATTCTGGTTACGATGGGGAATTAAACACGGTGATGAACAAAAAAGTACTGTTTAAAAAGCAAGAAAAGGAGAGTTTGATTGATAATCTGCGGGCCATATGTAATTCAAGAAAAAAATATGCCGCAGATGCCTTCACTTTTAAAACCGATTCTGTTTTAAAGCTATTGAAAAGTATAGATAGCGAATTTATTACCGGTTACCCTAAATACGGCTGGGCTGTTAACAATGAAACCTTGTCGGAGTTTTACGGCGAAATTTGCATCGCCTATTGGAATGACACTATGCCCGCCCCGCTTTTTAAACGGCTAAATGTCCATCAGCCTTTTTTTACAAGTAACGATGGTGTGATGTTTTACAAGTACCTGGGCATTTATACCGTGGCTAACAAGCGCTTTAAAAAAGAATCGGCGCTTAACGGCACCTTGATGCTGTTTGATAGTTTATATACGCGGCAGCGATCAGACCTTTTAAAACTATTTCTTTTAGAATCGGAGAAAGATAATTATGCCCGCAGTTACCCCATTATCATCAACAGTATCAAAACAGCATGGTGCAAAAAAATCGCTGCGGACCAAATGACTAAGGTTGATGCTAACCAAAAGAGAATAGACAGTGTTTTAGCTTTATCAACAAAATTAGAAAATGCGGATATTGGTACCCCGCTAATGCGGCTACCTTTTGATGCCGGCTTATACCAGTTAGATACGGTTGCAAACATCGATAACTTTATATTAAACCTAAAGTCAAAATTCGCAAACAAGGCGCTTATTATTGATTTTTGGGCTACCTGGTGTGCCCCATGCATAGCCGATATGCCGTTCAGCAAAAGTTTGCACGAAAAAAATAAAGACCTGCCTGTTGAATACATTTATCTGTGTACCACCAGCAGTTCAAGTGTTGATATATGGAAAAACAGGGTAGGTGAGATGCAAATCCCCGGTACGCATATTTACGTGAATGATAAAATCATCGCCAGGCTAAAAACGGTGCTTAATGCAGAAGGGGGATTCCCAACTTACGTGGTTATTGACGTTAATGGAAAAGTAAACAAGTCAAAAATTACCAGGATGGAGGCTTTAGACAGGGAAAGTTTAAAAAAGACTGTGGGACTTTAGTTTATAACAAGCCGAAAATTTAACCACGCTGCCCGGTGTATTCAACCCTGGTGCAGCGTGGTTATTTAATTTAAGCCTGCTGATGATGTACAATATCGGCCAGTTCGCCTATATCTGTTTTGTGTTTTTTCTTGCCCTGTCGTTTATTCGCCAGGTAATCTTGTGCATGTTGGTGCCGGTAAGCTTCTGCCTCGGCGGCGCGTTTGCCACGCAAATAAAACCAAATGCCCGCGCCTGCGGCCAGTGTGCCGGTAATAGCCGCAGCAATCAAAAGGCCTGTATAATCTTGTTGTTTAAATGGGTTTTTCATAGCATGGTGTTTATGGGTTAACAATACCCGGTATAATTAGTTGTAATTTTATTTAAAAAGATAATTTTACTTAGTTTGTTAATTTGTAATTAAAGTGGGCAGTGTCCGAGCCGGCCTGCGGCTGAAATAGGACACGTCAACCGGAAGTGCTGCTGTGATCACAGCAACACCGATGCGGAAATTTTAGGCAGTAACAAGCTCTTTATCAATTATATATAAAAGATGCTGGCGTAAGCCTTCATCTCCACCTGTCATTTCCGCCACAAGCAGTCGTTTTTTTTGCAGGTATTTCTTTGGCTTTTTTCGGCCATGTTGCAGCAGCCAGCCAATATTGTAGATGAGGTCGGCGTATTTAACGGTTTGCGCTGTAGGGCTTATGGTGGCCAATCTAACGGCTTCTTTTTCTTTGCGTATGGTTTTGGTTAATTCCGGGTAGGCTTTTTTGGTGAAAACATTAGTAAGGTGTATAGCACCTGTAGTAATAAAGGCAGCATCCTCGCCGGCGTAACCAAAGCCCTCCAGTGCCGCCTGCAATTGCTGTGCAGTTGTTTCTGTCTTTTCTATTAAATCGTGGCATAAGCCTATCTCGTATCCCAGGGGAGTTACGGCAGCCATTTGGGCAACTGCCGTCAAATGGTTAATGTAGGGCTCGGTTGTGCGTTTTATAAGTTGCCCCTTATGCTGTTGTTTTACCCAGGTAAGTAATTTGTTTTCGCGACTCATTTGATTTTATCAAGTTTTAAATAACCTAAATGGATCTCGTCTTCAGGTAAACCAGTCCCGTCGCCAAATACTATCTTATATTGGGCTTTTATGGCGGGGGATATCAGGTCATCAATTTGGTATACGTTATCTACATCAACACCGTATTTTTCGTCGATATGCGCGGTAGCAATACCCTTTAACGAGTTTGTTTTAAAGAACAGGCTTTTCTTTGCCGCCTGCACCGCTTTTAGCCGGTCGGACTGAACGGTGAGTACCGTATAGTGTTGTTCTTCCAGTTTTCCGGAGGTATAACCGCCAAGGTTTAAAAAGAATAATTTATGGACTGAGCCCGGGGTGGCATCATCTGTGCCAACGATGCGCACGGAATAATCATCTACCCTGGTTACTTCCCGCCAGCCGTCAATGTGCAGGCTGCCGCCGGCTTCGGGCCAAAAGGCTTTCACATCGGGCACCAGCGCTGCCAGGTTTTCGGCAATGCCAAAAAAATAATCATGCTGTTCAACTACTCGTCCGGGTGCTTCGGCTCCTAACAATAACAAATAAAGCTTCATGCCATTAACCGTTCAATAATGGTACCAGAAGCCTCCTCGCTAAAATCCAATCCAGAATAGTCCGGGTTATATCCGCCGATGTATGGCACCGCCATCATGTATATCCGGTCGTTATAAGCCCCGTAGGCATCTACTACCTGGAACTGATCATTAATGGCAATGCCTGCAACCGTAAGGTAATAATCGCCATTACTGTCCTGGGTTACCGGTTTACCTTCATTTAAAGCTTTAAGCCCTTCCCCCGCACTGCTGAATTTAAGTTTGGCGGGGCTCACCGTACGGTGGTCCAACAAACTTTTGAAAGGAAAATCTTTAAAAGCCAGGTGCGGCTGGCCTACGCAATCAACATAGGTGTTAAAATGTACGGCCTGTTCAACGCCTGATTCATCGGTATAATGATAAATGGCGCCGCCACGTTCATCAGGTTCTACCTCGCTGTCGTCGCCTACGGGAATCAGCTCCAATACGCCGGCCTGGTGTAGCGCCAATAATTCTTCGCTTGAACTTTGGGGGATATAAGCTATCACAATTGATATAAGCGGGGTTAACGAATTTTGAAGCCTTTGCATGTCTTCGGCCGAAAGATGTTTTGCCGGATAATTTAAGGCAAAGCTTAGCACGCCCAGCATCTCTTTCCAGTAAACAGATTCCTTCCGTTTGATTGATTTTTCCGCTTCGGCATATTCGGCTTTTAACAGCTGGAATGGATCAAGTCGTTCGCGCAGTTCCATCATTGCGGCTACAAATTCCTCCAGCCGCATGTGTTTAATTTGCTGGTAAAACTCCGGTTGCTTTGCTTGTATGGGCAGTTTAAAATCCCGCTCGAAGATATAATCTAAGGATAAAAAACCGTTATTAGCTTTAATGTGCGCCTTAATCTCATCTTTGCTTAGCAGGCTGTCATTTGCCAGGTGCGAGTCTTCGAGGTGAAAACGAACCGCGGGCAACATGCCATTGCGCGTGTGCAGCACCATTTTAAAACCAGCACTTTGGTCCAATACTTTATAATGCAGCTTGCCGCTTTGGTCTTTATCAAAAACTCCGTTATGGCGGGCCAACGTCCTGATTGCATCTACCGCGGTGAGTGATGAGCCTTTGATAGCAACAGCGTGGTTAAGCTGTAGGCCCAGCTTAGCAGGGGGGTAGGGCGAATCGAAATAGTTAGGAACCCTGCCTTCATGTTTACGGGGCCAGTTATGCCCGGTACAAATAACAACCTGGTCAAATTCAAATTGGTCCTGCCCATCTGCCTCTACCAAAATTGTCCCTTTTTCGGGCTGGTCTATAATATCGGTTACGTTGCTGTTATAATGAACGGTGTATTCAATACCAATTTCCCGTGCCTTTTTTTGAAGCAGATCAAACTGCGCGGTTAAATATTGGCCAAACAACAAGCGTGGCAGCACTTTGTATTCGTTAAAACGGCCGGCATCCATGTGGTATTTATCCAGCGTATCTTTCGGAACGTTTTTAACCCAGTCGTTTAACGAAGTAACCAGCGGCGGAATTTCATTTCCGGATACGTTGGTTATGTGCTCGTCATTAGCGCCTTCGGCACTGTAAGGCATTCCGGCACCTAATTTCTTTTTGCGCTCAAATATGGTTACCTCAATATCTATATTGCTGGTTTCTACCAGTCTTTTAAACATAAAGAGCCCGCTTGGGCCACCGCCAATAATGGCTATTCGTTTTTTATTTCTCAAGTTGATGGTGTAGCGATGATGTGTATAAGCAAATAAAAGTTAGCTGAGAATTGTTTTTGCCGGCTGAAAAATTGACGAGACTGCGTTAAGGTTAAGCAAATGGTAAATAACTGTAAACGGGCATACAACAACAGGCGTCAATAATAAAGCAGACCGAACCCGGCCTGCTTTATAAATCATAGTACTAATCCTGTGGGTCGGCATAGGTACTCCATTGCGCTACGCCCGCCGGTTCGGCCTTTTTTTCCTCGCCGCTTTTCAGCGCGCTCATTTCTTTATTTAACTTTTCGGTTGCCTGTAATTCTTTTTTCATCGGATCGGGCAATTCGGTGTTTCCTTTTGTATCCCTTGCCTGGGCAATAGGGTCGGCTACGTAGGCAAAATCTTTTCCTAATCCGGGCATTTCGCCGTCATTCCATGGGCCGCGTACGGTACCTGCTGATAGGTTATAGGTGTTTTGTAAAAAACGCGGATCTGCCGCCAAAACGCCAGGAGGGAAATTGTCGGGAATGCTGTTTAAAGCCGCCTCGAACATTTTGTAATGGGTAACTTCCCTGGTCATTAAAAATGATAGCGTTTCGTGAATGTAAGGGTCGTCGGTAAATTTCATCAGGTGCTCATACACCAATTTAGCCCGCGATTCTGATGCTAAATTGGTCCGCAGGTCAACCGTCAGGTCGCCGTTGGAGTTTACGTAAGATGCGCACCAAGGTATGCCCTGGCTATTACGCGGTGTAACACCACCGCCCGTAATGATAACAAACTGCGGGTTAGCCGTAAGTGCCTGGTGTATAATGTTCTCTTTTGCCGCTTTGCCATCCATTACCTGCATAATCTCAGAGCTATCTGCAGCGTTTTTCAAATCGCCGTTTACGCCTTTTAATAACATCTGGATAGTAGCACCAACAATTTCCAGGTGACTAAACTCCTCGGTGGCGATATCCATCAGCATATCGTATTTATCCGGATGAGCAGCCTTAGCGCCAAATGCCTGCGTAAAATACTGCATGGCCGCGGCCAGTTCGCCGTTTTCCCCTCCAAATTGCTCCAATAACAGGTTGGCAAAGCGGGGGTCAGGGCGCGATACCCTGGCATTAAATTGTAGGTCTTTAACGTGATGAAACATAGTGTGTTAATTTAAAAGATGTGTGGGTTTTTATAAAATGTACTGGAATAACGCACTATGCGATAATATTGTTCTAATTAAATAAATTAAATTATAATTTATTAATGGTTAATTTATTTCGGCATGGACGAAACAATTTTAGTGTAAATTGATTGTACGAGGCGAAATGTGGCAGCGGGCTTTAGAGTGATATCCGCGTATTGTTTGTCGCCCGAATTATTGCGTGAGTGTTGCCGCATGTTTTTTAAAATAGCATCAGTCCGCTTGCCACGACGTAGCATTTTTTTTAATTAAACTTGTAAAAAACTATGGATTTGGGTTCGAGCCATTGGATTAGGAGTAAAACATTTGGGCCGGTAAAAACCGGCCAATTATACAAGCGTAAAAGTGCGGGGTCAGCACTATAATCACCGGCAATATAAACATGAGAAAAATCATCGTTACAACATTTATGACATTAGACGGTGTGATGCAGGCACCCGGCAGTCCTGAGGAAGATACTTCAGGTGGTTTTAAATATGGTGGTTGGTCGGCACCTTATGGCGACGAAGTTTCTGGTAAGGCTATGCAAAAACAGATGGAGCCGGCAGATCTTTTGCTTGGCCGGAAAACATTCGAAATATTTGCCGGTTATTGGCCCCAACATGCCAGCTATTGGCCAGGTATTAATGAGGTAACAAAATATGTTTTGTCGGGCACCATGCAAAAGTCGGATTGGCAAAACACAGAGTTCCTTACCAGCGTGGGTGATATCGAAAAACTCAAAAATTCAGACGGTACCGACATTAAAGTATGGGGCAGCAGCGAGCTTGTTCGTTTGTTGCTTAAGCATGATTTGGTAGACGAACTTTGGCTCAAGATTTACCCCGTGCTGCTTGGCGAAGGAAAGAAGTTGTTTAGCAACGGCATAACGCCAGCTGCATTTATCTTAACAGCGAGTGTGGTTACGCCGGGCGGCGTAATTTTTGCCAATTACAAGCGCGCCGGAGAAATTAAAACAGGTACTATCAGAGCTTAAATGCATGGCTGAAGTATTTCAGATGGTGGTTAATCAAGCCGGATTTGAATCAATAATAGCTCAACCAGACCTTTTTGTCGTATTATAGGCGACCGATTGACGGTTCAGATGCGGGCGTGATCGAAGGCATGTAAATGTTTATTGGTCTATAGCTAATCTAATAGGATGGAAACTAAATAAATTAGAAATGAGGTCGGAGCTAACTACTTATGAGGATTGGATTCAGCTGTTAGCGCTTGCTAATACCGGTGATAACATCGCTCAATATGAAGTTGCCATACATTATGATGGCGGGCTAGTTGTAAATGGTATTAAGATTGTCGATGAAAGTCAACCAATAGCTTTTAAATGGTACTATAGTGCTTATGAAAATGGGAATGTTGATGCAAGTATCCGTATTGCGGATTTTTTAATTGAAGGGATTCATTGTAAACAAAACATTGAATTAGCTATTGAACTTTATCGAAAAGGAATTGATGATGGCAGCGGTATAGCGGCCAATAATTTGGCCGCATTTTATAGGGATAAGCAAAATTATAAAGAAGCGTTTGAACTTTATAAAATTGCACAGCATCTTTATAATTCAGATTCGCTGTCTTTGGCGCTGTGTTATTATTTTGGTATTGGAACAGTAAAAGACGCGAAGATGGCTTTTGAGATATTTAAGAATATTTCAAAAGACAAATCGAAGGCTGGAAATTATCAATATGATATTGATGAGGCAAACTATTTTTTAGGACGAATATATTTAGATGGAGAAATAGTTGAAAAATCTATTACTAATGCTCGCGCTTTTTTGCGGCTTGCCAATGCTGATGATGACCATCGTTCGGCACGGGAACTTTTAATGATCATTGGTAAAAATGATTAAATTCAATGAATGCCCATCCGCTGGTAACACGCCTTATTTTTCCCCAATAATTTCTTTCCGGTGCGCTATTCCCCAATCTGTCAGGTTGTTGATGATGGTTTGTAGCGTTTTGCCATGTTTGGTGAGTTCATAGTGAACAGTTACAGGGTGGGTATTTAAAACTGTACGTTCAACCAGCTTGTTTATTTCCAGTTCTTTTAATTCCTTGCTCAGCATTTTGTTGGAGATACCTACAACATCGTTTAAGATATCAGAAAATCGTCTTTTATTATAATGACAGATTGATGAAATGATATAAATCTTCCATTTCCCGCTCAGCACGTCCATCGCATCGTGGACAGCCATCATCTCCTTTTTTCGATCCGTTTGAAACTCTGGGTTGCACTCCATATGTTACTTTGTTACTTCTAGGTTACTGTTACTTTTTGATACAAAGTTACTAATATATATCTAACTGATCTACCTTTGCTGCTCAATATTCAATCAATAAAGAAAAATGAGTAAACTAAAAAACAAAGTAGCGATAGTTACCGGTGCATCAAAAGGGATAGGAGCATCAATCGCTAAATACCTTGCGGCCGAAGGGGCAAAGGTTGTTGTAAATTATGCTTCAAGCCGGGAAGATGCAGATAAAGTTGTAAAATCCATAACCGATAATGGCGGTACGGCAATTTCGGTGCAGGCCGATGTATCGAAAGAAGCTGATGTGATAAGGTTGTTTAACGAAACGAAAAACACTTTCGGCTTGTTGGATATCCTGGTAAACAATGCTGGCATTTATCATTATGCACCTATCGAACAGGTATCTGCCGAATCCATCCAACAGCATTTCAATATTAATGTATTAGGATCTTTACTGGCCATTCGCGAAGCTGTAAAGCTGTTTGGCGATAAAGGTGGGAACATCATTAACATCAGTTCGGGCGCCAGCAATACGCCCTTGGCTACTGGCTCGGTGTATTCTGCAACCAAAGCGGCTTTAGATGCTGTTACCGTCGCCTTGTCCAAAGAATTTAGCGGTAAAAATATTCGCATCAATTCTATTTTGCCCGGCGTTGTCGAAACAGAAGGTTCGCATAGTGCTGGCTTTATCGGCAGCGATTTTGAAGCAAAATTGGTTGCCAACACACCTCTTGGTCGTACAGGTCAACCCGAAGACATTGCAAAAGTGGCCGTCTTTCTTGCTTCTGATGACTCAGCTTGGATCACCGGAGAAAAGATTGCTGTTTCGGGCGGTATTTACGGTATTTAAATTTTTATCAAATTAAAATTGAACAAAAAATGAACAAGTTAAAAAATAAAGTAGCCGTAGTAACCGGCGGTAATAGCGGCATTGGCTTTGGCATTGCCGAAGCATTCAGGAATGAAGGTGCAGTGGGCACCATCACAGGAAGAAACCAGGAAACACTCGACCAGTGCGTTAAGGAACTTGGAACGGGTTTTATGGGCATCAAAGGCGATGTAACAAAGATGGAAGACCTGGAACAGGTTTTTAAAGAAACCTTTGATAGGTTCGGCAAAATTGATACGGTGGTTGTTAATGCGGGAGGCGTAGTTGATGGTATGCCATTGACCGCTATAAACGAGGCAACGGAAGAAAATTATGACCGTTACATGGATTTGAATTTAAAAAGCGCCTATTTCACTGTACAAAAAGCGCTTCCTTATTTAAATAATGGCGCTTCCATCATCCTGATCGGATCAAGTGCTGCACACCGCGCAGCACCGGGAATGACTATCTACGGTGCGGCAAAGGCGGCCATGATATCTTTGGCCAAGGGATTGTCGCTCGACTTGTTAGAGCGTAAAATCAGGGTAAATACGCTCTCGCCCGGCTCAATTGATACGCCGGTATTTGGCAAAATAGTACCGGAGGCACAATTGGAGCAGGTGAAACAAATCTGGATAGATATTACACCTGTGGGCAGACAAGGATTACCGGCAGACATTGGAAATGCAGCTGTTTTTCTCGCCTCTGACGACTCTTCTTTTATCGTTGGTACTGAAATTCTTTCAGACGGAGGCCTCACCAACATTAGCCTGATGAAATAACAAATTCACCGTTCATCAAGAAAACATCAACATGAAAAAGAATAATTATAACGGCGCGTTACAGCAAACAATGGGTTCTGGGTTTAACGCCGCTTCAACTACCACTGATGTAATCAGAGGAATTAACCTTACAGGGAAAATCGCCATTGTTACAGGCGGTAGTACAGGCATTGGTTTAGAAACGGTTAAAACGCTATCAAAAGCAGGGGCAACGGTTATTGTACCCGCAAGGAATGTAGAAAAAGCTAAGGAAAACTTGAAGGGAGTTACAAATGTTGAGATAGAAGAATTGGATTTGATCAATCTTGGATCTGTCGACGCCTTTGCCGAAAAGTTTATGGCTTCGGGTCGCCTGCTACACTTGCTCATTAATAACGCCGGGATTATGTTTGTGCCATTACGCCGTGATGCCAAAGGAAACGAATCACAGCTCGCTACCAATTATTTGTCGGTGTTTCGGCTTACTGCCGGGTTGTGGGGAGCGTTAAAAATGGCCGATGGCGCAAGGGTGGTCAATGTATCATCCCTGGGCCACCATTTTGCGCCTTTCAATTTCGACGATCCGAATTTTGAACAGCGTGATTATGAAACCTTGCAGGCTTACGGACAATCAAAAACCGCTATCAACCTGTTTTCAGTTGAATTGGACAATCGTGCAAAACCATTCGGCGTAAATGTATATTCGATACATCCCGGTAGTATTTGGGGAACAGAATTAACCCGGGAAGCCCCCATAGAAATTCTACAACAATTTGGTTTTTTGGATGATAAAGGAAACCCTGTGCAGGAAGTTATTGAATCGTTAAAAACTATTCCACAAGGGGCGGCAACAACCATATGGGCTGCCACCAACCCGCTGTTAAATCAAATAGGCGGTGTTTATCTTGAAGATGTTGACGTTGCTGAGTTGGCCATCAATCCTTCAATATCAAATGGTGTAAAACCGTATTCTCTGGATGAGGCCGGTGCCAAAAGGTTATGGAAGTTGACTGAAGGGTTAACAGGCGTTACATTTAACGTTGACTAATTTTATTGCGTATCACGCAGGCATGTGGCATTTCAAATACACATTCCCCGGTTTAAACTCTCTGGCGGAAAAGTCCCGATGTTTGAAAAAGGGTGTGTATCCGGGTGCCCTACGCTTGTGTGATTCATTTTCATCAAGTCAGTTTACCAAAAACGTTGACAATATTACAGGGCGGGCCATAGGCTGCACGTTAGGCAATCGGCCCAATAATTTACTTAAAATCCCACCATATTTTGGTCCTGAGCGGATCACCCAACGTATAAGGCTCCCCGATACGCGGAACGTTTACCACAACTCCCAGCTTTTCAGCAGCTGGCAGCAACTTTTCAATGGGTTCGTTCCAGGGATGGTTAGCTTCCACAAACTTACCCCAGTGGATGGGCTGTATCAAACAAGCCTGCAGGTCAACGGCCGCCTGGGCGGTTTGCCCCAGCAGCAGATGTGTCCATGGCCAATTCGGGCTGTATTGCCCGCATTCCATCAGCGCCAGGTCGAAGGGGCCATACTGCCGGCCTATTTTTTTGAAGTGTGGCCCATAGCCGCTATCGCCGCTGTAAAACAACCGGTAATGGCCCGCCTGTATCACGTATGATGCCCAAAGCGTTTTATTTTCTTGTGTATATGAGCGGTTGCTGCGGTGCTGCGCCGGGGTAGCGGTAACCTGGAGGCCACCAGGCAGCGTGATAGATTGGCCCCAATTCAGTTCGGTGATCTTTTTGGGATCAAATCCCCAGTAAACCAAATCCGAGCCAACGCCCATGGGCACTACAGCCATTTTGATTTTATCTTTTAATTTTTTCAGGGTGCGGTAATCCAAATGATCATAGTGGTCATGGGAAATGATCAGCACATCAATTGGCGGCATATCCTCAGCATGGTAATTCATCGTGCCGGCAAATGCGGTAATTAATCCAGGTACTGGCCCTGCATGGTTGCTAAAAATAGGATCAATAAGTACATTACCCTGCCCGGTTTTGATGAGCAGAGAGGAATGCCCAAACCATACGATGGTTGGCGCTGGCGCGGCCAGTGTATTCAAATTAGTTTTAACCCAGGGCAATGCGTGAGAAGGGCGAATGGTTTTAGGGCGGCTGTGCAGGAAAAGAAATTTACGCTTGATAGTGGAGTCGGAACGCTCGGCTACGTTTTCAAAACTCCCGTTTTTGTAATTAGACAAAGTATCCAAACGGGCAAGCTCTTCTCCCTGCGGACTTTTACCCATTGACCTTACCAAACCACAGCCTGCTGTTGCCATGAGCAACAATACCGCTATCCAGCCCCTTAAACAACTACTTTTCATACCGTGAGATAAATTTCTCCATCTTTCTTCATCTTCCTCAATTAATTAGCAATGTTGGTTGGGTGCCCCTTTTTCAACAGAAGCGATAATCGTTTTTTTGCTCGAAAAAATTAAGCACGATTGTTGGTAAGGATATGACTTTGCATAAGCAGAAATTTGCCGATTACTAAAGTAATCTAATTTGAATGGGCGCAGCTAATAGCCTCCAAATCTGACAAAAGTATTGATCCCTGTTAAGATGGGAGTATTTAAAGTTTTTCTATTTCTTCAGCAGAAAGTTTAGTAAATTTTGAAATTTGGGCCAATGGCAAGCCGTCCATTTTCATTTCACGGGCAATATCCAAGGCTTCTTCACGTTTGCCTTTTTCTATACCTTTTACCATGCCTTTTTCCATACCTTCCTGTCGGGCATAATCAATCACATTTTTATTATCCCATTTGTATTTTAAGCTGCTATCGTACATCGTTTTCTCCTCCTTTGTCAGGTTTGTATATTCTGCAATACTGAACAATTTCTCAAATATGGGTTTCCGAAGATAAACCGGAATTTTTTCCATCCGGCTCATGTTTTTTAATACATGGAGCCATTTATCTAAATCGGTTTCCAGTTCGGTTTCCGTTTTAACAAATTTACTCAATTCTACATAGGTATAACCCAGTTTATCGTAAAAAATTTCACCGGTATCCCTGTTGCATAAGTAAATATCATGCAGATAGCTATTTGCCGGGCTATCTTCCAATGTAAAATCTTCTAACAAGGCTATTAAATATACTTCGGTAATCTTATAACCCCAGGCACTCCGTCTGCCTTTTGGCGCCTGGTCGCTTATAAGGCGGGAAGTATAAAATAAGGCCCTTTCCTTAAAATACCCCTGTTTTGCCCGCTGAACCTCAATTATAAAATGTTCACCGTTATCTCCCGTGCAAAGCAGATCAAATATGGCCGATCCTTCATCTTTTAAATCGCCTGGGTATTCGTTTTTATTGTAAATTAAGTCTACAATATGCTTCCGTCCTCTGAATACTTCATTTAAAAAAGCGGTCAGCAGGTCTTTATTAGGCTCACTGCCGAATATTTTTTTGAAAGCGAAATCAACTAAGGGGTCGATGTATTTCCCGGTAACGGGTGGGGTATAATTTGGCATAACCAAATATAAAAGTTTATTCCTTATCCGCCCACACAGTAGTCAGATGACAGAGTAGTGATCCTTCGGTTTTTTTGAAAGTGGAAAAGTTGAGTGAAATTTAAAGTTAAACAAAAAAACTTTTTTAAAATTGCTGCCCTCATAAATTTTGCATTGTAAACTTTTTACTCAAAATGTTGTTGTAGATGCTATGCTAACTATAAATAATTGTAGTCGGCTATTAAACAATAACAGATATGAAAATTTACCATTTAATACCGTTGGTACTTATTGTAGCAACCGTGACCCAAAGTTGCGTTAGCAGCAAAAAATACAAGGAACTGGAGGGCAATTACACGCAATTGCAAAATAGCACACAAGACTTAAGTGTAAAATATCAAAGAAGTGAGCAGGCATTGGCCGTATCAAACGGGCGCATCGTCAGCCTTGAAGAACAGCTGGCTTCCGAGAGGTCGAATAACAATTCGCTCAAAGATGCCTTGAATAAATGTTTGGCCGGCAATAACCAGGGTGGTGCAAACATTTCAAAGCTGGTTGATGAAATAAATGCTTCCAACAAATACATTCAATACCTGGTAGCTACCAAAAACAAAAGCGACTCACTTAATATGGTGTTAACTAATAACCTTACCCGTTCTTTGAGTAAGGAAGAAGCTCAGGGAGTAGATGTACAGGTGCTTAAAGGTGTTGTGTATATCTCATTGTCTGATAATATGTTATATAAATCTGGGAGCTATGAAATTTCTGATAAAGCAGGATCATCGTTGGCCAAGATTGCTAAAATCATTACGGATTATTCAACCTACGATGTGTTGATTGAAGGTAATACCGATAATGTACCAATTAAACAAACCAACATCCGTAACAACTGGGATTTAAGTGCTTTAAGGGCCTCGTCTGTAGTACAGGCTTTGCAAACTACCTATAATGTAGATCCTAAGCGGTTAACAGCTGGTGGAAGGGGCGAGTATAACCCCATTGCCGATAATGGTACCCAGGCTGGCAAAAACCAAAACAGGCGTACACAAATTATTATCACACCAAAACTTGATCAATTTATGGATTTGATAGGTAAAGCACCGGATACTACACCGGTTAAACAATAAGAGTCAAGAGATAAGAATCAAGACACAAGAAAAAACGGGCCTGGCATTATTGTCAGGCCCGTTTTTTCTTGTGTCTTGATTACTGTAGTTGAAATGTTACCAACGGCCCGGAAATCAAATTGCAAATTACGATTGAAATTAATAACTTTAATTTCTTAATTAACCAATTAGTAGATTGATGTTCCGGAAGTTGTATTTAGTGTGGCTTGTAATAGCCGCCTGTGTTTTGTATACCTTGGATGCCTGCAACCGGGCTGGTAAAACAGATGCGGAGCAAATGCCCGATACCATCAGCTACAACTTCAACATCCGCCCTATATTATCTGACAAATGTTTTAAATGCCACGGGCCCGATGCGGCACACCGCCAGGCCGATTTAAGGCTTGATATTCCCGAAAGTGCTTTTAAAGCGTTAAAAGATAACCCAACAGCCCATGCGCTTGTTGCCGGCGATCCGGTGATGTCTGAAGTTTACCGGCGCATCTCAACCAAAGATACTTCGGAACAAATGCCCCCGCCCTCGTCCAACCTCAAAAAATTAACCCCTTTTGAAGTCGCCCTGATTAAGCAGTGGATTAAACAAGGCGCCCGCTATGAAAAACATTGGGCTTTTGTACCACCGCGTTCTTATGCGGTTCCGCAGGTGCAAAATACCGCCTGGCCAAAAAATCCGATAGATAATTTTGTGCTTCAAAAAATGGAGCAAAAGGGTTTTGATCCTAACCCCGAAGCCGATAAAGAACGTTTGCTAAAACGCGTATCACTTGACTTGACAGGCTTGCCGCCAACATTGCAAATGATGGATAACTTTTTGGCCGATAACAGCGCCAACGCTTACCAAAAGGTAGTCGACCAGTTAATAGCAACCCCGCAGTACGGCGAAAAAATGACCCTGCATTGGCTGGATGTAGCCCGTTACGCAGATTCGCACGGTTACCAGGACGATAATTACCGCAGCCAGTGGCCCTGGCGAGATTGGGTAATTCATGCCTTTAATGAAAACCTGCCCTACGATAAATTCATTACCTGGCAAATAGCCGGCGACCAGCTGCCTAATGCCACCACCGAGCAATTGCTGGCAACAGGTTTTAACCGCAACCACAAAATTACCGAAGAAGGTGGCGTAATTGATGAAGAGTATCGGGTAAGCTACGTAACAGATCGTACCAATACCTTCGGCAAAGCGCTGCTTGGGGTTACGTTGGAGTGCGCCCATTGCCACGATCATAAATATGATCCGTTTTCGCAAAAAGATTATTACCAAATGTTTGCCTTTTTTAATAATGTAAAAGAAGTAGGCATTGAGTCGGTTGTAGGCGGTCCCGAAACTTATGCCAAGCGGCCATTGATGCAGATAAGTAACGATGAAGTTAAAAAGGTGATGAAGTTTATCAATAAGCAGGATACGGATAAACTTATTGTATCTATCATGACCGATAGCGACAAAGTACGGCCAACCTATATCCTCAAACGCGGCAATTACGACGCTCATGGTGATGTTGTTGAGCCGGGTACGCCCAAAGCTATATTACCATTTACCGCGAACTATCCTAAAAATCGCCTCGGTTTGGCCGAATGGCTGTTTAATAAAAACAACCCGCTTGCGGCAAGGGTATTTGTAAACCAGGTTTGGCAGGAGTTTTTTGGTAAAGGCATCGTAAAAAGCTCCGGTGACTTTGGCATGCAGGGCGATTTGCCTTCGCATCCCGAATTATTGGATTGGCTTGCTGTTGATTTCAGGGATCATGGCTGGGATATCAAACGGCTGGTAAAACAAATTGTTATGTCCGCTACCTACAGGCAATCAGCCGTAATCAGCCCCGAAAAGTTAAAGGACGATCCTGAAAATACCTGGCTGGCGCGCGGCCCCCGTAGCCGCTTGCCTGCCGAGTTTGTGCGCGATTTGGTTTTGGCCAGCAGTGGTTTACTTAACCATACCATTGGCGGCCCAAGTGTTAACCCGTACCAGCCGCCCGGCTTGTGGGAAAACGCGACATCCGGCCGCGGGCAGTTGGCCAGCTATAAACAGGTACATGGCCCCAATCTTTATCGCAGGGGGATGTATACACTTATCAAACGTACTGTGCCGCCAGCCTCGCTGGGTATTTTTGATGCCAGCAACCGCGATCAGTGCGAAGTAAAACGCCTGCGCACCAATACGCCCTTACAGGCTTTGGTGATGCTTAATGACCCTACCGTACTGGAGGCATCCCGTGTTTTGGCCGCAAAGTTATTGCAGGATAACAGCCGTATGCAGGATAAAATAACCAAAGCGTTCCGGTTGATTATGTGCCGCCATCCGCAGGAAAAAGAACTGGCTATACTTACAGCGTATTATAACGATGAGCTGAAAGGGATGAACAAAGCTGATGCCCAAAAGCTGTTAAGCGTTGGCGAATACCCGATACCTGCTAACCTTGATAAAGTAACATTGGCAGCTATGATGAAAGTGGTTGATGCTATGTACAATGTAGAAGAAGCGATAACAAAAACCTGATATGGAGAAAGATTTTTTAGAGAGCAGGCTCAATATAAACCGGCGCAAGTTCCTCTCCAGGTTAAGCCTGGGGATAGGTAGTGTTGCATTAGGGTCATTACTTATTCCCGATCTTTTTAGTGGCAGTGGTGCCGATGCCGAAGCTGATTTTGTACCGGGCATCCCCAATTTTGCGCCCAAGGCAAAAAGGGTGATCTATCTTTTCCAGGACGGCGCCCCTTCACAACTGGAATCGTTTGATTACAAGCCCAAATTGCGCGAGATGATGGGGCAGGAGTTGCCTGCTTCGGTGCGTGGTAACCAGATACTTACCGGGATGACGGCTAAGCAGGCCTCGTTCCCGCTGGTAGGTTCATTTTACGATTTTAAACAATACGGCGAATCGGGAGCATGGGTAAGCGACCTGTTCCCCCATATAGGCAAAATTGCGGACGATATTTGTATCATCCGCTCGATGAACACCGATGCCATAAACCATGATCCTGCGCTTACTTTTTTCCAGACCGGTGCACAGCAGGGTAACCGCCCAAGTATGGGATCGTGGGTGAGCTATGGCCTTGGCAGCGAGAATAAAAACCTGCCGGCCTTTACGGTATTATTATCCAAAGGGAAAGGCAATGGACAGGGGGTTTACTCCAAATTGTGGAGTAATGGTTTCTTAGATTCTATTCACCAGGGGGTACAATTCAGTAGCGGCGAAAATCCGATATTGTACCTGAACGATCCCGAAGGATTAAACCGGCACGAACGCCGCAAAATGCTGGATAACCTGGCTGCTTTAAATGATATCAACTATAAACAATTCGGCGATCCGGAGATAAACACCAAGATACAGCAGTACGAAATGGCCTACCGCATGCAAACGGCCGTGCCCGAAATTATGGATGTATCCAAAGAATCGGACGACATCGTTAAAATGTACGGCCCCGAATGTTTGATTCCCGGTACTTACGCGGCCAATTGTTTGCTGGCCAGGAAGCTATCAGAAAACGGCGTTCGCTTTGTGCAGCTTTACCACCAGGGGTGGGATCAGCATAGCAACCTGCCACAGGAAATGGCCGGGCAGGCTAAGGACGTAGACCAGGCTTCGGCCGCTTTGGTTACCGATTTAAAACAACGTGGCCTGCTGGATGAAACCCTGGTAATATGGGGCGGCGAATTTGGCCGTACCAATTACAGCCAGGGCAAGTTGGAGAAAGCAAACTATGGGCGCGATCATCACCCGCGCTGCTTTAGTGTGTGGATGGCCGGCGGTGGTATTAAACCGGGCATGGTTTACGGCGAATCGGACGATTTTGGGTATAACATTGTTAAAGATCCTGTGCATGTGCATGATTTTCATGCTACCATGCTTAATCAGTTAGGTATCGATCATAAAAAGCTTACGTTTAAAAGCTTAGGCCGGAGGTACAGGCTGACGGATGTGGCTGGAAATGTGGTAAAGGGGATTATCACTTAACACGATTTTAGGATTTTACAGGATTAACAGGATTTTGATTTTTACGGCTGGTATCTTTTTAGTGATATGCTTAAAACGTTTTAGCTTATCCGGTTTTGATAGATTTGACTGCTGATATCTTTTTATCGATGTATTTAAAACGTTTTAGCTTATTTAGTTTTGATAAATAAAATATTGTTGCTGGTATGAAGAGCAGCCATAAAGGTTTTGCAGACGGAGCGTTGTTTGCGCTTAATATTTTCATTTTAGTTTTACTGGTAGCAGGCGATAGCCTGGTTGTGCCGCAATGGTTACAGCCGGTTGGGCGGTTGCACCCCTTAATTTTGCATTTCCCTATCGTCATATTGATGCTGGCTATGGTGCTGGAGTTTTTCCGGTTCAGGGCCGGGTTTGTTAACGAAAGGTTTTACCAAAACTTTACCAATTATTTACTGGTACTGGGCGCGCTTTTATCGTCGTTAACGGTAATTATGGGCCTGCTGTTGTCGCGCGAGCCGGGTTACGAGGGAGGCAATTTGTTATGGCATAAGTGGTTTGGTGTCAGTGTGGCGTTTGTGGGCTACGGCGTTTATCTTATTCGTAACACAACAAAATACACCGCTACGCTGGCCAAAACAGGGGCTTTGGTTACGGTTTTCTGTTTAATAGTGGCCGGGCATTTTGGCGCAAACCTTACCCACGGCGACGATTTTGTTTTAGGGCCAGTGATGGATAAAGAAAAAAATAAAGTCCCAATTGATAAAGCCTTTGTTTACCAGGACGTTATCAGGCCAATTTTCGAAGCCAAATGCCAAAGCTGCCACAATGCCGATAAAATGAAAGGCGGACTAATGCTCACCAGCCAGTCGGCAATGTTAAAAGGCGGCAAAAATGGTAAACTTTTTATCCCCGGCGATCCGGCTATGAGCCTGCTGCTGCAACGGGTACACATGCCCGAAACTGAGAAGAAGCACATGCCGCCTACCGGTAAACCCCAACTAACCGACGAAGAAAAAGTACTGCTTTACCTTTGGGTAAAAAACAAGCCCGACTTTAAGAAAAAAGTTATTGACCTGCCCGCAACCGATTCGCTCCGGATGATTGCAGCAACATTATTAAAGCCCGCCGAAAGCGCGGAGGAGACATACGATTTTTCGGCAGCCGACGATAAGGAGATTAAAAAACTAAACAATAATTACCGGGTAATTTATCCGCTGGCTAAGGAATCGCCCGCTTTGGCCGTTAATATTTACAACAAAAGCACCTACAACATCAAGGCGCTTGACGAGCTTAGTCCCATTAAAAAACAGGTGGTATCGCTCGACCTGAATAAAATGCCGGTGAAGGACGCTGATTTGAAAACAATAGCCCAATTTGAAAACCTGCGCAGGCTTAACCTCAATTTTAGCGATGTTACCGGCGCGGGGCTAAAAGAACTGACTTCGCTTAAGTTGCTTAAAAGCCTCTCGCTGGCAGGCGTAAAATTAAACGCCGCCGATGTAAAGCAACTGGCAGCCATCAAGAGCCTTACCGAACTGGCCATCTGGGATACAGGCCTTAAAACCGCCGATCTTGCGCCACTACAAAAAGCAAATAAGCACGTTACCCTATTAACCGGTTTTAAAGATGATGGCAAGCCTTTAAAACTTACCAGTCCGCAGTTAAAAAACACTGCGGTAATATTTAAGCAAAGTTACCTGTTACAGCTCGGCAACCCGATAAAAGGAACCGATATCCGGTATACTACCGATGGTAGCGCGCCGGATAGTATTCATGCTATATCCTATAAACCAGGCGTTTCATTTACGCAAAGCACGGTAATTCGCGCCAGGGCATTTAAAGCCGGTTGGATAGGCAGCGATACGGTTCAGTTTAATATTTATAAATCAACCTATACCCCTGATAGCATCAGTTTTTCAACCTATCCCGATAGTAAATACAAAGGCGAGGGCGCCAAAACAATGATAGATAAGGAACTGGGCAGCGGTAATTTTGGCGATGGCAAATGGCTGGCCTCACAAAAAGACCTGGAATTGCTGATGTGGTTTAATAAGCCAGTCGATTTACATACCGTTAACATTAACGTGATGCGCAATACTGGCCCTCAGATATTTTTGCCCGCGAAGGTAGAGGTGTGGGGCGGCACCGATCAATCTCATCTCAAACTGTTAGGGAGTGTTACACCTGCCGCGCCGCTTAAAAAAGATACTTACAGCATCATGAACCTGGATTGTAAATTGAAAAGCGGCCAGCCCATATCCTGTATAAAACTGGTTGCCAGGCCGCTTAAAAGTGTCCCTGCCTGGCACCCGGCAAAAGGCAAACCAGCCTGGGTTTTTATGGACGAGGTGTTTTTGAATTAGGACGCCCGATAAGTACACAACTTACAGCCGCGGCTTAACTGCAGCCAACAGCGTTATTGATACCAGTGGGACTGAATTTTATAAATATTAAAAAATCTATAAATAATTGCCGGTTTTGTTGAATATTTTACTGTAAATAGGCTATGTTTATAACATAAAACATAGCCGATGTCAATAAAAGTAGCAATTCGTCATTTTACAAGTTACAAGTACGATAAACATATCACGCTTTCGCCACAAGTTATCCGTTTACGGCCTGCTGCGCACTCGCGTACCATGATTAAAGGCTACTCGCTAAAAATATTACCCGAAAAGCATTTTATAAACTGGCAGCAGGACCCCTTTGGTAATTACCTTGCCCGGATTGTTTTCCCCGAGAAGGTAAATGAATTTGTGATTGATGTAGAGGTGATTGCCGATATGGTGGTGATAAACCCTTTTGATTTTTTTGTGGAGGAGTATGCTAATCACTATCCTTTTGAGTATGAGGATTCATTAAAAAAGAACCTGGTGCCATACCTGGAGATAACCGAGCGTGGCCCGCTGTTAATGGATTTAACAGAGAAAGCCGCCGAGTTACTGAAGAAAAATGCAGTTACCCAGGATTTTTTGGTTACCCTAAACAGGCTGCTTTATCTTGAAATATCCTACAATATCCGCATGGAGCCGGGCGTACAATCCTGCGAGGAAACGCTGGAGCTTAAATCGGGTTCATGCCGTGATACCGCGTGGTTGTTTGTACAATTGTTAAGGCATTTTGGTTTGGCTGCGCGTTTTGCATCGGGTTACCTGGTGCAGTTAAAGCCCGACATTAAATCATTAGATGGCCCATCAGGCCCCGAGCAGGATTTTACCGACCTGCATGCCTGGACAGAAGTTTACCTGCCTGGCGCTGGCTGGATAGGGCTTGACCCGACATCTGGATTATTTGCCGGCGAGGGACATATCCCATTGGCCTGTACGCCTGATCCGCAGAGCGCAGCCCCAATTAGTGGTGGTATCATCAGCGATACAAACGACCCCATCGAAACAGAGTTTCATTTTGAAAATACCATCACCCGTATTGAAGAAAAGCCACGGGTAACCAAACCATTTTCTGACGAGCAATGGGAAGATATTATGGCCCTTGGCGATAAGGTTGATGAGGAATTTGCCGCCAACAACGTACGCCTTACTATGGGAGGCGAGCCCACTTTTGTATCGGTAGATAATAATGAAGCACCTGAGTGGAACTCGGCTGCCGATGGCGAGCATAAGCGCCGCTTATCCAATATCTTGTTCCACAAGCTTAAAAATGAGTATGGTGAAGGCGCGTTAATGCAGTACGGGCAAGGCAAATGGTACCCAGGAGAGCCGCTGCCCCGCTGGAAACTTGCTTGCTATTGGCGTAAGGATAATGTGCCTTTATGGAACAACGATACCTTAATGGCCGACCTGTCGAAAGATTACGGCCTTGGCCCTAAGGATGCCAAAAGCTTCATGAAGCTGCTTACCAAAGAATTGCACATCGACCCTAAAAATATTAATCCAACTTACGAAGACCCTTTTTACTTTTTGTGGGAAGAGAGTAAAACGCCCATCAATGTCGATCCGCTGAAAGTTGACCTGAAATCTCCGCTGGAGCGGCAAAAACTGGCCGAGTTGCTGAATACTGGCCTGAATGAGCCTGTTGGCTATGTGGTGCCTATTAAATGGGACCTGGAGCAAAGCAACTGGCAAAGTTGTAAATGGTCGTTCAGGCGGCAAAACCTGTTCCTGGTACCGGGTAATTCGCCGGTTGGCTTGCGCCTGCCATTGGATTCGGTGCAGTATTTTGACCCGGCAGAGCAGGAAGAGCTACCGGAAAGAAGCCTTTTTGCCGATGTGGATGCCTTGCCCGATGGCGATCATTTGATTCCAGTAACCGGCACCAAATTCAATAACAGCAAAACCATTTTTAAAACGGCGATGGTGGTTGAAGTGCGGCAGGGCAAACTGTTTATATTTTTCCCGCCTACCAGTTATTTTGAGCATTATTTATACCTGGTGAATGCCGTTGAGCGTACAGCAGAGAAGCTAAAGATGCCGGTATTAATTGAAGGCTACGATCCGCCGACAGACAATCGGGTAACCAAAATGATGATAACGCCCGATCCCGGCGTTATCGAGGTTAATATTCACCCGGCGGCAAGCTGGCGCGAACTGGCAAAAAATTATGATGTTCTATATAAAAAGGCAGCAGAATCTCGCCTGGCGACAGAAAAATTCAACATCGATGGCAGGCATACAGGCACTGGTGGCGGTAACCACGTAACCCTGGGCGGCGAAACACCGGCTGATAGCCCGCTATTGCGCCGTCCTGATATTTTGCGCAGTTTTATAACCTTTTGGCAGCATCACCCTTGCTTGTCATACCTGTTCTCTACCCAGTTTATAGGCCCTACCAGCCAGGCGCCACGGGTTGACGAGGGAAGGATGGAAACGCTTTATGAACTGGAAATAGCGTTTCAGCAAGTTCCCGACCGGGCCGAAAATGAAGTTCCTTTTTGGCTGGTTGATAGGATTTTTCGTCACTTTTTAACAGATATTACCGGCAATACACACCGGTCGGAGTTTTGTATCGATAAGCTTTACTCGCCCGATTCATCAAGCGGCCGCTTGGGCATCCTGGAGTTCAGGGGATTTGATATGCCACCGCATTACCGCATGAGTATGGTGCAGTTCCTGCTGATCCGCACGTTACTGGCCTGGTTCTGGAAAACCCCATACAACCATAAACTGGTACGTTGGGGAACCGAACTGCACGACCGTTTCCTGCTACCGCACTATTGCTATAAAGATATGACCGAGGTGGTAAACAGCCTGCGCGATGCCGGTTATGGTTTTGATATCTCGTGGTTTGAGCCTTTCTTCAGCTTCCGTTTCCCTTTCCTGGGCGAGTTGCAGGTAGATGATATCAATATCGAAATTAAGATGGCCATTGAACCATGGCATGTATTGGGCGAAGAAATGTCGAGCACCGGCACATCGCGTTTTGTGGATTCTTCGCTGGAACGTATCCAGGTTAAAATATCTGGCCTTACCGATTCGCGCTACACCTTTTTATGTAACGGCTTAAAAATACCGCTAAAAAGCACAGGTGTACAAGGCGAGTATATTGCAGGGGTTCGCTATAGGGCCTGGCAACCGCCATCGGCACTGCATCCAACCATCGGTACAGATACGCCGCTGGTGTTTGATTTGTTTGACACCTGGACGCAAAAATCAGTGGCAGCATGCCAGTACCATGTATCGCATCCCGGAGGCCGCAGCTATGATACCTTCCCGGTAAACAGCTATGAAGCCGAATCGCGCATAATTTCCCGCTTTTTTGATTTTGGCCATTCGGTTAACCTGGTTGAGCCGGCTGTTGCCCAGCAAACAGCAGGAGGGAGGTTTGTTACCAAAATGAATATATTACCACAATATACCATCACCAATGAAGTAGTTAGCCCGGAATACCCGTATACCATGGATTTGAGGCGATATAAAAATGCCAAGAATTTATAGCAGAAAAATCAGACATTTGGAAAATGATTGAAACTTACCTGGAGCGGAACGGTAAAACTGCCAAACCTTTTTTTGATGAGCTTGCCGCGCCCGAAGGCGTAGTGCGTGAGCATTGGAAAAAGCTTGCCCATGCTTATGACGAGCTGGGCCTTGAAAAAATGGAGCAGCGGAGCCGGGAAATTAGCCAGGAGTTGCGCGATAATGGGGTTACTTATAACGTGTACAGCGATCCCGACGGCATTAACCGCCCCTGGAAGCTTGACCCTGTGCCAATGGTATTTAGCCAGCAGGAATGGGAGAACATTGAAAAAGGCTTAGTACAACGTGCTGAATTGCTTAACCTGATCATAGCTGATATTTATGGCGAACGCAGGCTGATTAAAGAGGGGTTTATCCCCTTTGAGCTGGTATTTAGCCATAAAGGTTTTTTAAGGCAGGCCGATAAAATTAAAATACCCGGCAAATTTCAGCTTATTCAATACTCTGCCGATCTGGTACGTGGCCCCCTGGGCAAAATGTGGGTACTGCATGACCGTGCCGACGCCCCGTCGGGTGCCGGCTATACGCTGGAAAACAGGGCCGCCATGACCAGGGTTTTCCCGGATTTGATCCGCGAAAACCAGGTGCGTAAAATTTCGTCTTATTATCAAACATTAAAAAATACGCTTACAAGGCTCGCTTTACAAAATAAAGAGAACCCGAGGGTGGTGCTTTTATCGCCGGGTACGGCCAACGAAACTTATTTTGAGCACGCCTACCTGGCATCGTCATTAGGTTTTACCCTTGTTTTTGGGCAGGATTTAACCGTGAGCGATGGCTATGTATGGCTAAAAACCTTAAAAGGGTTAGAGAAAGTAGACGTTATTGTACGCCGTGTTGACGATATTTTTTGCGATCCGCTGGAGTTTTTAGGCGATTCGCACTTAGGTGTGGTTGGGTTGATGGAAGCCGTGCGGCAAAAAAAGGTGACGATTATTAACCCATTAGGCGGCCGAATATTGGAGAACCCGGGCTTGATGGCTTTTCTGCCGCGCCTGTGCAAGCATCTGTTAAACGAAGAACTGATATTACCATCCGTAGCCACCTGGTGGTGCGGGCACGAGAAAGAGAAAAAGTATGTGCTGGATAATCTGCCCTTCCTCATTATCCGGTCTATTTACCGGAGTAACGAGAACCGCCCATACATCGGCAGCGAACTGAGCAAAAAGCAGATAGAAGATTTGAGGACGGAAATAAACACCCGGCCCTATTTATATGTGGCCCAGGAGGTAGTAAGCTTCAGTACCACGCCCTCATTAATTGGCAACAACCTGGAAGCCTGTAACGCCGTTTTCAGGAGTTACATTGTAGCCGATATGGACAAAGAGGTTTACCATGTAATGCCAGGCGGTTTATCAAGGAGCTTTCCTACAAAAGGCGAGTTTATTATTTCTAACCAATCGGGTGGTATCAGTAAGGATACCTGGGTGCTGGGCCCATCGCCCCAGAGCCAGGCAAAGCTCGCCGTTAATCAGCCGGTATTGCGGCAGGTAAAAAATATTTTGCCAAGCCGCACCGGCGAGAGCTTGTTTTGGTTGGGCCGGTACCTTGACAGGGCAGTTATAAACGTGCGGTTAATGCGTATTGTGCTTAAAATTTACAACGAGCGCGATGATGAAATTCACCCCGAAACCAACCAGACGCTGGTAATACTGCTTAAAACATTAAGCGCGGTAACGGGTACTTTACCCGGTTTTGCCTCAGCCGATCAGACCAGGTTACGGCAGCCCGAAAAAGAGTTATTGTCGCTGGCTGTTGAAACAGGCAGGGCGGGTACTTTGGCGCAATCCTTGCAATCATTTTTAACAAACGGATTTGCCGTACGCGATCGTTTAAGCCTCGATACATGGAGGATTCTGGATAGTATATCCGAAGAATTTGAGTTGATGAAGGAAAACGGCGATGATTTACGCAAGATTTACCATAACCTCGATCAGTTTATCATTAAGCTGATGGCTTTTATCGGCCTTAATAACGATAACATGACCAGGGCATCCAGCTGGCGGTTGCTTAACATAGGCCGTTTTTTAGAGTCATCGTTAAATACATGCATCATTTTACAGGCGGCGTTGGCTAATAACGTAACACCAGAGGTGGAGAAGCAATTGATGGAACTGGTGCTGATGTGCAACGAGAGTTTGGTTACCTACCGATACCTATACCGGTCGACGCTGCAATTGCCGGGTGTGCTTAATTTGCTGCTTGTAAACGAGGATAATCCAAAATCGGTGGCCTTTTTGATTGCCAAAATTGATGAGCACCTGGCGCATTTGCCAGATAATCATAAAGAAGGCGGCCTTAGCCCGGCACACAAAAAACTGCTGGAGGCGTTAACCATGATCAGGCTTTGCGATGTAAACAAGATGGTACCATCGGCCAATGCCAATGGCTTTGGCAAAAAAGAGCTTAACGGCTTTTTACACCACCTGATTACCTTATTGAGCCAGGCATCAACCATTATATTTGAAAGCTATTTTAGCCCAACACAAAGCCAGTACAGTTTTGTGAAAAATAATAACGCGCTACCCGAATTATGAGAACCGCTAATACAAAGGCATTTTTTAACAGGTGTTTTCACAACAGCCAAAGATTATGAAATACCAGGTAACCCATATTACCAAATATGAATACCAGTTGCCGGCATCGTTATGCCATAACCTGGTGTACCAGGTGCCGGTTAACCACAGTTTTCAGGAAGTGGAGAAGGTGAACTACCAAATTCATCCCGTACCACATTTGGTAGTGACGAGGGAGGACTTTTTTAGTAATAAATTCATCTATTTTTCGATAGAAGAGTTTCATCAACGGTTAACCGTCGAGATAAAAAGCGAGGTTAAAATTTCCGAGCCGGTATGGATAAGCGCTGCGCCCCAAAATACGACACCCTGGGAAAACGTGGTGATCTGGCTGAAAAGTACCGATGCCGAAAGTGACATCAGGCAATTTTACCTTGAATCGGACCATGTGGTGTTTATACAGGGCATCAGGGAGTATGCATTAAAATCATTCACGCCCGGCAGGCCAATTATGGCAGCCATGCTTGATCTCAACTCGCGCATATTTAATGATTTCGATTTCACCCCCGGCTTTACAGATGTTACTACCAAGCTGGAAGAAGTTTTTTTACATAAAAAAGGTGTTTGCCAGGATTTTGCGCATTTCTCGCTGGCCTGTTTACGGTCGATAGGCTTATCGGCTAGGTACGTAAGCGGATATATCGAAACGCTGCCGCCACCAGGAAAATCAAAACTGTTTGGCTCCGATGCCTCGCACGCCTGGATAGCATTATACATTCCCGACATTGGGTGGACGGAGTTTGACGCCACCAATAACCTGCTGGTTAACGACCGGCATATCCGTACTGCCATCGGCCGCGATTTTGCCGACATAGTACCATTAAAAGGTGTAGTTTACAGCGGCGCCGGCCAACGTATGTATGTAAATGTGGATGTGCGCCGGGTAGAGTAGTACAACTACGCTGTGAAGTGTTTTTGGTTTATAATGATATTTATTTGTGAATGCTGGACGTGACGAGCCATAGAGCGTATGAACGCCGCGATTTACCTGGAGCTTTTTGATATGCCAGATGTGGTACTTAGCTCTTTTTTAAAGCCTGCATAAACTGCAAGGGCGATTTGCCGTATTCCTTTTTAAAGGCCCGCGAAAAATTTGAATTGCTTTGCAGGCCAATCCTGTCGGCTACTTCATTCATAGCAACGTCCTCATGCGTCATAATCTGGATAGCCTTTTTTAGCCGGATGGTCCGGATAAATTCACCAACTGATTGGTCAGATATTCCCTTTATTTTTTGATAGAGCTTAGTGCGGCTTATATACAAATGCCTGCATAAAAAATCGACATCAAGATTCAAATCCTGGATGTTGTCCTCGATCAACTTTAATAATTTATTAAAAAATTCCTTGTCTTTTTCGGAGTGTACAAGCTCGGTGGCTTTTACCAGGTAATCCTTGGTATAGCGTTGTTTGAGCTTTTCGCCCTGTTCAAAAATATTGTGTACGGTAAGCAGCAAAAGATCGATGCTTAAAGGTTTGGCAAAATAAAAGTCGGCGCCCGATTCCATTCCCTCAATTTTGGTATCTAAGGCATCCTTGGCCGATAGGATGATAAAAGGGATGTGGCTGGTTTCAAAGGTTTCTTTGATGGCCTTACAAAGCTCAATACCGCTCATTCCCGGCATCATAACATCGCTGATAATCATGTCCGGTACTTTTTTGGCCGCTAATTCCATCCCGGAGTGGCCATCTTCGGCCTCGTAAATTTGGTAGTGTTTTTCAAAAGCCTGTTTTAAAAAGGTACGCAGTTCCTGGTTATCTTCTACCAGTAAAATGTGTTTGCGGTTTTTAGTTTGAACTCCAATGCCTTCGTTTTCATATTCTGGCAATGGCAATTGAATGGCATTATCAATAACTTCCAGCTGTGTCTCTACCAGTCCGGAAGCTGTTTTTTCTGACGGTAGGTAATTTTCTTCGCCCCAGGGAATGCCTATAATTATTTCGGTGCCTTTATACCGCTCGCTGTAAACATAAATGTTACCCTTGTGCAGCTGTGTAAGGCTTTTAACCAGTGCCAGGCCCACCCCCGAGCCAAGGTGATTTTTGCTGATACGGTAATAACGGTCAAAAATACGGGTGATAGAGTCGCTGGAAATGCCTATGCCGGTATCGGCTACGCGAAAAAAAATGTATTTTTTTGCCTGGTGTTCCCTGGCCAACAATTCGAAGCCGGTGTTAAAGGATGGCGTAAACCGTTCGATATCAAAAAAGATCTCGAAGGAAACGCGCCCGCCGGCGTTGGTGTATTTGAACGAGTTATTCAAAAGGTTAAACAATATCTTTTCCAGTACCTGCACATCAAAGTATCCGGTTTGTGCAAGTGCGTCCTGGCTATCGGTATGGTAGTTAAGTTCGAAATTTATCCCCTTATTAACGGCCAGGTTTTGAAATTCCCAGGCCAGGTCCCTGCAAAATTGGTTGACTGCCAACGGCTGCACCTGTAGCTTTACAATACTATCAGCAACTTTTTTAAAGTTCATCAGCTCGCTTATCAGGTTCATGAGGCGTTTGGCATTCCTGAACATGAGTTGGTAGGAATAATCAAGCGCCTTGTTCTTATTCTGGCTTATCAAGCTTTCCAGCGGACCTAAAATTAAAGTTAGCGGTGTACGAAACTCGTGCGATACATTGGTGAAGAACATTAGCTGCTGTTGGTAAAGTTCCTCACGTTGCAGGTGTATCTCCTCGCGTTGAGCCTCGTTTACTTTACGAATTTCAACCTCACGCTTAAGGCGGTACCAACGAGCCTGGTAAATATAAATTCCCAGCAGCGCCGATATGATAAGCAGGATATAAATGGTTTTAGCCATGCCCGATTTCCACCAGGGCGGGGTAATGGTGATGCTTGTGCCGGCCTCACTTTTGCTCCATACCCCGTCATTATTTGTGGCTTCCACCACAAATCTAAAATTGCTGTAATCGAGGTTGCTGTAGGCCGCGCTTGGGTTTTTACCATCGGTGTATTGCCAGTCTTTATCAAACCCAACCAGTTTATAGCGATATTTGCATTTTAACGGGTTGGCAAAATGCATAGATGAAAAAAAGATAACAAAATTGTTTTGGAGGTAGCTAAGCGTTAGTTTTTTGCCGTAACCGATAGCCTGGTTTATATTGTTTTTCGATGAATCATCTAACCCATAACCCGGCTTTTGATTGTTGATCAAAATATCAGTTAAAACGGGCATAGCTGCAATGCTGTTGGCCCTGATCTGGTCCGGGTAAAAATAATTGAGTCCGTTAATGCCGCCGAAATATAAACGGCCATCGGGGCCTTTGTATGATGAGCCTACCTTGAAACTATTACCCTGCAGGCCGTCGTTTTTATCATACCGGATCAATTTGCCAGTTGATGGGTTAAGGCACTCCAGTCCATTGCCTCCCATCCATATATTGCCGGCATTATCAATTTCAAGGCTCTCTACATCGTTAAAAATACCATAACTGCCTGCGTATTGCTTTATGGTATATGAGTTGTTAGCGGCGCGCAAAACAAGCCTGTTAACCCCGCCGCCAATGGTGCCTATCCAATAAGTACTGTCATTTTGTTTGCTGATAGGGTAGGTATAATCTGAGCTTAAAGAATTTGGCTGTCCAGATGCCCTGTAAATGAACGTTTGTTTAATATTGCCCTGCGCGTCAATTAGTACCCGCTTTAACCCATGCGTGCTGGATACAAGGAGCTGCGGCGTGCTTTTATCCGCAAAAATAAAAAAGCCCTCGTCGTAGTATTTTACCTGGTAAATATTTTTAGCATCCTTCCATATAACTCCGTATTTGTCCTGATGATTGCCAAACCAAATATTGCCGTAATAATCTTTAACAAAGGTATCTATTACGTGGGAGGGGAAGTTTTGATATCCGTTGGGTTTCCACAATTCGGTACCGTTGGGTCTTAATATTTCGATACCTGCCGAGCTGCCTATCCATAAATTATGGTCGCTATCAATTGTTAAAGCCGTAATAACATCGCTTTTTAATCTTAAGCGAGAATTATTGGTATTGTAATAAGTGAATTTTTGAGTTTTTAAATTGTACAGGTTAAGCCCGTTGGCGGTGGTACCTATCCAAAGGTTATCGCCATCGGCCATTACAGACCGGATGTGATTGCCCGCAAGTGAATTGGCGACTTCGGGGTTATGCTGAAGGGTATAAAATGGTTTTTCATTTAAATCGCAATAATTTAACCCTCCGCCAAATGTACAAACCCATAAGCAATCGGTACGGTCAACAAATACCT
Source organism: Mucilaginibacter sp. P4_C11 (assembly GCF_056402115.1). Classification (NCBI taxonomy): domain Bacteria; kingdom Pseudomonadati; phylum Bacteroidota; class Sphingobacteriia; order Sphingobacteriales; family Sphingobacteriaceae; genus Mucilaginibacter; species Mucilaginibacter sp. P4_C11. The sequence continues at coordinate 68,655 of NZ_JBFUIA010000018.1, read as the reverse complement.
TGCTTAATGAACCCGAATTTAAGCCGTGGGGTGAGTTTTTATCACTCACCGTTTGTACCAGGTTTAAGTTATGGTCAAGCCTGAGCAGGCTGGGGCCAATATTTAGCCAATAATCGCCTTTTTCGCCTTCGGTAATATTTCTTATAAAGCTGGGGCAAGCCAATTGTTTTCCTACAGCCCAAACCTGCCCTGTAGCACCCTGTCTTGTTTCTACAAGTAATATTTTGTTTTCTGTAGATAGCACCGGGCTATCGTTATTGTTAAAATACACCCGCGATATGTTTTCATTTGTAAGGCCTGCAATAGGTACCTTTTTTAAACGGTTGTTTTTATCAAGCGCCCACATACCCTTATTACTTGTTAAGTAAAGCTGGCCTTTATGGTCTTGCACCATATCGGAAAACTGTACACCGGGAGGGGTAACTAAATTTTGCTCCTCAATATTAGTCCCGTTAATCCGGAATACTTTGAGCTGGTTGCCGGTAAAAATATAAATGAGGTTACCCCTGGGTTTAAATATTTTTTGAAAACTTGTGTTGCTGTTTTTTTTTGTCTCGGTATAATCAGTATACTTTTCCAGGCTTGGGTTAAAACATTGCAGGCCGCCTTCTGTGGCCAGCCAAATATTTCCATCGTCATCAGGATAAATAGTTACCAGCCTGTTTTTAAAGGCGTTGTTTAGTGGTGTGTTGGTATTATAAAATTTTTTAACCGAATAACCGTCAAACCTATCCAGGCCAAAAAAAGTGGCTACCCAAATATATCCCTGTTTATCCTGTGCAACATCATTAGCATCAGTATGCGATAATCCTTCGTCAACGGTTAAATAATGAAACTTATAGGGGTACTGCTGAGCCAGCGTTACATCCGGAACCAGGCAGGCAAAAACCGTAAGAAAAAACAATGCCTTTATAAACTTACCACAAATCAATTCAAAGGGTGTTTTAATTTTCATTAATACTGATATTCATTTAACGCCGTAAAAAGTTTAGCTCTATCCGCTTTGAATTAAGGTTTTATTTTAACGATGACCAAGGGTAATTATAATTGGTTTTGAGTTAATATCAAAAAAACGGGCAACTATTTGCCCTGGTTTTCATTGTCACATTATACCCTTCACAAAAATGCTTTTATATACCGGATAATTTAACAAACCGGTCATTTAAATGTACATAACGGCAATAAATATGTATATAATGACAATTTATGCAGCCGAAATTTATATTTCTTTGCTGTTAATATCGTGTCCTGTAACCAATTTCAATTTATTATAAATACCTATGCGTAACCTTCTTTTTAGTAAACAACTTGCTAAACTTTTATTGATCTCCATTTTTATTCTTACCTTTAAAATAAGCCGGGGTTTTCAGCAACAACAAAGCACCGGGCTTTCAAAATCTGATACTGCTTTTGTGCCCAAAGAAATTGAAGATCCCGAAAATATCGGTATAAACAAAGAGGCCAGTCATGCTACGCTGATGCCCTATGCATCTTTAAAAGAAGCGCTGGCGGCAAACCGCCATGCATCATCGTTTAGCCGTAGCCTGAACGGATTGTGGAAATTTAACTGGGTAGATTGGCCTCAAAAACGTCCCGTTAACTTTTATAAAACCGATTATGATGTATCGGGTTGGAAAGATATCAAAGTGCCTTCAAACTGGCAGGTGGAAGGTTATGGTACACCATACTATAGCAACTTTACCTACATTTTTCAAAAGGATTTCCCGAGGGTGATGAGCACTCCGCCCGAAAAATATACGGCGTTTAAAGAACGTAATCCGGTAGGCAGCTATCGCCGCGATTTTACAGTACCCGCAGATTGGGCCGGGCGTCATATCTTTATCACCTTTGATGGTGTCGACGCTGGTTTCTTCATTTGGGTAAATGGTAAAAAGGTAGGTTACAGCGTAAATAGCCGCAACGCCGCCGAATTTGATTTAACCAAATACATTAAATCAGGCAAAAACGTTTTAGCTGTTGAGGTTTACCGCTTCACCACGGGTAGCTACCTGGAAGACCAGGATATGTGGCGCTTAAGCGGCATTTTCAGAAACGTAACCCTTTGGAGCACACCGCAGGAGCATATCCGTGATTACTTTGTAAAAACCAATTTAGATAAACAATACAAGAATGCCGATGTAGTAGTATCGGCCAAGATTAAAAACTATGGTACCACACCTGTTAAAGCCAGGTTACTGGATGTGGCTTTGTACAACGGTTTGGTACCTGTACCGGGAGCCACTACCAAAAAGGCTATCCCTGCATTAAAACCCGGTGAGGAAGCGGTGGTTGAAGCTACCTTCCATGTAAACAATCCACAAAAGTGGACCGCGGAAACACCTAAGCTTTATACCGCCGTTGTTAAAATAGCCGACGGAAACCAAACGGTAGAAACCATATCGTCACGCACCGGTTTCAGGAACATCGAGATTAAAGGACGTTTGTTTTTGGTGAATGGCGTGCCTATCAAACTAAAAGGCGTTAACCGGCATGAAAACTGGCCAAACGATGGCCATGCGGTTACCGAAGAGCAAATGATACGGGATATTGTATTGATTAAACAAGCCAATTGTAACCATGTGCGCACCTGCCATTATTCTGACGATCCGCGTTGGTACGAACTGTGCGACCAGTATGGTATTTACCTGGTTGCCGAAGCTAACCTGGAGAGCCATGGAGCCTGGGATGAATTTAACGAAGAACCAAGGATCAAAGCCGCGTTGATTGACCGTAACGTGGCCAACGTGGAGAATTTTAAAAATCACCCATCGGTTATTATCTGGTCGCTGGGTAATGAGTGCGGCAGCGGCGGCTCAAACTTCCGGGCTATATTAAAGGTGATTAAGGACATCGACCCAACCCGCCCAACGCATTACCAAGGTTTTGGCATTGGCAATAACAATCCGGCCGATATGGACAGCGAAATGTATACCGATGTAGAGAACCTTGAAAAACATGCCAATGATAAAACGCTCACCAAACCTTTTTACCTGTGCGAATACGCGCATGCCATGTTCAACTCCATGGGGTCGGTAGATATTTATAATGACCTGTTTGATAAATATCCGCAGCTACTGGGCGGTGCCATTTGGGAATGGCAGGATCAGGGTATTTACAACAACCGCGATCCTAAACACCCCATAACCGCTTTTGGTGGTGGCTTTGGCGAGTATCCAAATGATCAATATTTTATTCATAAAGGTGTGGTGTTTTCCGATCGTTCTTTAAAACCACACTACCCCGAGTTGAAGCATGCTTACCAATGGATCAGCATCAAAGCAAAAGATCTGAGAAACGGCGAGGTTACCATCAAAAACCGTTACCAGTTCATCAACCTGAATGGTTTAACTGCTAAATGGGAGGTAACAGAAAACGGTACCACCATATCATCTGGCAATTTAGCTTTAAAAGAAATTAAGCCAGGACAGGAGCAGGATATAAAAATTCCGTACAATATCACCCCAAAAGCTGGCGCCGAATACTTTTTAAGGGTATCATTTGATCTGGCAGCCGATAAATTATGGGCCAAAAAAGGATTTGAAGTTGCGGCCCAGCAATTAGAATTACCAGTAGCTATCCCTGCCGCCGTGGTACGCCCGGTAGCCGGCAAACTAACCCTATCTGATTCAAAAAACGATATCAAGGTAAAAGGTGCAGGTTTTAAGTTGGAGTTTGATAAAGAGAAAGGCACTTTTTCAAAAATGGAAAAAGATGGCCAAAACGTTTTACGCGACAACGGCGGCCCAATGTTGCACCTGTGGCGTGCCCCGCATCGTAAAGATGATATGTGGGCTTACGACGATTGGGTTAAATATGGCTTAAAAGAAATAGCCTGGAAAACCGAAGAGGCGAAGGCCGCGCAACTTGCTAACGGCGATGTGGCTATAACAGCAAACCTTACCGGCACCGGTAAAAACGCATTTGTTGTACACCACCAGGTAGTTTATACCATTAACAGTAATGGCATTATCAAGGTTGATAATAACGTCAGTTTTAATGCCGATGCTAAACTAATATTAGCCAGGTTGGGCGTACGGATGTTTTTAAAGGAAGACCTTAATCAATTTGAATACTTTGGCCGCGGCCCGATGGAAAACTATGGCGATAGAAAAAGCGGGTTTGATGTAGGCCATTACTTTAGCAGCATAGCCCAACAGCTTACCCCATATGAAAAACCGATGGATTGCGGTAACCACGAGGATGTAAGATGGGCTAATGTAAGCGCAGCAAATGGTTTGGGTATAGCTATAAAAAAACAAACCGACCTGTTCCAGGTAACAGCATTGCCTTACAGCGATGAAGAAATGACGGATGTGGAGTATAAAATAGACTTGCCAAAAAGTAAGGGAACTGTGTTGTGTATTAGCCATCAAACCTTGGGTGTGGGCTCATATGGCTGCGGTCCGCGCCCTTTAGAGCAGTACCGGGTACACGCAAAAACTACTGCCTTCAGTTACTGTATAGAACTATTGGGTAAAAAGTAACAATCTGGTTAATTGTTTATAATTGCAAATGCTTGGGGAGCGACTATACGTTGCTCCCTTTATTTGCAAAGTATACCACTTAAACTTACACACCTGCCAACAAACTATTATGAAAAAAGTATTAATCAATAAACTTCTACCTGCATATCCGGCAATCCGCAAAGGCGCTTTTGCATTACTTGCCTTGGGCGTTGCTGTTATTATTTGTCCATCCTACATAGTTCCTAAATTAAAACCTGTTAAAGTAAAGGCCGATCCTACGCCCATAACCCTGAAAGTGCAATTGGTTACTAATAACCTGGAAGCACCTACTGCCATTGTTTTTCCGGGCAATGGGGATACCTGGGTGTTGGAGCAAAAGGGAAAGATCCGCATCATTAGGAACGGTAAATTGCTTGATGAACCTTTGCTCGATTTAAAAAGCAAAATGATAAAAGTGAACAATGGTTACGAGGAACGCGGCTTGTTGGGGATAGCCCTGCATCCCAAATTTAAAATCAACCACAAATTTTATGTTTTTTATAGCGCGCCATCGGCAAATAAATCCGACCATATGGATGTGATAGCCGAATATCAGGCACCCGCAAACACAGGCCCCATTGAGCCAGCCAGTGGCCGTATCATACTTACACAGGAAAAGCCAGACGGTAACCACGATGGCGGTTGTTTACAGTTTGGGCCCGATGGCTACCTGTATTTTTCATTTGGCGATGGCGGCGGCCAGGGCGATAAGCATGGCGAAATAGGTAACGGCCAAAAAATGGATATCATGCTGGGTAAAATATTACGTATTGATATCAACACACCACAGGGGTATTTAGTACCAAAAGATAATCCTTTTGTAGGACGTAAAGATGCAAGGGGCGAAATATGGGCCTACGGTTTCCGTAACCCTTACCGGTTTTCTTTTGACAAAGCATCCAACCAATTATTTGCCGGTGATGTTGGCCAGGATTTATGGGAAGAGGTTGATATTGTAAAAAAGGGCGGCAATTATGGCTGGAGGTTATTTGAAGGAACACATCCTTACAATCCTGCTAACGGTTCTGATACCAGGGGTATCACCATGCCCATATCAGAGTATCCCCACAAAGAAGGCGTATCTGTTATCGGCGGCTATGTTTACAACGGCAGGCAAGTACCTGTTTTAAAAGGCAAATACTTTTTTGCCGACTGGGCCGGGCCGATTTACTACCTGCAAAAGGCAGGTACTAAATGGGAAAGGAGTAAGGTAAGCCTGCAAAACCTTCCACCCGATTTAAAGATCACCGGTTTTGGGGAAGATGCCGCCGGAGAATTATTTATGCTCACCAACGCCGATACCGGGCCAGGCGCTGTTAAAGGAGGCGTTTATAAAATAGTGAAGAACTAATACTAAAAGAAAAAGGCTGCTCAACTGGGCAGCCTTTTTCTTTTACCGTATTTTTGGATAAGCACATCCTAAATTACATGAGGTGGATGAATATCAAAAGGTAAATGTGCTTAAAGCAAACTTTAAGGTGTTTTACGGCCAACGCCAGTTGATTTTCGACGGTGCGTTTGGATATCTGCAGCCTATCTGCAATTTCCTGGTTCGATAAATTGTCAAATCGACTCAATTCAAAAATTTCCTGGCATCTTTTGGGCAGCTTATCCAGGTGACCGTTTAGCTGGTTGTTAATTTCTGTTTGCTGTATGCGTATCTCTCCTTCGTTTGATTGATAGCTAACATCGGCAATCAGGCTGTCGTTAAAAACAATATCGAGTTTAGCCGCCTTGCGGCGTTTGTAAATTTGAAACCGAACCGAAGTTTGCATGAAATTAAAAAAGGATTCAATTTCCAGTTCCTTTCGCCGGTTCCAGATACTTACAAAAACATCGTTTACGGCCTCGGCACAAACCTCGTGATCATCCAGGTAATAATGGGCTGTTTTGTACAGGCTTACCCAGTAACGATCAAACAGCATATTGAATGCTATTTCATCGTCCTTACGTACGGCGTGCCATAGTTGGATATCTGTTTTGATAGGCTCTAACATTATAATTGGTATCTTAAAAATAATCAAAAAAAATTTATAATCATACAATAAAATAAAAAAAAGTCAAAAAAAGTATGTGAGTTTTTTTAAGGATGAGGTACTATACTTATATAAACCGCCAAATGTCAAAACAGGATTTTATTTCACTTTACGAAAAGTTTCTTTCGGGGCAATGTACCGATGAGGAAAAGGCCCTTTTGGAGCGTTATTATGAGGAGATAAAACTGTTAAACAACGATTGGGATGATACCTTGGGCGATAAGGAACAAACACGAAAGCTGATTTTGGATAAAATGGCAGATAGTGTTGATTTTCAACATGTAATCGCTATTTCTAAACGCCGGTCATACACCTGGATGGGTTATGCCGCATCGATAGTATTTTTGTTTGCCATAGGTTTTTGGGGATGGCATTACGTTGCCAAACATGGCGATAAAAAACAGGTTGTAAGTAGTATTCGCCCCGGAAAAAACATGGCCTATCTTACATTAGCCAATGGTAAATCTATCATACTTCAATACGCTAAAAACGGGCAGATAGCAGGTAGTGGTAATGTTATTATAAAAAAAATAAATAATGGAGTTTTGGCTTATTTTAAAAATAATAAAAATAATAATAAACAAAAAATAACTGCCGCTCCAGATAGTAATTTACTGACAATACCCCGTGGCGGTATTTTTCAAACAGTACTGGCCGATGGTACAAAAGTGTGGCTTAACTCGGCATCGTCATTAAAATATCCGGTTGCATTTGCCGGTACAGAGCGTAAGGTTGTACTCATTGGCGAGGCTTATTTTGAGGTTGCCAAAAATAAGGCCATGCCATTTAAGGTATCTGTTAACGGTACCGATGTGCGGGTATTAGGTACTCATTTTAATGTAATGGGTTACCCCGAAGACAACGAAATTAAAACCACATTACTGGAGGGTGCGGTTAAGCTGCATTCGCCGGCAGGCAACGCGCTGCTTGCCCCCGGGCAACAGGGTACCTGCGGTGTTCATAATGCAGGCTTTAGCATCAAAGATGTAAATACGGCCGATGTTGTGGCCTGGAAGGATGGCTTTTTTGTGTTTGATAACGAAAGTCTGCACAATATTATGTTAAAAATTGGGCGATGGTATAATGTAGATATCGTTTTTCAACACATCACCAACCAAAGCAGTTTTGGAGGCACTATTTCACGATATAAAAATATTGATGTTGTGCTGAAGGCTTTGGAAGCAACCGGATCTGTTCACTTTAAAATAGACGGAAGGAGGGTAGTTGTGATGGATTAACCCTTACCTATTTAAACTTCATAACGATCCTTAAAACAAAAGAGACCAGGAGTAGGTCGAAGTACCCCCGGTCAAAACACCTTTCGGCATTAAGGATCAATAACTGATTATTTCTTACAACCAATTAATTACTAACCTTAACCAAATGTATAAATTTTCTATTGCATTCCCGTGCAAAAGGGGTTCCCGTATCCTATCAAAATTTTTGCTGATAATGAAACTCACGTTTGTTTTATTAATAGCGGCATTGCTTCATGTAAGTGCCGCTACTTATTCGCAAAACATTAGCCTGAAAGTGAAAGATGTTTCGCTTTTAGATGTGTTTAAACAATTGCACCGCCAGGCCGGTGTTGAATTTGTGTACGATGATAAAATGCTGAAGGAGGCTAAGCCCATCAGTATAAACGTTGTAAACGAGCCCTTAACAAAAGTCCTTGATAAATGCTTTTCGCAGCAACCATTAAGCTACGAAATGATCCAGAACATGATTGTTATTAAGCGAAGGGCTGTTAGCAGCCATACAGCTGTTATTGCACAACAGGTTCTGTCATTAACCGTAACCGGTAAGGTTGTTGATGAAAAAGGCTTGCCCATACCGGCAGTAACCGTTAAGTTAAAAGATGGTAACATAAGTACATCAACCAGGGGCGATGGCACCTACACAATCAAACTTCCGGATGGTACAGGTACCCTGGTTTTTACTTTTGTTGGCTATAGCCCGCAGGAAATTCCTGTAAATAATGCTACCCGGATCAATGTAACCCTTAAAGAATCATCAACAGGCCTAAGCGATGTGGTGGTGGTAGCTTACGGGCAACAGAAAAAGGTAAGCGTTATTGGCGCTATAAGTACCGTAAAGGCCGAAGATTTGAAAATGCCGGTTGCCAATATTACCGATGTGCTTGCCGGGCGCGTAGCGGGCATTATAGGCGTGCAACGCAGCGGGCAGCCTGGTTATGATAATGCCGAGATCTACATCCGCGGTATCTCTACCTTTACCAATAGCAGTCCGCTTGTTTTGGTAGATGGGGTAGAGCGTGATTTTGGTAATGTAGATCCTGAAGATATAGCCAGTTTCAGTATCCTGAAAGATGCATCGGCAACGGCTGTGTATGGCGTGCGGGGTGCCAACGGGGTAATTCTTATTCAAACAAAAAAAGGCAGGGTTGGTAAGCCTATCATTAATGCCCAGTACGACCAGGGAATTACCCAATTTACCAAAATTCCGAAGTTTGCTGATGGGGTAACTTATATGGAGATGGCCAATGAGGCCAACAGGAACAGTAACCCCAATGATCCGTTACCTAAGTATTCGCAGGACAGGATCCAAAAAACGGCCGATGGCTCGGATCCAGACCTTTATCCCAATGTGGATTGGTTTAAAACACTGTTTAACAAAACAGGCCAAAACCGCCGCGCCCGCGTTAACGCCAACGGCGGGTCGGAGAGCGCACAGTATTACCTGTCTTTAGGCTACTACGATGAAACCGGTTTGTATAAAACAGACCAGTTGGCTAACTATAACTCGGCCATTAAGTTTAACAGGTACAATTTTACATCAAACTTAACGCTCAAAGTTACCAAAACCACCAAGGTTGATTTTGGCGCTTCGGGCTGGATAAGCAATGGTAATTATCCGGGTAGTTCCGTAGATGCCATCTGGAGCTCGGCATATTTATTACCGCCAATTATCATTCCACCGGTATATTCAAATGGACTGCATTCACAGATCCGTACGGGCGATGTATTAAACCCCTATAACCTGCTCACCCAAAGCGGCTACGTAACCGAGTTTAAAAGCCAGCTGTGGAGCAATATTCGCGTTACTCAGGATTTGGGCTTTTGGTTGAAAGGGTTGTCAATAACGGGCATGTTCTCATTTGATAATTACAATGCCCATATCATCAGCCGTACCAAAACGGTAGATGGCTATTTAGCCACCGGGCGCGATGCACAAGGCAATCTTTTGCTCGATAAAACATCCATCGGTACCAGCTTTTTGGGTTACGGCCGCAGCAATGGGGGCACCCGCCAGTTTTATGACGAAGCTGCAATAAACTACAGTAACAACGTAGGTAAGCATAGTTTTACAGGTTTGGTGCTGTTTAATCAATCGGATAAAGAAGATGCTTTTGCCGGCGATTTTATTAGCTCGATACCTTACCGGTACATGGGCCTGGCAGGGCGCGTTACCTATGCTTACGATAATAAATACCTGGCCGAAGCCAATTTTGGATACAACGGTTCAGAAACCTTTGCACCCGATCATCGCTTTGGTTTCTTCCCTTCATTCGGCGCCGGATGGGTAGTATCTGAAGAGAAGTTTTTTAAACCACTTTCGGATGTGTTTCAGTTTCTGAAGCTGCGTTACTCCTATGGCGTTGTTGGTAACAGTAATATTGGCGGCCGTCGTTTCGCTTATATATCAACGGTAGGCGGTGGTAACGGCAATTACTCTTACGGCCAAAACGGAACCAATCAAACCATCAACGGACTGGATATTGGCGATTATGCCGTAAGCGTGACCTGGGAAAAAGCAAAAAAACAAAATTTAGGTTTAGAGGTAAAAATGCTGGATAACCTGATATCCCTTACAGCCGATGTTTTCCAGGAATATCGTACCGGCATATTCCGCCAGCGTGGCGATGTGCCTACCTACACAGGTTTATTATCACTTCCATATGCCAACCTGGGCGAAATACACAACAGGGGAGTAGATGCCTCGCTGGAGGTTACCAAACGCCTTGGAGAAGATTGGCAATTGGGGCTTCGCGGAAACTTTACCTATAATAAAGCTATCAACATTAATGATGCCAACGCTCCGTGGCCATACCCATGGCAGCAACGGATTGGCCGCCCTGTTGGTCAGCGGTTTGGCTATACCGCTTTGGGGCTATTTCAGAATGATGCCGATGTGGCAAACAGCCCTTATCAAACAGGCACAAACAAAGCCGGAGATATTAAATACAAGGATTTAAATGGCGACGGAAAAATTGACAGCTATGACCAGGGGCCTATTGGCCATGGTAGTATTCCCTCAATTGTTTACGGCTTTGGGCCTACTATAAACTATAAGGGTTTTGCACTTGGAGCATGGTTTAAGGGAATTAGTGATGTGGATATTTCATTGAATGGCGATGGCCTGCAGCCCTTTAGCCAGGGTGGCGAACGTGGCAACCTTTTAGCCCAGATAACAGACCGCTGGACACCTACCAACACCAACCCTCATCCACTTTACCCAAGACTTACCTATGGCAACGATAATATGAACTATGTAAACAGTACATGGTGGGTTAAAAATGGTGCCTTTATGCGGATGCAGACACTGGAGCTAAGCTATGATTTTGCGCACGCAAGTTGGTTAAAACCTACAGGAATGTCAAATCTGAGCATTTATTTTATCGGCTACAATTTGTGGACTGTAAGTGGATTTAAACTATGGGATGTTGAATTGGGAGACGGCCGGGGTGCGCAGTACCCATTGCTTAAAACCTATAACCTGGGTTTAAAATGCACCTTTAAATAGTGGTTATTATCAAATATAAACAGATATGAAAAATACAATCATAAAATATAGCGTGGCAATGCTCATTTTAATATTGCCATGTACCGGGTGCAAAAAATACCTTGACCAGGTGCCTAACGACCGTGTTACGATAGAACAGATTTTTCAAAAAAAGGGACCGTCGGAGCAATACCTGGCCAACGTATACAGCTATGTTGATGACGAGGCTGATCAATGGACACAAAATCCATGGCTTGGCAATGCCGACGAGGCTGATGTAACGTGGTCTAAATACACCATTTACGATCTTAATATTGGTAACATTAGCGCAGGCAACGCGCTTTTTGATAAATGGAACCATTATTACAACGGCATCCGCTCAGCTACTTATTTTATAAATCATATTACGGGCAATGCAGAAATTTTAGCCCTTAACGGCCAACAACTGATAGGTCAATATATCGCCGAGGCCAGGTTTTTACGGGCTTACTACTACTTCTTACTGATGCGGCAATATGGCCCGGTAGTATTGATGGGGGATAAAGAAATTCCTGCCGATGCCACAGCCAATGATATGCAAATACCGCGCAGTTCTTTTGATGATTGTGTAAACTACGTGAGCAGCGAACTGGATAAAGCCGCGGCGGTGTTGCCGCAGGTGCCTTCAAACAATGGGCAGGCAAGCGATGTGCAGTACGGCCGCGCTACGATAGGCATGGCGCTTGCGGTTAAGTCGCGGTTGTTGCTATATGCGGCAAGCCCGTTATATAACGGCAATACCGATTTAGCCAGCTTTAAAAATAAGGATGGCAAACCAATGATTAACCAAAGTTATGACGTTGCCAAATGGAAAAAGGCTGCCGATGCTGCCAAAGCCGTAATTGACTTGGGTTTGTACTCATTATATAAAGACCCTGTTGGCGATCCGGTAAAATCATACCAGAATATATTCCTTATTCCGTGGAACTCCGAGCAGATATTTGTGCGTAAGGACAACAATTTACCATCATATGATGTAAACTCGATGCCCCGCCAGGCCGGCGGCTGGAATGGTGTAGCCGTAACACAGGAGCAGGTAGATTCTTATTATATGAACGATGGTTTGCCTATTCATGAATCATCTGCCTATTCAGAAACTGGTTTTACCACGGTGAATGGTGTTTCGGTTTACAATATGTATGTGAATCGCGAGCCGCGTTTTTATGCGTCGGTTACTTATAACAACAGTATTTTCCAGGGTGGTAATATGAAAAGTGCGGCACCTATCTCGTTTTTTGTAAGCGGGCCCAACGGCAAAAACGGGCACCCTACAGATTGGTCGAAAACCGGCTATCTGGTCAGGAAAAATATTGGTACGCAAACCAACGGAGGGTCGGGCGGTAACGGCGCTGCCCAGTCACGGCCCGAAATTCTTTTTAGGCTTGGCGAAATTTATTTAAACTATGTCGAGGCACTGAACGAATATGCACCCGGCAGCGCCGATATTGTCAAATACCTGAATTTGATAAGAGATAGGGCAGGCATCCCGCTATATGGAAGTGGTGCAAAACCTATCCCTGTACCGCCAAGCCAGGCAGATATGCGTACACGTATCTGGGCCGAGCGAAGGGTTGAGCTTGCTTTTGAACAGCAACGCTGGTTTGATATCCGCCGGTGGAAAATTGCACCCCAGGTTATGGGCGCCGTTCATGGTATGAATATCAACAAGGATGGCAATGATTTTTTTAATCGTGTTGTAGCAAGCAACCATCTTTTCCGCACCCCGGCATCTTATTGGTTCCCTATAAGCCAGTATGATATGGACAGATCAAAACTGGTTGTTCAAAATCCAGGATGGTAATCAAGTTATTCACCTTAAAAATTCAAGTTATGTTAACTAAAAATATTTCAATGTTTATATTGTTTGCCGGCCTGGCCGGCAGCAGCTTGCTTTATAGCTGTAAGGATAAAGTTGATTTACCAAACCAGCCTGTTGATAGCTATAGCCAGGTTTATATGCCCGAAGCTGTAAATAACCCGGTAGTTAAAACTTTTAAAATAACCGATAGCGCACAAACCGCTATTTACGGAGCAAATTTTGGCGGGCAAAACTATCCAACAACCGATATACCAATCAATTTTACCGTAAATAGCGCCATGGTTGATAGTTTCAATGTGGTAAACAAAACCGATTATACACTTTTGCCAGCCAGGAGTTATACACTATCAAACCCAACTGCTACTATTCTTAAAGGGCAGTTAAGCACAAGTCCGTTCACTATATCCTTTAAAACCAAAGGCGCGGATGCTATGGATGCTTTAAAAACATACCTATTGCCTGTAAGTGTCTCCACTACAACTGCGAAGGTAAATCAAACACTACGTACTACCTTTTACCAGGTAAAGGCCCAGCCAGATTTTAATGACTACCCAAATTACGACAGATCAAAATGGCAGGTTATAGGTTTTTCATCACAGGAGGCAAGCGGCGAAGGGCCCAACAATGGCCGCGCGATATTTGCACTGGATGGTAATGTAAACACGTTTTGGCATTCCAATTGGTCGGGCGCGTCACCGGGGCCTCCACATTATATTATTATTGATATGGGCGCGGTAGCTACCTTACACGGCTTATCATTTGTAGGCAGGCAGGGCGATGGCGGTGGCAAACCCAATGAGGTTAATGTACAGGTAAGTGTTGATAATATTAAGTGGGTTGACGCGGGCACGTTTAACCTGCTGAATAATAAGGACCTGCAACAACAATTTCTCCCGGGCGGGTTCAAAGACGCGCGGTACTTTAAAGTGACCATCAATTCGGCCTACAACGCATCCTACATGCAGGTAGCAGAATTGAACGCTTTTTAAAAATAATACCCTATAGGTGGAATGCTGCCGTCCACCTATAGGTTTCTGCCATTTTAAGTTTGATAACAGGTATTACTGATCAACCCATAATTGCAATGTTGGGGGGGCGGCTATTTGTGAGTAAAATTTAAATTGTGACCCTACACTATATGAAAAAACATCTTTTCCGGGAAAATCCCGGCAGGCATTCCTGTTGCCTGTTGCTGCCATTATTAACCAGCACCATTTTAAACAATCTATAAAAACAATGTTATGAAGAAAAACCATTTGAAAAACAACAAGCTGATGAGGGGCATTATCCCGATTGCAGCCGGGGTAGCCGTTATGTTTTCGGCTTGTAAGAAAACAGAAACCCCTAAAACAGACGCCGGGCAAACGGCGGGTGGGGCAAAGCTGGCTGTACACACCAGCGCGGCCAATGCCGGCAATGCCGATGCCGCCTTTAACGCATATAATAACGCGTTCCTGGTAAACTCGGGCGGGCAAACTTATTACAAAAAAGCCATTAATGATGGTACTGCCGACGGTACCTGGGTTGCATCGCTGGATATTTTAGTGGCCGAAGATGCCTACGAGCGCACTGGGAGCGCCGCACATAAAACGTTGGTAAATAACTTATGTAATACCTGGCTGCAAAACACCCAACCACCATGGACATGGGATGGCTGGAATGATGATATTGGCTGGTTTTCTTTGGCGCTTATTCGTGGTTACCAGATGACAGGTACCGCTAATTTTCTAACGCAGGCCAAATATGGTTTTGATATGGCCTACGCCCGCGGTTGGGATACCCAATATAATGGCGGTGGCATTTGGGAGCAACAACCCAATATGACACCGGCAGGGCAGCCTATAAACAAGGAGGCTTTATCAAATAATAGCTTAGGTAAGGTGGCTTGTCTTATTTACCAAAGCACGCATGACCAGGCATACCTGACCAAAGCTACCCAGATATATGACTGGGTTTGGAATCATATTTACAATTCAAGTACCGGGCAGGTTTACACGGGGATAGATCGTAACAATGTGGTAGATCATGGGGCGGCCGTTTATAACCAGGGTACGTTTGTTGATTTTGCCAACCTGCTGTACCAGGTAACCGGCAATATTAATTATTACAATGATGCCAAACGATCTATCGACTATGTGAAAAACAATATGACCACCAATGGTATCATCACCAACAACGCAGGCTACCTGAATACCTGGGGCGATGAGTTTGCCCGCGGACTTGGCCATTTTGTACGCGATAACCACATGTGGAGCACCTATTACCCATGGATGGCGCAAAACGCAACCGCTATTTGGAACAACCGCCGCACCGACTATAATATTACCTGGAACGGTTGGGACCAGGCTACGCCAACAGATAATAGCTTAACCACAAGTAAGTTTGCCAGCGCAGTGGCGTGGTTGCAATACACGCCAGGTTCGCAACCCGATAACCTTGCCGGTGTACATGTTATTGTGAGCAGTCAAAATGGTATCGCAGTAGATAACGGCAGCCTGAGCGGCAACGGAACCGGAGTGGTACAATGGGGATTGAATAACGGGCTGAGCCAAAAGTGGAACTTTACCCAAAACGAAGATAATTCGTGGAATATTGTTAGTCAATACAGTTGGCTTGCATTAGATGTGCCGGGAGGTGCCACAACCAACGGGCTGCAGCTTATCCAGTACACGCCAGCCAGGAATACCAACCAGCGCTGGTGGGTTGACAAGCAATCGGATGGTACTTACAAAATATGGAACCAGGCTACAAACGGAGCGTTGGACAATTCCAGCTCATCTGTAAATGGTTATAAACTTGTTCAATGGGGTTGGAACGGTGGGGCTGCCCAACGTTGGTTAATCCAATAGTAAGCGTTACATCTTCAGGTGCAGGTTTTTTGCTGTTGTGTTAGATAATACAGGCAATTGACATTGGCAGTGAAAAGCCTGCACTTTGATAATTTTTTATACCCCAATTCCGGTCGCTGCTGTTTAAAACTGATTGAATGCATTTTCGAGACCCGATAGCAAACTCCAAGCCATCACAAGTGACTAACAATTGTATATTTGTTTATGAAATTTACAACCCGGATTAGCTTGCTGCTGCTTGTTTTACTTCACAATATTTGCTTTTTTGCTGTCGCACAACAGCCGGCGCAGGTAGCAACTGTTTCACCGGGCGTAAAAAAACTAACATCGGGCCAGCCGGAAAAATTTTCCCCATATAGCTTCTGTGATGAAAAACCGATGGTAGCAGAGATGAGCGAATTGCCTGAAGCCAAACTGCCGTTCAATGTCAATGATATTAAGATCAATATTTCTGATCGCGGGGTGCTTGTTGAGATACCTTTAGACAACGAAGAACAGCTTTATGGATTCGGCCTGCAAATGGGGTCTTTTAATCAAAAAGGCCTTAGAAAAAAGCCGATAGTTAATGATAACCCTTCACACGATCTGGGATATACCCATGCACCCATGCCATTCTACGTATCGAACAAGGGTTATGGCATCCTGGTGAATACCTCTCATTACACCACCTTTTACTGCGGCAGCACCGCTAAAAATACGGGTGCGGTTCATGTAAATGATGGCAAAAGCGGTAACTCTGTTGAAGAACTGTATAAAAATGATCGCCCGGCCTCCGGCTATGTTGCTGTAGATGTTCCGGGTGTGCAGGGCGTTGAGGTTTATATATTTGAAGGTCCTGAATTGATCAATGTTTTACAGCGTTATAACTTATTTTCGGGCGGCGGCGCCTTGCCTGCTATGTGGGGCCTCGGCGTTAAGTACCGCGTAAAAGCAGACTTTAACCAACAGCAGGTAGAAAAGATGGCCGATTATTTCCGGGCGAATGATATTCCCTGCGATGTGCTGGGCCTGGAACCGAAATGGCAAACAACCGCCTATTCCTGTTCGTATGTGTGGAATAAAGATTTTTTCCCTGATCACGACAAGTTTATAGATACCATGAAAGCTAAAGGATTTCACATTAACCTGTGGGAACATGCGTTCGTAAATCCTAAATCGCCGCTTTATATGCCCCTTAAAAATAAATCGGGAGATTACCTGGTTTGGAATGGCCTTGTCCCGGATTTTGTTGATCCTGGCGCCAGTAAATTATTTGCCGACTATCATAAGGAAACCTTTGTTCTGAAAGGTATTTCGGGCTTTAAAATGGATGAGTGTGATAATTCCAACCTGACGACGGGAAATTCCACCTGGAGCTTCCCTGAACATAGTCGTTTTCCCTCAGGAATTAACGGCGAGCAAATGCACCAGGTTTTCGGTGTTGTATATCAAAAAACAGTTTATAATATTTATAAAGAACTTAACACCCGTACTTTTCTGGATGTGCGGGCTTCCAATGCATTTGCCTCCTCTTATCCTGCATCGCTTTATAGTGATACCTACGATCATCATGAATATATCCAGATGATCAGTAATTCCGGGTTTTCAGGCTTGATCTGGTCGCCCGAAGTGAGGGAATCCAGGTCGATTGCCGACCTGATGCGGCGTAGTCAAACGGCGGTACTTTCTGCTCAAACACTTTACAATTCCTGGTACCTGCAAAATCCGCCATGGCTGCAAATCAACAGAGATAAAAATAATAAAAACGAGTTTATGGAGAACGCGAAAGCTGTGGAGGCTGATGTGCGTAAACTCCTTAATTTCAGGATGAGCCTGGTTCCTTATCTGTATAGTGCTTTTGCCGACTACCATACAAAGGGAATCCCGCCGTTCAGAGCCCTGGTTGTTGATTATCCAACCGACCCGAAAGTGTTCAATATAGACGATGAATATATGATCGGTCAGGGAATTTTGGCTGCTCCGCTTACCGAAAATAGCGACGAGCGCAAGGTTTACCTTCCTGCAGGTAACTGGTACGATTTCAACACCGGTAAAAAATATCCTGGCGGTCAGGAATATGTAATAAAAACCAACTATACCGATTTGCCAATATTTGTGAAAGAGGGCACCATATTGCCTTTGGCAAGGCCGGTTGAATACATAAGCCCGGAAACCCGTTTCGAACTTACCTGCTATGTGTATGGCGATCAAGCGAAGCCTTTCTCCTTATTCGAAGACGATGGCGTTACCTTCGACTTTGAAAAGGGAAAATACAACACTCTTAGTTTAAACTATCAGAACGGTAGGGGCGTGGTAAAAAAAGCCGGTTCTTTCAAAGGCAGCAGGTACCATATTGCAAAATGGGAAGTGATCAGGTAAAATTCCTACCACATGCTGCTATGCCGGAGAGTCGGACCTCAATGGATATTTCCATTCGATGAAAGACGAAGTTTGTTGACCATGGTATCTCGTTAGTAATGGAAGAATTTGCAGCCTGGCACCTTGGCAGTGTCTACCAAATTGTTAGCAGATAAAGTTCTAAAGCGTTTAGAGATTGGCGGCTGGATTGGGCTTAGCCGGTATCGTCCATATTCAACGTGTTTTTTACTCATAACCCGTGCAGGAACGGGCAACTATTGCGCCGGCTGACCCTGTTTCGCGCTCATGGATATATTTAGTGTTTTTATTGGTATATTTATTACTAAAAATCCTGTTTATTTAACTAAATTTGAATTTACTGTATGTTTTATTGTTAAATTGGTATTTCTGATGTCTCGTGAGATTAGGCCATATGTATGATGATCAGCAACTTCTGCAAAAAATGATTGCAGGTGATGAATTGGCATTTGCCCGCTTATTTGGAAATTATAAAGGGTTGATTTATCACTTTGTAATGAAGTATGTTAACTCGCCATTACTGGCAGAAGACCTTACGCAGGAAGTATTTATAAAAATATGGGAAAACAGGACTAACCTTTTGGCCGTCACCTCTTTTAAAAGCTATTTATTTACAGTAGCAAAAAATCATACCCTGAATAGCATGAAGGCGGCTTTTCGCTCCGAAGCTGCGCTGGGACTGGTTGTAAATAGCTTTATTGCGGCCAGAAATAGTACCGAAGATGAATTGATACACCAGGAATACCTTGCATTTTTAAGGCGGATATTAGAAAGCCTGCCGCCAAGAACAAGGGAAATATTTTATATGTGCCGTGAACAGGAAAAAACTTATGACGAAGTAGCACAGGAACTGGGAATTTCAAGGAATGCGGTAAAAAATCATATGGTAGCCTCTATGAAAGCGCTGAGTTTTTCCTTAAAAAAAGAACTTGGTATCTCTTTGACTGTTTTTTTTGCAATAGTCTCCCGCTATTAACCGTTGGTATCGACCGACTTTGTCAATTATTCCTGTTCTTGGCAGGTAATCCTTATTATATACCTGATTTTTCTGTCGTCGCGCTGTGATTTGGCCACCATTCTCGTCAATATTAACTTTTTTTTAACTTTTTATAAAATTCAGCTACCCTACAGGCGACTTTTCGTTGTCTTAGGCATAGAAATCTGTTTTTATGGATAAAGATCATTACAAAGAGCTTGTAAAACGGTACCTGGAGAAAAAGTCGACCGACGAAGAATTGGAAGTTTTTTTTCACCTGGCCGAAAAAGGCGAACTCGACCAATACCTTTCGGAATCGATGGACGAAGAATTGGGATCACCGGGAAAAGAGGAGGAAGGTAATAAGGTTAAAAAATTACATCCTGCGAAATTATGGATGCCTATAGCTGCGTCTGTATTAATTTTATTATCGCTCGGCTTTTATCTGCTTTTAAATAAACAGGATGTTAAGCAAACTAATATGCAGGTAGCTAATATTCCGCCTGGTGGTAATAAAGCTTTCTTAACCCTTGCAAACGGCAATAAAATTATACTTAACAGTGCCAAAAACGGCAATATAGCTACACAAGGCAATGTAACCGTGCTTAAAGTTGCCGATGGACAACTTAGCTACGCTGCGAAAGGAAAAGAAGATACTGAGGCAGGTTTTAATACGATAACAACCCCCAAAGGCGGTCAATACCAGCTTATTCTGGCAGATGGTACCAAAGTTTGGCTAAACGCAATGTCGTCCCTTCGTTTTCCTGCTGTATTTAAAGGCGTAGAACGGCAGGTGGAATTGACGGGCGAGGCTTACTTTGAAGTGGCCAAAAACAAGGCCATGCCATTTATAGTTAAATCGGGTTTTCAAGCCGTGCGGGTACTGGGTACCCATTTTGATGTAAATGCATATACTGATGAGAGCAGTATTAAAACAACCCTGCTTGAGGGCTCTGTCGAAGTTAGTAACCAATATGCTAAAACCATTATTGCGCCCGGGCAGCAAAGTGTATCCGGAGATCAGGGTGGTTTGCTGAAAAGAGAGGTAGATACTGAAAAAGAAGTAGCCTGGAAAAATGGCATTTTTTCTTTTGACGGCGATGATCTTAAAACAATTATGCGCCAGGTATCACGCTGGTACAATGTTGATGTAAGCTACTCAGGAACCATCTCTGATGAGAAATTTCATGGCGAAATTTCCAGGTTCAGCAATTTAAGTGATGTGTTAAAAATCCTGGAGCTTTACCAGGTACATTTCGAACAAAAAGATAACAACCTTATCGTATCCTATAACCCACATTCAACTAATGATTAAACTAAACCCTAAAACGAAAAATCGCCTATGATAAAATCATACTAAAAACCTCCGCAAAAAGAAAGAAAAGCCGAAAGACGCTAATCTCCCGGCTATCAAAAAGGCAAGCAGTAAACTTTGACCGGTGTCCTGCTTAATTATCACCTATTTCTAAATCAAAAGTATGAAATTAAAATTTCTTTACCCTCTTCTTTGCTTATTACGGGGGTTAAAGCAAAAACACGCTATCATCAAACTAACTACAATATTTGTATTCATTTGTGCCTTACACTTATCTGCGGCGACTTTTGCGCAAAATGTAACCATCAAAAGGCATAATGCATCGCTCGAAACTATTTTTAAAGACATTAAAAAACAAACAGGGTATATGTTCTTTTACCCGGAAAAGATCAGCCTGAAACAAACTCAGGACATTGATATCGATAACACCTCCCTGGAAATGGCTCTAACGACCTGTTTAAAAGGACTCGACCTGAATTACACCATTATCAATAAAACCGTTGTGATCAGTCGCAAGGTTCCTGAAAAACGTGCTCCGGGTGCCGCAACAGGCAGCTTTGCCGTTCCTGTAATTATCCAGGGCAAAGTGATCGACTCGGTGGCAAATATTCCGTTAATCGGTGTTAACATCAGTGTAAAAAATAAAGCCCAATACACCCAGACTAACGCCAGCGGGGAGTTTACGTTAAGTGTTTTGCAGGGCGACGTATTGTCATTCTCATATGTTGGTTACCAAACTAAAGAAGTAACCATTAAAAATGGCGGGTATCTAAAGATAAACCTGTTATCTAAAAACAGCACCATTAGCGATGTGGTAATCACCGGTTACCAGGTTATTAAAAAAGACAACTATACAGGTAGTGCCATTGTGATCAAGGGCGACGACTTACAGCGGGTAAACCCTCAAAACCTGATTAAAAGTATAGCAACCTTTGACCCTTCACTAAGAATTGCGGATAATAACCTGCTCGGATCCGATCCTAACTCTTTGCCAAAGATCACCGTTCGTGGTTCAACCACTTTGCCATCGGTAAATGGCGAAATCATTGATCGAAATAACCTTTCAAGCGCCTATAATCTGCCTGTTTTTTTATTGGATGGATTTGAGGTTTCTTTAGAAAAAGTGGTGGATTTGGATATGAACCGCATCTCGTCGGTAACCATTCTAAAAGACGCTGCTGCAACTGCAGTATACGGCTCAAGGGCGGCAAATGGCGTAATTGTAATTACAACTAAAGCGCCAATACCGGGTAAACTGCAGCTTTCATACAACTACCAGCTTACAGTACAAGCGCCAGACCTTACCGGGTACCACGTATTAAACGCTGCCGACAAACTACAATACGAAAAGCTTGCAGGCTTATATAGTGCTGTGAATAACACGGCATCAAGCCAGGATCAGTTAGATAATGAATATTACAGCAAACTGCGCAATGTAGTAAGTGGGATAAATACCTACTGGTTATCACAACCGCTTATTAATTCATATGGGCATAAACATTCACTATATGCCGAAGGCGGCGATTCAACCTTCAGGTACGGTATCAATTTACGGTATCAAACCAATCCAGGTGTAATGAAAGGGTCGTCACGTAACCAGTATACCGGCGGAATGAGTTTCTTTTACAATCCCAGCCGCAATGTTTTAATAAAAAATGAGGTTACTGTAAGCCAGGTGAACTCTGTTGTATCAAAATACGGCGATTTTTCTACTTACGTAAGTATGAACCCTTACTATCCTATAAAGGATGCAAACGGCAATTACATCAGGGAAATAGCCAATTGGGTGATAGACACCCATTATAATGATCCAGTAAACGGCCAATATAGGAACGAACCTGTTTATAATCCGTTATTTGAAGCCAGCCTGGGTAATTTCAACAAGTCGGCATACCTGGAACTTCTGGATAACATTTCAATCGATTGGAAGATTTTTAAAGGCTTGCGGTTAATTGGTTTAATGAGCGTTACCGATACCAAACAAACCTCAGATGCATTTGTATCGCCCTTAAGCAATAGCTTTTTTTACGGCCCCACTGCCGATATTCAAAACAGGGGCAGTTACGATTACGTGGCTAACAACTCTTTAAAGCTTGACGGTAACTTAAGGTTTGTTTACAATGCGCAACTTGGCGATCATTCCGTAAATGCCACTTTAGGTTCAAATATCACCTCGGCTACTTCAAGTTATAAAGCGTTTGAGGCCCGCGGTTTTTCAAATGACAAATTTACCAACATTGGTTTTGCCCGTACTTATGCGCCCGATGCAGCGCCAGGTGGGGATGATGCTGCAAGCAGGTTGATAGGCTCCTTTTTTAGTGGTAGCTATTCCTTCAAAAACAAGTATTTGTTTGATGCTACGTTCCGCCTTGATGGTTCTTCGGCTTTTGGTTCAAATCAACGTTTTGCACCTTTCTGGGCTACCGGTATTGGTTGGAATATGCATTATGAGGATTTTATTAAAAACAACTTTCCATCTATTTCAAGATTAAAAATAACGGCGTCAACAGGTATTACCGGCTCTGTTGATTTTCCACCATCGTTGTCCAATACCACTTATACTTATCAAACATCAAACTGGTACTCAACAGGTGTTGGCGCAACGGTTAACGGGTATGGGAACTCCGACCTCAAATGGCAAAAAACCAACAATTTTGATTTGTCATTGGAGTTAGGCTTATTTAAAGACCGCATTGTACTTAATCCCCATTACTATTATAAACTTACCAAGGGCTTACTGTCTGATATCAACATTGCACCATCTACAGGTTACAGTACTTATAAAGCCAATTTAGGTGATATGGGCAACCGTGGTTACGAGCTTTATTTAACTGCGAATGCTTACCGGTCAAAAGAATTGAACATCAATATCATCGGCAACTTATCGCACAATACCAATAAAATTGTTAAGATATCTAACGCGTTAAAAGCTTATAACAAAAGTGTCGATGATTACCAGTCAAACGCCAGTAACGGTGTACAGGGTACCCCTTTGTTGCGCTTTGCAGAAGGTCAATCCATCAATACCATCTGGGGTGTAAAATCATTAGGTATCGATCCTGAAAACGGTAAAGAGATCCTGGTTAAAAGGGATGGCTCCTTAACTTACACTTATGATATTGCCGATACACAACCCATTGGCGATTCTGAACCAAAGGTTGAAGGGTACATAGGCAGCAATATCACCTATAAACAATTCTTGCTGAGTTTTACTTTTCATTACAGATTTGGCGGCCAACAGTTTAACCAAACCTTGATTGATCGGGTTGAAAACGCTGATCCTCGTTTTAATGTGGATAGCCGCGCCCTGGCACAAAGGTGGCAGAAACCCGGCGACGTGGCCTTGTATAAAAACATTGCCGATCTGGGTACGTCTTATGCTACCTCGCGCTTTGTGCAAAAGGAAAACACTTTCGATCTTCCTTCTTTCAATCTATCGTACGATATCAAAAAAAGCATTGCCAAAAAGATAGGGATGCAAATGGTTAGGGCTACGCTTACGGTCAACGATGTGTTCCATACATCAAGCATTGAAACGGAGCGGGGTATTACTTACCCTTATGCCCGCAGTTTAACATGTTCAATACAAGCCACATTTTAATAATGACTAACATGAAAAAATATTTATACACCATAGTGGTTATCATGTTGCTTACATCATGCAAGAAGTTTTTGGATGTTAAGCCGCAGTCACAAATCAATAAGGACGATCTTTTTACTACAGAACAGGGATTTAAAGAGGCCTTAAACGGGGTTTATACACTCTGTGCTTCTTCATCATTATATGGTGGCACCCTAACCTTTACCAATGATATACTATCGCAGAACTACCAGTTTAACAACGTAATTCTGCAATCTACCGCCAATTTTAATTATACCCTTGGCGGTGTGGTATCAAAAAACGACAACACGTGGTCGTCGGCCTATCGTGCAATAGCCAACTGTAATTATATCCTGGCAGCTATTGACGATAAAAAAGGACTGTTTGCCGATAAGGATTACCAATTGATTAAAGGCGAAACCCTGGCATTAAGGGCTTACCTGCATTTTGATATACTCCGCATGTTTGGTCCATCGTATAAAGTGGGGCCAAATATAAAAGCGATACCATACGTTACCACCGTAGGCGTTACCAGTACGCCGTTTTCGACTACTGCCGACGCAATCACGAAGATCATTGCCGACCTTACTGCGGCAAAAACATTGCTGATGTCTGATCCTATCATTTCATCGGCTTATGTAATTGGCTATCCATCAACCGTTGGTAGTACCGAAACAGCAAGTAATGATCTGTTTTTGCAAAACAGGCGTCATCGGCTTAATTATTACGCCGTTTGCGGCGAGTTGGCCCGGGTTTATTTGTATAAAAGCGACCAGGTTAACAGCCTTGCCAATGCATTAGAAGTTATCAACGCTAAAAGATTCCCTTTTACAGACCAGGACGATTTTTTTAATAGCGACATTCAGAAAAAGGACAGGATCTTTTATAAAGAGCTAATTGCCGCCTGGTTTATTGACACTAAAGGCATTAACGGCCAGCTTCAAAGCCTGTTTACTGTAAGTAACCCGCTTTACAGTGCCACGGTTGACCAGGTTAATGACATTTACCAGGTAGGCCAGGATGGAGCCGAAGACTGGCGCTATAAGCAATGGTTTTTATCAACCGCGGCCACTACAGGTGGTCCAAACCGTGCTGTGTTGCAAAAATACATCACCAATCTTGATCCCGAACCTAATCTTCATCCATTGGTTGCACCGGCTATTCGCCTAAGTGAAATGTATTATATAGCTGCCGAAGCAAGCTACGACACGGACCCGGTTAAGGCGATAGGCTATTATAATACCATAAGGGCAAAACGTGGAATAGGCAACACGCTTGTTGATATACCTGGCAAAGATGCGTTCATCGATTTACTGCTTGCCGAAGCCCGCAAAGAGTTTTACGCCGAGAACCAGATGTTTTATATGTATAAACGCTTAAACCATGCGGTAGTGGTGTCATCAACACAAAACATACAGCCATCAAATGGGGTGTTTATGTTCCCGTTGCCACAAGATGAACAGGCTTACAGAACCAACTAAAAGAAACAGATATGAAAAGAAATATATTATTTGCCTTTCTTATTTGCGCG
The DNA here is from genome assembly GCF_056402115.1 of Mucilaginibacter sp. P4_C11. Lineage (NCBI taxonomy): Bacteria > Pseudomonadati > Bacteroidota > Sphingobacteriia > Sphingobacteriales > Sphingobacteriaceae > Mucilaginibacter > Mucilaginibacter sp. P4_C11. Next base: position 42,865 of record NZ_JBFUIA010000018.1, on the reverse strand, counting down.
GCCCTGGCCAGTTGTAAAAAAGAGACTTTAACTACATATAATGCACCAGGTGGCAAGGACAATATTTACCTTGGATATGCCAATACCGATAGTGTGGTTTATTCCTTTGCTTATAACCCAACCCTGAATCAGGATACCGTTTGGGTGCCTGTAAAAATATCGGGCAACAGGGTTAACCATTCCCGCAACTTTGTGTTGAGCGTGGATGTGGCCAATTCGTCGGCTGTGCGGATACTGCATTATCAGCCACTAAAACCGTCATATACCATGCCTGCGGATTCGGGTACGGTACATGTGCCGGTTATTATTTTAAATACGGATACAGGCTTGTCTAACTATTCGGTGAAACTCGCTATCCAGGTTTCGGGTGGTACAGATTTTTCGTCAAACCTGCCGCTGGATATCCGTTCCAAGCAAATTGTTTTCTCCAACAGGTTAGAGGAACCCGCATGGTGGCCATATTGGGGACAATTAGGAGGTTACAGCAGGGTAAAGCACCAACTGTTTTTAATTTCATCGGGCACTACAGACCTGGTACAGCTTAATCCACAGGTTGATCCTAATTATTTCTTATATATCCCCCGCGATTTGTACTACATCAACAATATGCATGAGTTTTTGATAGACCCTTTTAACTGGATCAAGCAAAACCCAAGCAAGGGATTTGTACTTACTCCACGGAACGATAATACCGGCGATTATGATTTTTATAATCAAGCGGCGCCCAATAAAAAGTTCTGGCTCAAGTACTTCCCAACGGTTAAGCAACTCATTTTTATGGATGAGAATAAAAATCAGATTCTGATATAACAATTAATTAAAAAGCAATGAAGTACAAAATATTATATATACCTATGATGATTGCCTTGTTCTTTTGCTCCTGCAAAAAGGATTTGGGTAACTATAAGTATAATCCGCCATCGCAGCCTATTGTGGTGAATTTTACCGATGGCACGTTTAATGCACTGGTTGGCGATACCCTGCGACTTGAACCCTATGTACAGTTTGATGGTGCCGATTACCTGAAAGATCTTTCCTATCAATGGGACATTTACGTTGATGAAGACGCCCGTACAGATACTTATACCGGCTATCCGCTTGCAATAGTATATAAACTGCCGCCAAAGTTGCGTAACGCTAAATTAACGGTTACCGATAAACGTAACGGCATCAAGTACTTTTTCCCGTTCAAAATCCAGGGTAATACCCAGTTTTCAACCGGTACAACAGTATTAAGTGTTGATAATGGCGTTACTAAGCTCTCGTTTATAAAACCCGACAGATCTGTATTAAGCAACCTTTATTTTTCGCTCACGGGCGAAAACCTGCCGGCCAATCCAATACAGTTGTTTGCCAAGCCTCTGGCTTATCAGCCCGGTACGGCCGAAGATTATTGGGTTATTTGCCAGGACCCAACCAAAAATAGCGTTACTATTGATGGCAATACCATGCTAAGGAAAAGGTATTTTAATGAACAATTCTTTGTTGCACCTGCTACCATAACCCCGCAGGGTTTTGAAGCCTCAATGGGGGTACCAACAGGTGTTATCAATAATAAGCTTTATTTGTCCATTACTTCAACTGCGCCGTTTGCACCCGATTTTGGGAAGTTTTCAAACCCGCAATCCGGAACATACACACTATCTAAGTTTTTTACCCGTACGCCCGGTTACTTTTTTGGGTTCGACTTAACAACCAAAGCCTTTGTTTCTTTTGATGGCGGCGGTAACTATATGGGAGCCGACTATACCGTAAAAGGCAAAGCCTTTAGCCCGCTTAACACGGGTATGACCGACCTGGTGTTTATGCTGGCACAGCCGGGGCAGTCTTACGCTTATTTCAGGGATACCGATGGCAAGATCTATGAGCTTTCCTTTTATATCGATATGGACGATTATTCGCAACGGGCTATAGAAACCTATTATAAGCGGGAATTTAAAGCAGAGGCGTATGTAAAAGCCGATACCAAATGGCAAAAATCGGCGGTTGATATCTTCTACTTCACCTCTGATGATAAAATATATCGCTACAATCCCTTAAATCAGGATTTGCGGACTTTGGATGCCAGCATGGGCGGCAAAAAAGTAAGCATGATAAAGCTAAGTGCGGATGGTAATACGCTTACAGCCGGTGTGGCCGGGAGCCTGTATACCCTTGATGTTAGTGTAGGTAAAAACGGTGTTATAATTAAACAGCTTGATGGCATTCCCGGCTCGCCGGTTGATATCGTGATCAAGTAAACAAAAAATTAAGATCATGAAATTTTTAAAAAACATATTCTGTGTTTCGGCTGTGCTTTTGCTTTTTTTGGCTGCTTCATGTAAAAAAAATAAACAAACTACCAATGTGATACAAAATGATCCCCCGGGATCACCGCCTAAAACCTGGCAGGAGCACTGGGGAGGGCCGCACACATTTTTGCTGAACCGGGTTTATTTTGATAGCGATGTAGCGGTATACTATGATCCGTCAATGGATAAATCGGTAACCTGGCCTTACAAAACCATGTCAGATACCTGGAAGTATGTTAAAAAAACGTATGGGGCTTTCGGCGATTCGGCCAGGCTATACGTGGTTTTACACGGGATATCTACGCCATTTGAAGAAATTCTTGGCGGTGGCCATCCGGCATCTTATTTTGATGAAAGCCATGACTATCGCAATGCGATAGATTGCGGGCTGGGCGATTGGAAATATCCTACAGGCCAGCAAATAGGGATTCCTATTCATGAAACGGGTCACATTGTTTGCGGCGCTAATAATGGGGTAAAAGGTTCTCCGTCGGATGTGTTGTGGGGTGATAGTAAGTTTATGGAAATCTACAATTATGATGTGCTCATGAACATCGGCAGGCAGGATGAGGCCGCAAGGGTATATGATCAGCTTAAGGCACAGGTGGATACCTTTCCCCGTGCCGGCTCGCAATGGTTTAAGAATTGGTTTTACCCCATTTATGCGAAATATGGCCATGCTGCTGTGCTTAGCAAATACTTTAAGCTGCTGGCTGCCAACTATCCTAAAATACCAAATCCACACGGCGCAGAATATACCCAGAATTTAAATTGGGGCGAGTTTGTCCATTTTTGGAGCGGTGCTACCGGCGATAACATGAAAGCCCAGGCAACTTTTGCCTTCGGCTGGACTGATGAGTGGGAGCAGCAATTCAGGCAGGCCCAAAAAGATTTTCCTAATGTGAAGTACACGTATTAGATTTTTAATAACAAGAAATTATAACAATGAAAGCCATTAATAATTTGAGCATATTAATATGCCTGGCATGTCTTGCCTTATTAAGCGCCTGTAAAAAAGACTTAGCTAAAAGCACAGGGATAGCTTATGGGGGGGCGCCGCCAAAAACATGGCAGGAGCATTGGGGTGGCCCACATGTTTACCTGTTAAAAAGAGTGTATTATGACGCTGACGACGCCATTTACTATGACGCCAATATGGACACTACGGTTACCTGGCCATACAAAACAATGTCGAAAGTTTGGCAATATGCCAAGAAAACGTATGGTGCTTTTGGCGATTCATCGCGCCTATATGTGGTATTACACGGTATAGTAACCCCTTTTGATGAAGCGTTAGGAGGCGGTCACCCGGCATCGTATTTTGACGCCAGTCACGATTACCGTAATGCTATTGATTGCGGCCTGGGTGATTGGTCGACCCCAACGGGGCAAATTATCGGCATCCCGGTACATGAAACCGGTCACATTATTTGCGGTGCCAACAACGGCGTACAGGGCTCGCCCTCTGATGTGCTTTGGGGCGATAGTAAGTTTATGGAGATATATAACTACGATGTACTGATGAATGTCGGGATGGAGGATGAAGCCGGCCGTGTATTTACGCAAATGCAGTCACAGTATGATAATTTTCCGCGGGCAAACTCGCAGTGGTTTAAAAACTGGTTTTACCCTATTTATACAAAATACGGCCACGCGGCAGTGTTGAGCAAGTATTTCAAGTTGTTGGCTGCAAATTTCCCCAAAAAGAAAAATGCCATCGGCTATGAATACACCCGCAACTTAAACTGGGGCGAGTTTATTCACTTCTGGAGCGGAGCCGCCGGTGTAAACCTAAAAGCGCAGGCTACCCTGGCATTTGGTTGGAGCATGGAGTGGGAGCAGGAGTTTAAAAATGCGCAGGAAGATTTTCCTGCTGTAAAATACCCTTATTGAAAACTAAAAATCAGTAATAGTTAGCTTTTGGAAAGGCCGTCAAAAAAGCTCCCGGCAAGCAGTTTCGGTGAGAACGAAATATTGTCGACGGAAAGCGTTGGCGGCCATCCATTAGTTTGTTTAAAAAAATATCAAAATGAAACATCTAAAACACATAAAAATGAAAAAAGGAATTTTAATGATTCTTACCGCTTTGGCACCATGCCTGGCATCGGCCCAAGCAACCAACAATTTTACAATTACCGGTCATATCGGTACGCTAAACGCGCCAGCCAAAGCTTATCTTGACTATATGGATAACATGGACAATGGTGCAAATCATACCGATTCGGCATTGGTGGTTAACGGTACTTTTAAGTTTACCGGTCATAACTCGGGCTATGCTACTGCACGTATGGCGCTATCTCACGATGGCAGCGGTAAAGACCGGGCTATTTACATGCCAACTTCCGACGTGATCTATATTTACTTTGGTAAAGAAAATGTTGAGATCACCTCTAAAGATTCGCTGGCCAATGCTGTTTTCACCGGATCAAAAGTTTATGACGAGTTCCAGGCATACGTAAAAACCACTGGTGGCACGGTAATGCAGTTTGCAAAAGAAGCCAACGCCGAGATCAGCAGCTCGCCGGAATTACAAAACGACCAGGAGTTTGTAAAGGAAGTAGGCGAGCGGTACCATAAAAAAATGGACGAGCATTTTGCTAAGCAAATCCAGTTTGCAAAAGATCATCCTGATTCTTACTTCGGTTTGGTGGGGTTGTCTGAAGGTATAGGAAATAAATTCGATCCTAAAACAGTTAAACCTATTTTCAATTCCCTCAAAAAAGAATACCAGTTAACAGATGCCGGTAAGGAACTAAAACAACGTATTGAGGCAATGGAAAACATTGTTATTGGCGCGCAGGCCCCGGCATTTACTCAAAATGATGTAAACGGTAAACCGGTTTCTTTAGCCAGCTACAAAGGTAAATATGTGTTGGTAGATTTTTGGGCAAGCTGGTGCTCGCCATGCCGCGCCGAAAACCCTAACCTGGTTGATCAGTATAAAATATACAAAGCCAAAGGTTTTGAGATCCTTTCTGTATCCCTCGATAGCGATCACGGCAAGTGGGTAAATGCCATTGCTGCCGATAATCTTACGTGGACCCACGTATCAGATTTAAAGGGTTGGAACAATGCCGTTGGCCACCTATATGGTGTAAGGGCAGTACCGCAAAACTTTTTACTTGATAAAGATGGTAAAGTAATAGGTGTTAACCTGATAGGAGAAGAACTAAATAAAAAACTGGCCGAAACATTTAAAAACTAATTTAAAACCCAGGCTATACAACAATGCAAGGTTTATGATTTGCTTTGAAAATTGTATACCTGGGTTTTTAACACATACCCGATGTGCAATCTTATAAACAACTAATGAAGAAATTTCATTTCGTTTTCCTGGCAGCTGTGTTGCTAACGCAATATGCCTATGCTCAGCAAAACAAACCCAACAAAACCGAAGAAGCGTTGAAAGCGGGTATTCAAAAAGCTTACCCGGCCTGTGTACGTATGTGGAGTTACGATACATCGGCCAATAAGCGTACCGGCGGGCAGTTTAGCGGGGTTGTGGTGGATAAAGATCGCCATATCCTAACAGCCGCGCATGTTACCTGGCCCGGCCTTACCTATAAAGTAATGTTCCCCGATGGGAGAGAGGCCATTGCTGTAGCTTTAGGTAAGATAGAATTAGCAGCCGATAAAGCCCGCCCCGATGTAGCAATAATGCAGATCGTTACCAAAGGCGACTGGCCATATGCCGATATGGGGAGTTCAACCGCGCTTATCATATCTGAACCATTAATCAGCATTGCCTATCCCGAAACTTTGAACCAGAACAAACCTACCATAAGATTTGGTCATGTAACCGAAGCGAGAAATAGCCGTGGATTTATCAAATCAACCTGTATGATGGAACCAGGAGATTCTGGAGGCCCGTTGTTTGATCTTTCAGGAAAAGTAGTTGGTTTGCACAGCGCGATAGAAGTTCCTGAAGATGCCAACTACGATGTACCGGTTGATCTTTATAAAAAATATTGGAAAAGCTTAATGCTCCCAACGGTTTATCATGCGTTGCCCGATAGCGTGCTGGTATCTGTTACGCCTGTTAATAAAAACTTGTTTAAAGAGCTTCCCACTGCTAATTCATCAAAACATACCGGTACCTGTGTAGCTATCCGCAGCAGTTTTAATGGTGTTAGCCAACAGGCTTTAGGTGCGCTTTTTTCTGTTGATGGATTGCATTTGAAAAAAATTAAAAGCCATACCATCATTGTAAGTAAAAGTTCCATAGTAGCTGATGCACCGATGGTGATGATAGGCAAAAAAATGGTTGGCGCTACGGTTATTTCCCGTGATAAAGAAAACGACCTTGTACTTTTAGCGCTTGCCGCTGATATTAAGGGAGGAATAAGCTATCAGGCAATACGAAAAGATACATCGTCTGATTTAGCGCCTGGCACCTTTTTGCGCTCGCCGCAGCCCGACACTGCAGACATTACCGGAGTTTTGGGAAGCAAGCTGTTTTTGTTGCCAAAGGTAGTAAATGCAGGTTATCTTGGTGTATTTGTGGGTGATAACAACGCGGCTGCATCTGCTTTATGGATAAAGCCACTTTCGCCCGCGGCCCAAAATGGTTTGCTTGCAAAAGACGAGGTAACCGAAATAAACGGTTTAGCCATACCTACCGCAGGTGATTTTAAAGTTGAGATGCAAAATCACTGGCCGGGAGATACCTTAACGTTAAAGGTAAAAAGAGCAGGCGCTTTGTTCACTAAAACTTTGGCGCTTGGCACTGTCCCCGCGATACATTTTGACCACCCGGCAGAATTGTTTACAGGTGGCAAAAGCGGCAGGAGGGATGGTTTTAAAGAAGTATTTGCACATGATTCAAGGCTAACTCCCCAAAGGTGCGGTGGACCGGTATTTGATAACTATGGTCGTTTTTATGGTGTTAATATAGGGCGATACAGCAGGGCAGTTAGTATTGCGGTACCATCAAAAACAGTTTGCAAATTTATTGCCGATAAACTTGAGATAGCGTTTTAATGAGCGTCGTTTGGTTGGAAATCAAAATAGCCAGCGGCCTTATTACTGGAAGAAACAAAAAGTGTCGTGCCCGTTGCCGAATATTCACTACCATTGATTCACTCATCTAAAAAATTAATTAAAAGTTTGCCTGAACTGTACCGGCGAAAGCCTGGTCTTGGTTTTAAAAAGTCTGCTGAAGGATTGGGAATGCTCAAAACCTAATTGATAGGCTATTTCACTAATGGTAAGGGTAGTAGTAGAGAGCAATTCTTTAGATCGCCCGATCAACTTTTCATGGATATGCTGCTGTACGTTCAGTCCGGTGAGCGAACGCAGCATATCACTTAAATAGTTGGGTGTATAGTTTAACTGCTCTGCCAGGTATTGTACAGTAGGCAAACCCCGATTGGCTGGCTTATCTTCCTTGAAATAAGCGTCGAGCAATTCTTCCAGTCGCTGTAGCAGATCACTGCTGGCTGCCTGCCGGGTCAGAAATTGTCGTTTGTAAAAGCGCCTGGCGTAACTCAATAGCAATTCTATCTGTGCGATAACTACTTCGTGGCTAAAATCGTCTATCCGATTGCTCAATTCTTCCTGGATAATGGTAAAAACAGAGGAAACGGTACACCTTTCCTGCTCAGAAAGGTGCAGGGCCTCGTTTGAAGCGTAGGAAAAAAATCCATATTGTTTGATCTTAGCCGCGAGCGGATAACCATGGAGGAAATCCTGATGAAAGATCAAAGAATAGCCCTCGTTTCCCTTGTAAATCGCTGTGCTTCCTACAATCTGATTCGGTGCTGTAAAAACCATACCTCCTTCGTCAAAATCATAAAAGCCCTGGCCATATCTGAATTTACCGCCTAATTTATTTATAAAGGAGATCTTGTAAAGCGTTGTTACGTAGCTAACCGGCAGGCGGCTTAGGTTGATCCGTTCATCCCTGGTATCCAGTAAACTGATCAGCGGATGAGCAGGCCCCGGGATACCGAGCAAACGGTGTATTTCCGTTATCGATCCGAGTTTAACAAGTTTTGGCATGTCGTTTTTCATGTTGAAAGATAATAATTATGACCGGATGCTGTTTCAGCTTCCGGTCATAATTGATTTGTAAATAAGAATACTTTGGTGCCGAATAAGCGGAATTACCAGGGCAGTGGACCGTCGGGGCCGGTAAAGCCGCCAGTGGGGCCGTCTGTTTCCAGGGCTACCCTAACCGGCTCACGCGACCCGACTTCCAGGCTGTCGGTTCCCTGGAAATTATTCAGTGCAGTAGCTGTATAGCCCGGACTGGTAGCGTTCACTTTGATATTCTCCTTTTCAAGCTCCAGGGCAAAGGCAAGTGTAACCGCGTTAAGTGCAGTTTTAGAGGCAGCATAAACAATACCGAAATGTTCTCTTGCCCAGCAAGCCGGGTCAGCTATCCAGGTGAGTGAACCCAGCCCGCTTGATACATTGACTATGCGTGCAGCCGACGATTTACGCAGCAAAGGTAAAGCAGCCTGTGTTACGGCTATAACGCCGAAAACATTGGTTTCCCATACGGTGTGCACTTCGTCCAGCGATACATTAACGGCACGCCCGGTGCTCATAAGTTCTTCCGGGTTTTTAGGAGATGTTCCGCCATGTGATATACCTGCGTTATTCACCAGCAGGTCGAGGTGGCCGTGTTCGTTTTCAATGCGCGCTATTGCTGCATTGATGCTTTGTTGTTGCGTAACATCCAGCTGTATGGCCTTTGCATTTTGCCCGATCGCAGCGGCTGCTTTCTCCCCGTTTTCGAGTTTACGCGAGCCTACATACACTGCATAACCGTTAGCGGCAAGCGCTTTGGCAATTTCGTTACCCACACCCTGGTTGGCGCCGGTCACTAAGGCAACCGGTTTGTTCGCAGATGTTATTTGATCTTCCATAAGATTTTGATTAACTGTTATGAAACAAATGTCTGCGTTTGATTTTATGCAGCTGTAACCGAATCAAGGAGAGTTGTAACCGAAATGAATACTTCTTTACCTGGTTTAGCGAACCGTAATAAGTATACAACTTACCGCAATTTGTGTTATCTGCCGCTATCAATTTACGCTGACCTTTACCTCATCAAATAATTACAACATGAAAAACACAATTTTAATTACCGGTGCAAGCAGCGGTATAGGTAAAGCCACAGCTATATTGTTTCAGGAAAAAGGTTGGAATGTGATAGCTACCATGAGAAATCCCGAAGGTGAATCAGAACTTAAAGACCTGGATAATGTGGTGCTGACCAGGCTGGACGTTCTTGATCTTGATAGTATTGAACTTGCAATAACTGAAGGTATTAAACAATTCGGAAAGATTGACGTCATTGTCAATAACGCAGGGTATGGCGCATTCGGACCGTTGGAAGCATTTTCAAGGGAAAATATTACCCGCCAGTTTAATACCAATGTGATAGGGCTTTTGGATGTAACCCGTTCGATATTGCCTCACTTTCGCAGCAATAGAAGCGGCGTAATCGTCAATATATCGTCTATCGGCGGCAAGATGGCTTTCCCCCTGGGTGCCTTATATCATGGTACCAAATTTGCCGTAGAAGGGATATCAGAGGCTATGAGCTATGAACTGGAACAATTCGGTGCGAAAATTAAGATCGTTGAACCTGGCGCCATCGCTACAGATTTTGTCGGCCGTTCGCTTGACTTCAGTAACGATGAATCGTTGACTGAATACAAAGGTATTGTGGAGAAAGTAAACGAAGGAATGCCTGCCTTCTTTGAGAACGCTTCTCCTGCCCGCGTAGTTGCCGAAGTTATTTACGAAGCAGCAACAGATGGCACCAATAAGCTGCGATACACAGCAGGAGAAGATGCAAAAGAAATCGTTGCCCAACGCAAGGAAGCTGACGATCAAACTTTCTTGCAGGGAATCAAAGGCTTGTTTAAACTTGATTAGTATAAGGCACACAGGGTTGCTGCAATGCTGCGGCCCTGTGTTATTGCCAAAAATCACTTAACTTTAAAGCTAATAGTCAATACGCCATGAGCATATCGCTTCATTTTTCCGGGATAACCGACGTTTATAAGTTCTTTAACTTAGATCAGACGCTTAAACATCCACTTGTTGCTGTGATCGACTTTAGCAATGTTGATGAGCAGGTGGCAGAAGATACCAGGATTTCCGGCGATTACTACTGCTTATTGTTTAAGCGGTATGATGGCAATAATGTAAAATACGGGCGTAAGGTTGTTGATTTCAATAACGGCAGCCTGATGTGTATGGCACCGAACCAGGTATTGGATCTGGAAGCCGACACTGGTGCATACACCGAAAAGGAAGGCTGGGGCGTGTTTTTTCATCCCGACCTGATCAGAGGAACCGGTCTTCATGATAAAATGAAAGACTATAGCTTTTTCTCTTATGAAGTGTGGGAGGCGCTTCACATGTCCGAAAAAGAGAAATACATCTTTTATGATTGCGTGCAGAAACTGGACAATGAATTACACGAGAATATAGATACGCATAGCCAGTCCGTCATTGTTTCCCATATCGAGCTGCTTTTAAATTATTGCGCACGCTTCTACGGGCGACAATTTATTACAAGAAAAGGTGTGAATAGTTCGGTCGTTATGCAAGTGGAAAAAATACTACGCGATTATTTTAGCAAGGCCGAACTTAAAGAGCAAGGCTTACCAAGTGTAAAAAACCTGGCAGATAAAGTCAATTTATCGCCGGGTTATCTGAGCGATCTACTTAAAAAAGAAACGGGGAAGAATGCGCAAGACCATATCCACTATTATTTAATCGAAGAAGCCAAAAACATCCTGGTCAGCACTGATAAATCAGTTGGTGAAATAGCTTACTTGCTGGGCTTTGAATACCCCCAATATTTTAATAAGCTATTTAAACAAAAGACAGGTAGAACACCTGTTGAGTTTCGCAACCTGAACTAAGCCATTCCGATCACAATTTTGCCAAACGATTCGCGATCGAAATGGTGCAGCCGGAAGCTGCGGGTTTATGCTTTCAGGTTTTGATCCTGGTCAATTTCTCTTTCCTGAACGAACCCGGCTGAGTGTCTCCTGCGTGATTTCCAGGAAGGACGCGATTTGACCGAGCGAGGCCTGCCGGGTGATTTTCGGAAGTTGTTTCAACAGCAGGCTGTACCGGTCCGCGGGCCTCCTGGTGCGGAGCAGGATGCCCCGTTCCTCCGATAGGATGTAATACTTTTCGGTTAATAGCCGGCCGTGATAATTATATTCCGGAAACTCAGTGTAAATGGTCTGTAGCTGGCCCCAGGTCATGGACAGTAAAACTGAGGATTCGAGTAATTCGATATTTTCTGCTGCCGGTTGCTGGGTATAAAAGCTGCGAACCGAGATCATTAGGTCCCCGGGTCCCATAAACCACGTGGTATGCTCCCGGCCGTCAGCATCCAGGTAGAAAGCCCTGGCGAAACCTTTACAGATAAAAAATATATGGCGCGAAATCTCGCCTTCGCACAGTAACCTGTGCTTTTTAGGTATCTTCTTACCGGCAATCTGTAATTGCTGGTAGTGGATAGTGCTGATAAATTTAACCTGCTCCAGGTATGCGTTAGTTTCCCTCGGCTCCGAAACTTTGATCTTCAGAACTTGGCTACCCTTGTTTAGTTGTTGACCTTTACATAATGCTTTAAGCCAAAAAGTATCTTATGCCTGTTAACAGCCACGGCAAGGCATACATTCGTGATACCGCCTTTTGCCTTTTTTTGATGGTGAAATGCACATCAAATGACTGCAATGTCTTCATCCTTTTACAGTTTTTATTGAATTAATGATTAATTACATCCTGAAACCCTCAGTTTTCAGGCCGCAAAAAGGGGCAGGAAAGATTTGCATGCAGTCTTTTTAAGTCTTTTTTGATCTGTATTTCAAGACTTAATTAACTGTTTAGCAGTTCGTTAATCCATAATGCGCCTAAAATTAAAAACAAATTCTTGAGGGCTGAAAAGTATCAGAATAAAACAAAAAACCCTCTAAATCAGCGATTTAGAGGGTTTTTACACTGCGAAAAATCGCATTTTGTGCGCCCACCTGGGCTCGAACCAGGGACCAAAAGATTATGAGTATTTTATTCGCTATTAGTAACGTGAGTGGAAAATCGTGTCCTACGATCTACAAAGGCTAATTTAAGACTATTTTGTGATTTAGTCAAGAAGTCGTTGTTACATATTTGTTACTTGTTAATTGTATTTTAGAGTTGTTTGACATTTTACCAATATTGATCTATGGTACGATTAGCGAATGAAACCAGAAAATCCGAAAACTTATCCTTTATAGCCAAAACCTTAAATAATTTGGAGAAATCCACATTGTCCGCCATCTTCTCATATAGCCCTGGCCCAAGTTCTCCCCAATTCGATAGAAAGTCCAGAGCAAACTTAAGATCATCAAAACCAGGATTGATTAGCGTGATTCGCAAATCTGGATTATTACGGCGAGCATTACGAATGATATCATTAACATGCTCATCTCCATAAGAATAACCTACAAGGTATAATTCTTGAGCCTCAAGGCAATCTCTGTCAAGCGCGGAAAAAAATTGTCGAAATGGTGAAATAGCAGTTTTTTGAACTTTTTGATAACCCGATATGATGTTGGTCAATAATAGTCGTTTTCCTTTCTCTATTTCAATTGAGGCGGCGGAGTTATTGATTACTCCCGGTAAGCATTTCAAGTAGCGATATCCTGGCAATTGGCTCGTGTTCAATTCTTCAACTTTCCAAAACTCAGAACCATGTAAATTATAATGACAAGCAACGGTTAAATCTGTAACAATTCTTTTTAGGTCAGTCTCTGCATAATACGGACTTGGGGCAGAAATTTCATCAAAACCGTCAAAGACTTCAAATCCTTCTTGCTGCAGCATTTGTCTAAAAATATCATCATAATTAAGCGTGTACATCCTCACTACCTTTCCCTCACCAGTGAAAGATTTTATCCAATGCTTAAAATTGACATTGTTTGCTATGTTGACATCTGCTTCAAAAACTTTATGCGTAGGTGTCGCATATGCGTATTTTGATACATGGCCGATGATACCTGACAATAATTCGTTAAGTAATAGTTCATAGTATTTGACATGGGGATCAATCTCGATTGATATCATTTCATTATCATGCAAAATAAAATCAGGAACAGTTAACTTATATAAATGAGACAGTTGATGAGGTGTTACCTCGAAATCATGCAGGTCTGCCAGAGTTTTGTCCAAATCGACCAAAGCATAAATATTTGTTTTCTCTTTCGAAGTTCGCGCCGACCAATATGCATATAAGTCCTCGATTACATTCAGAATAGTCTCGAAATTTACGTATGCTGTAGCATCTTTCTCTTTTAGTCGGTCGAATATCTTTTGTGTGATCCTTTCTCCTGTTTTAGTTTTGAAACCGATTACAAGCAACAAATGGGTTAGACAGCAAGGCCGATTATAGATATCACCTGTATTATGTTCGGGAATCTTGGTATATGCATCTCGCCAACACAGTGTAAGGGGCCCACCCCAGTCAAGTACGGCACCGGCGCCAAATAGGACTACCGTTTTTTCCTCTATTTGTGTACGCATTTATTTAATTAACTATTCTTATTATCATAAATATTCATTTTGTGTCGTTTAAATTGGTGATAAAGACTTTAAGAAAGCTTTCGTTTTCACAAGCTATCCATTTTTTTGAGAATCTGAATAAATTGCTGTTAATGCGTTCGCAAGTTGAATAATCTGCCGTAATAAAACGATTTTCGTATTTTCTAAATCTCTCGGCGTTAATCACCAAAAATAAATGACCATTCAGTGGAATACCAATCTCAACTGTGTCTAATGCATCGGGATTGAAATATTCGTTTATGCGACCTTTGATAATATAACCAGTGCAATCTGATAGCAAAAAATAATGTTCGGGTGGTGAAGCGATAAGGCAGAAATTCCAGTTACCCATTCTTTCGAACATTTGTTCGGCGATTTCAAGATAGCTTGAGTTTGTGCGCATTTTAAAGCCTATACGATCCTTTTTTGCAGCCTCCCATTGTGCGCTAAGTTCAGGGGTTGCGTGGTCAAATATTTTTTCGAACGTTTCAAAGATAGCTTTGTCCATTCCCGCCTTTGTATGGGTATTACGCATGTCGCCAATCATACCCATTTTCGCTATATAGGCGACATCTTGGTGAATATTTAAATGATATTCGCCTTGAGCGAACTTACAAAGTTGTCCGTAATGATGAGGGAAATCCTTTTCAAAATGGGAATTTAATTCGGCTTCGATATGAAAACTCAGTTTACCATCGACGACTGTTGTGTTATCATGGAGTTGTGAAAATATTCGTTTTGTACCGGAATTAAAGAAGTGTCGATGTTGTTGCTTATCGTAAAGATATATCTTGCCTTCTGCGTTATTATAAAAGTTTCTGATCAGGCATTCGCTAACATAATGATGGTTGATCGGGATACTCATTTAGACGAATTTACAAAAAATCTTGCTACAAGGTCTGCTGTCATCAACCGAAAAAGTGATCTTTTATTTTTTGTATATTTAAAAGTGAATTCTCCAATCGCCATTCTTTATGACCAAATTACCAATCATTTCGCACAGGGCGAAATGGGTATGAGGCTAAATGACGCGATCAAAAGCGGCGCATTGAATCCGGGAATAAAAATTGATGTCCTGAATGAACCCATCAAAACACCTTATGCAGATCTGGCGACTCGTGAAATAGTTTTGCAGGAAAATTTTCTTGCCTATTTATGGGCGATCTGCTACTGTTTTAATGCCTTTAACAGAATGGCGTTTGAACAGTCTATAGATCATGATATTATAAGTCTAAGCCGGTCATCGGAAGCGCCGGTGATCAATCAGTTGTTTGATTGGGCAATTGGTCTTAGCACAGCGCACGAAGATTGGCCACAAGGCCTACCGATCCCTGGAAGTAAAAATCAATGGTGCGAGGAAACCGATGCATTGTTTCTCTTTGCGACTCGTTATATCATGTACCATGAAGTTGCACATCTCATATTACATAACGATTCAGGAGATCTGTTGCAACGATATAAAAACGGCATTAACAGTGCAGATGACCGAAGACGTTTCCTAAATATGGAGCGACAGGCGGACGATTACGCAATTGACAGTCTATTGAATGCTTTTCCGAAAGAGCCAGCTCGTTACATGAATTTACTTGGCGGAGCAATCGCACTATTGTCGATGTTTTTTCTAAGGACGGATGATGATTTGCGCGGAGGCTTTCGGCATCCTGATACTGACGAGCGCTTGAAAGGATTAATGAAACGCGCACGGTTTGATCTTCCAGAACATAGCATTTTCATGGATTATACTATCACCACAGGAATTCAAGTATTTTTGGAGCGACATCGAATCGCTTTTTTTCCTGAAAATACGGAGTCAAGAAAGATGCAGGAGTTTGAAGAACTGTACCAATTGCTTTTTTCAAAGGTAGATGAACGAAAGGCCCTTTATGAACAACACCGGCCCTTTGTCCGCAAATAGGTGATATTCCTCTACCACAACCCCCGGTACATCATTTTAACTTCTTCKGCAACGCTGCGTTCTTCGCGTTCGATCCAGGCCTGCAAACTCAATTTATGCCTGGAATACTTGTAGTTCTCCGGCATAGCTTCTATTGCATTTACCACCCATTCATAATTTCTTTTCTTTTGATTTCCCGGCAGACCGTTCGCATAGTCGAAATGATGGTTCGTCCAGTCAATACGTTCAAAATCCTCCAGTGAATTATTTACCGTTAGCCACACTTGAATAAGCATCGCATATAAATCTTTCGGCAGGTACCGCCTTCCGATACTCATCACCAGATCGACCATTTTCCGATCTTTCGGAAACTCGGTCAGCAGTTTTTCCAACACCGGCATAGCTATTGATTGTGCTTCCGGTTTCAACTGCATAAATAATACGCCGCCGAAATCCTCCATGCCGATGCTGCTCAGGGAAACGTGGCTGATTTTTAAGAGCGCGTCATACGTCAATACCGGTGCTTCCTCAAATTCCCATACTTTGTTCAACATATTCCGGGGAGCCGTGAAATATTTTTTATATTTCTCTACCCGGAGGTCAATATAGTCCGTGAAAAAGTTGCTATCGTACTTCATGATAAAAAACAAACCGCTCGCGTAAGGGTCAAATGATGGGTTTACATCCTCTTGATCGAGGTATAATTTTTTGGCGAATTCCAGCTTATTTTCAGCAAGGAAAGGGTATTCGCTGAAAAAGTTATACTCCAGCTTGTACATAAACTCTTTATCTTTTTGGTGTTTACCATAAAGGATTTCTGCAATGCGGCAAACTGTTCCCGCCTGTATATTTTCGTACTTTTCAAACCAAGTCAGGTGCAGGTCGTAGCCTTTTTCCCTGGCTTGGAAATGCCCTATCATTTTTTCAATGATGTCTGTAGTAACTGCTGAAAGTGGGTGAAATTCATAAAAATTATCCAGCCAGGTTTCCTTTTCCAAGTAAACGTGGCCTGTAATGATATCATAAAGCCTGGCTGCATGTTCAACATCTGCATTGAAAATGGTGTTGAAGAGCCGCACGGGATTAAACCTGACCATGTTACCTTGGCGTAAGTACGCCTCCAGCAGTTCAAAACCCAATGAAATATCGTGATCAAACGCACCCTCCAAAGCCCAGGCGAAGCCCTGTTCAACATGCTTTTTATGCCAATACTTAAATTCTTTAAAACGTTTTATTGATGTAAGTACCCGTTCCACGTTTTTCTGCGAACGGAGCTGCACATGTTTTTTTACATAATTGATCCGGCGCTCGCCAACCGTACTAAAGTCGTCGTAATCCCGAAACTGTTTTCTTTCCAAGTTTCTGTCCGCAGCAAGATCACGGATGACAGCATAATCCCTGTTAACAAATTTTTTTTGTAGAGCCTTTAACGCCGGTAAGAGCGGAATACCCCTATCCAACAAAACATTGATATATTCCTGTACGAAATAGGTGTCATCCAAGCGCGCCGGGCTTAAGCATTTTTGGATCAGGCCGATGATCTGCGGCTGGTCTAATTCGAGATACTTCAGGTATTTCCGTTCCATGGGTTCTATGTAGTCCATGAGCAAGCCAAAGATCAGTTCGCGGTCGGTTACAAAATTTTGTTGTAAAACGTTGAGAAACCGGCTGCGAAGTTCAGAAAATGCCGGCCGGAACTCGAATTTACCCTGCCGCCTCTCATAAACGACGATGGGGAATGAATCGGTCAATAATACCCTTTGCATACCATAATAAAACAAAACTTTATGCGGAAAGCTTGCCGGAATTTTAGGTAACAGGTGATCATACAAACCGATGATTTTCTGAAATTTTGTGCGAACCTCGTCATCTCCTAAATTCAGGTGATTGCGTAACTCATGCAGTAACACTTCCAGCAAAGCCCTGTGCTTATCAATATAGGCAATGGCGAGATCAAGCGCAGTAATGAAATGTTTGTTGTTGCCTTCATAGAATAATTCAAGCTGGCGCAATGGCTGTTCATAGATCATTGGCTGCGAATTTTTATAATGGTTGTCAAACTGATATTCGTCCGTCGACTCAGGCGTATGCTCCAGGGTCTCATAGATGTGGGCGAAAAGATGCTCCGGAAGATAAAGCGCAAACATGTCGAGGAACTTGTTCTCCAGTTCCTGGTTGCCTTTAGCCCACTTTAAAAAGTTCATCAGCAAGCGGGGCGGCGAACCGATCACTTTCTGTTTACCAAACGCCAAGATGGCCGGTATAAATGTGTCTTTTACCCGCCAATCGTAGCCGTTAAAATAGGTTTGCAGCAATTTGTCCGCGGCATAATATTTCTTTTGGATGAAGCATAAATAAAAAAAGTAAGTACCCATTACCTGATCGGCAATTTTCGCAATATTGCCGAAACGGTGCTCAATGAGTTCCAGCTCATTCAGGGTATGTACAATCCGGTTGTAGTCCGCGGCAGTAAGGCCGAAGTCGGCCAAAATGAGATCAGTTTCTGGTTTTTCACTATCAAAACTCTGAAAAAACGACAGCATTCCGAGTACAAGAATTGTTTGCCGATCATTTAAAATATCCTTATCTTCTATCACACTTTTAAAATACTCTTCATAAATTTTCGAAGTATCGTCTAATATACTGATGTCCTGCGCATTCACATAGGCGTCCGTTGCCATGATCGCAAGACGGGCGTTGCCTTTGGCAACCTGAACTATCCGGTTTCGCACGGTATTATCCGTCATCCCGAACGGCGCCTGATACAGAATCCGGTGAATGACATCGTCCTCCAGCTTGTTTAAGGTTAGTGTCTCTGTATCCCGATCACGTAAAAAGGGCCTTAAATCTTGCTTTGCGTAATCTCTTACTGTCAGCAAGTATTTGACGTGGATATTATCGTTCATGGCCTTCGCTAGTGCCGGACGCAGCGATTCCAACTGCCGGTTTGCGTCGTCAATCAGCACAATATAACGTTTGCCTGGTTCAATAAATGAAGCAAGGTCTTCCGAGATCGATTCACCCGTGGTCACTACGAAAAGCGCTTTGTATTCCGGGTACTTCATGGTGTAAGCGTCGATGGACGAAAGGGCCAGTCTTGATTTGCCGACACCGGGCTTTCCAGATAAAACGACTATCTCATGGTTTTCAATTGCTCCGAACAAATGTTCCAGCTCTGTTTCACGGCCATGCAGGGGATTGTCCAGTGGA
Source organism: Mucilaginibacter sp. P4_C11 (assembly GCF_056402115.1). NCBI lineage: Bacteria > Pseudomonadati > Bacteroidota > Sphingobacteriia > Sphingobacteriales > Sphingobacteriaceae > Mucilaginibacter > Mucilaginibacter sp. P4_C11. The sequence goes on along the minus strand of NZ_JBFUIA010000018.1, from coordinate 23,911 downwards.
GCGGCGATCTGTTTCTTCCCATACAGTCGCAAAAAATCGGTTTTATTAAGTATTTGCCCGGTGGGAAATGGGATACTTAAATTATCCCTTGCCCAAACTCTTCCTTCGTGGAAAAAGAACTCGACCAACCTTTTGAACATAAGCACCTGTAAGGTAACACCATGTGGCTTTATAATGTCTTCCAGTTCTTTACGCAAGGTAATATCTGGTGAGCCGTTGGTCGCCAGTACAATTCTTTCTACCTCTCCATTCTCCAACCGCAGCTTTTCAAAATCCAAACAATCCTGTAAATCCTGCTTCAGCTTCCCCTCATATTGACCACCCTGGTCATCGCGCGTCGTCACTTCACAAAGCAAATAGCGCTTATTTTCCAGCAACATGTAGATATCAGGCCGTCCTGTGCGCGTCTTATCCTTATCTTCCATGCCGCCCGGCATAGCCAGCTCGCCTTTAAAATTTCGGAGCAAATAGTACTCTACCATTTTTTGGAATGGGCCAGCGTCAATTTTATAAATAGCGTTTTCAAGTAAACTATACATGCTCATCGGCCACGGATTAATAAAACTTAAAAATACAACTCTTTAATCCCAAAATAAGCGGAGTGATAAAGAGAGGCTTAAACATATATTGCCAGTCAGTTGGGATTTGTATGATAAAAAGTCCGTTCGGGTCGGTAAAGTATTTCATATTGTGAGAGTTGAATAGGATGCCTTTAGAAAATACATATAATGCGTGGATGTAAGAACACCTGATTTATTCATTCATTTTACGGTATAATGGTTCAGTAGAATCGTCTTTAAGCCTGAACCTGTAATTATTAAAATAATAGCCATCGTATCCGGCATCTGCCAGTATCAACACAGATAAAAGGAAATGCATTTTTAAAATCACGCCTGGCAGGTATTCTTTTCTCTGGATTTTTAAACTATCCTCCGGAAGCCGGCCATGCAGGAAATTATTCCTGTGCTTGATCGTCTCCCGGTCATGTTCGTTTAATATGATACGCCGGTCTTCGAAGATCTTGTAGAAACCATCGAGATTACCCACCTGGTTTATCTGCGTAATTTTCTTCAGAATTGACGCTTTATCATTAAAGGCATCGTCCGGTAATTCATTAATTATTTTATTGAAAGCTTCCCTGATTAATTGCGTCGTAGCTTTATCCTTAATAGGATTAAATTTTTCACTTTCCTTAGTAAGAATTTGATCTTTCAAAGTTTCTAAAACTACGGAGTAAACTGCACCTCTGACCGATTCTGGATAATCAAGGCTTTCCGCCAATATTTCTAAAGCCCTGGATATTCCGACATTATTCATCGCGCGTTCCACTAGGTTACTTAGTATTTCAGGCTCTAAATAAGGGTCATCAGCAAAATTCGGCTTATAATCTTTGATATGCCGGGGGGCCAAAACTGTAATGCCCACTTTTGTTCCTGCATCCGGTTTTACATAATCAAAGCAGTTAATATTTGTGAAATCCGATTTAAGAGAATAAAAAGTAAAGGTCCTGCCACGTATATAAAAACCTGTAATAAAAGCATAGGCGATGATCAAATTTGAAATTACGCGATCAAATTCCTTTTTTAATAGCTTGCTTTCTGCATCAAAAATAAAATATCGGGTTCCGTTCAATTCATAATCAAAAAGTTTATAGGGAACATCGTTGACCTTAAACTTTAACATGCCGGCACCCCTGTAACTTGATTTTGCTCTAAATGGATGGGTTTTAAAAAATCCTGCTGCATGAGCAGTATGTGACGGTACCATAGCATGAATAGAGCGTAAATAACAAGGTGCTTCTTCGACAACAGCTTGCAACTTGTCAAACTTTCCTTCAATAGTATCCGTTCCAAAATTAAAGCTTACCGTAGAAAGGCCTTCGGGTACGAGGAACGGGAGATCGTTTATTTTTAAATAGAACTTTTTGCCTAAACCATAGCCATCTTTTTGGTATGTAGCCGGTGCCGGCGCACCTTCCGGCATAAGCAAGCCATTGCTATTATAAACAAGTTCCTCGCCATCATCTTTGATATTACATTTTAAAGTATGAATCGTTGGATATCCAGAATGGATTTCACTTTCCACACCGCCAGTTAAAAACTCTAATACCTTTTCGGTATCATTGAGGTTAATAAATTCTGCCTGTGATTTATATTCTTCCCATTCTTCGTCTTTCATGTGTAACTTGTTTTAATTCAGTAAATATTATATGGCGCTATTATAACATCAGATCAGGGATTGCAGCGGCATCCTTCGTAGAAGATACAGCGTAAAGCCCACCCGAAAGGGATGCCATTATTCCTGACCCAGTACCTTTAACAATTTATCCAGCTCAGTAATTTGAGCAAGGCTGTTCATAAAGGCATCAGACAGTTTTTTCAAAATTGTTTTTTGTGCACCGGCTAAACTTTTCAAATGTTTGGAATAACCTTTTAGAAAGTTCCGAGCGGCATGCAATTGTGATATTTCATTTGATTTAGAACCCCAAAAAATAGCTATCCTATTCTTAAGATTTTCATCTTTAAGTGCTCCCGTTATCTCATTTGGCTTTAGGGTATATAGATTTGCATCATATTTATAATATGCTAAATTGCCCTCCAACTCGGTCAAAAATTCATCTATTTTCTCCAGTAAATTCTGGTTAAAATCGTCGATGATGTATTCTATGCTGCATTCCTTGAGTAGAAAAACCTGTTCAAAATCGCTTATTTCAACTTTAATATCATTTCTTTGACTTGGCATAAGTTGATCCAACAATTCAAAATAAGCAGCAAAGTCTACGATATTGATAAAATTCCTGAAGTCGCGATTGGTATGGAGTTTTTTTACTTTAACCATCGCGTTATCCAGTTCATAAAAGACTGTTAAGAGGTAATGTAAATCGCTTAGCAGATCAAACGATTTTAATTTAAAGTCATCATCATATCCGGTATGCGCAAACTTATTCCGCATAATGGGGATGACATACTGGTAATAATCGAAGTAACTTCTGCTCAAGGAATAAAACGGGCGGACAATTTCAACCTTAGATGTTAGGGAATGCTGACTCAAATTACTGTCAGGCCGAATAACCGTACACATTTCTGAAAATAAGCCTTCAATCTGAGGTAGCGCTAAAGCATAGAAGCCCACCCAGCGACGTGCGTTAAATAAAAGCCTGAGTTCTTTAAAAATTAATGTTCTATCATTTTTAAGTGGCAAATAAGCGAGGTGCCACATAAAACTTTGAAAGTGCTGTTCCACTGGAATGCGCTTAAAATACAAGCGATAAAATCCTGCCTTGTTATTTTTATATAACATTTCAAGCTTTCGGTCAGGCTGGATCGGAAAAGTCCCCAGACGGTGGCTAACGAGGTCAATCTGATCGATATCAAAATACTCCCGGCCATAAGGCCTGGCGTAATAATAAGGGTAGTCCAGTAGAAAGCTTAAAAAGTCAGGTGGCATTAATGGGAATTTATGCCATGCCTTATCCAAAGCCCTTTTTTTAATACCCTCCAGGTAGTATTTCAAAATCACGACACGTTCCTCTGTGCAGCGCTCATAAAAGTCAACCAGCATCCTTTCCTCATGCTTGCGGGATACCTCGCCTTTTTTCAAAAAAGCACTAATCACAGGTTTTTGCTCATATCGGTCAATGAGCGCATTAATATCCAGAAGGTCTTCCTTAACATGACTATTCAATAGAGAAAAAGTTACATAAGGCAACTGGTCGAGCTGAAGAACCATTTGCCGATACTTTCTTACGGGATCAAGTTTTGGCCTGTTTATTTTTTCCTGGCCTTTTTCGGTTATTTTATAAATGGTCGCTTCCAGGTTTAAGCCAAGTTTTGTATTAACCATGTCACAACCTTTTTCTAGGGATTCAGGCGTATTCTTTATCCATCGGTTAATTGGTGAAATCAACTTAAGTGAATGAAATATAAGATCATCCCAGGATTTAAGATCAAAAAGTCCATCACCAAGCAGCGAATAGATTTGGTTGGTTATGGCATTGTTCCGTAGCCGCGCAGTTTTTAATTGAATAGACTTAGTTTGCATAATCAGGGCTTAGGTTTATTAAAAATATTTAAAATCAAGAATTTTCGACAATTGTGATTTAAAATCTGCGGCGGATACTACGGGGCTATTTTTAATGGCATGGTCAATTACCGAATTAACCCCATCCTGTGCAAATGCCATTAATATTTGTTGTGCTTTAGGAAGTGCTGCCTGCCAGGTTTGGCTAAGATGCTTATTAAAGCTGGCCAGCATGACCGCTTTACTTAGTAATACCAACTCATCAGCAAAGAACAGCCTGATTTCTTTATCTTCTAATTTGCCGGCAAATTCATCTGCAATCAGCATGGAGGTCGGGATATGTTTTGCAAGGTTAGAAAGTTTAAGAGAATGGCGCACACCGGCTCTTCCAGGCTTCCCCGTTAAAAACTCATAAACTGCACTTTGGCTCACCGCGCGACGTCCGTTTTTCAATAAAAAGACAGGAAGGCGAAATACCCCGATTTTTAAATACCCTTCTGATTGAATTTCAAATACTTGCATAAATTAATCAATTTGTGTCTTTTGAGCATTCTGAGCCATTTCAATCTTCCTCTTAAAATTCCAAACCGTTTTTTGATTGAGCCTTGCCCTTCGGGCTATTTCAGATGAAGACATATCCGGGTTAGCGGTCATTAGCCAAATAACCTTAAACCAGTCCTGTAAAGCCGATTTTGTACCTGAAAATATCGTTTGCGTGGTAACTGTAAACCGCTTTTGGGTTGATTTACATAAATACCATCGGTCATCCACACGGGTAACAGGAGCCGAGGGATCAAAGGGAGATACAACACCGTTTTTCCATTTGACGGATTTAATGTAATCCAGGCAGCGTTCATCGTTAAAAAAATCCTTCTCAATATCTTTTAAACTACGGTAAGCCTTTAGCATATTTCTTATTTTACTAATAATAAATCAAAATTGTTAAGACAGCAGTCAACTGCAATACCCTGTCCTTTATTACCATGTTATTCATTCCTATCATTGGATGAAGCAAAAAGTTAAAAATGGAAGAACGATTAGCGTATGATATTTTACTAAAAGTACAACAAAATTCTACACCCATTTAGTCACTGCGCTACTTGTCGTTTACGGAGTGCCTATTCTATTTTATCATTGCAGCATCGGCGAACAGGACGAAGATTTATAGGCCTTTCGTTTTGACTTAACTGAATTTAAAAAGGACCGATAACATAATATAAGGGTATGAAACCTGATAAAATATTTACCACATCAATACCATTTTGGACAGCCGCAATTGGATACGCAGCGCAATTAAAAGAAGAGCCCGTAAAAGCCGTACTGATCAGTGTTATCGTACTTATCAATGCCATGCTTTTGCTTTGGATGTACCTTAAAAGTAAAAGAAACAGCCAAGACAATATACCCTGATCAGTATTACTCGCCCTTGTCGAACAGAAATTTTCTGATGGGTACAACAGCAACCGGCTTTTTAGAGTCAATTTTCAGATATTGTTCACGATATATCTGTTTAACCGTTTCATCATCCAATTCCAAATGTTCTTTTTTAGTCATACCAATGCCTTCCTTTACCTGCCGTTCTTCCATGGCATGAATGGGAACGCGAATTTTGTCAAGAACAGCTTCATAGCGTTTTAAAACCGGATTGATTTCATTGTATTCAATCCCGGAAATAAAAAACCTATGTATAGCCATATTCCTGAAATCATACAAGGCGTTAATTTCTGTAGAATCATCCTCCGTTAAAATTCCTTCATCTTTAGCCATCCGGTAAATTTCCCGCTCGCTGATATGTTTTTTGCCGCCCTGAAAAATGAGATCCTGGTTAACATGGTCGTTTCTTTCTCTGAGCTGAGTAGCGAGAATAATTCCTAATCTGAGTGTACCATCCAGTAAGGCCGCGTTCATTACCAGTAATTCCAATAACGATCCGGCTTTAGTTGCCCGCTCCAATAAAATTTTTGTCGAAAGAAAAGCCCTGCTAAAGTTTGCCATAGGCCGTTCCGCTAACTCTTCTTTAAGGTGGTCCGCCTTAGCAACCTCATATTTCGGCCACGATGCTTCAAGTGCTTTTTTCAACTCCATGCCTTCATTACGGTATTCCTCCGAAGGCTGGATTAAAAAAGTTGAACCATTGGAACCGATGGAAGTAGAACCACGGAATTCATAAACGCGGTAGGTACCATGCTTGCCAACGATATACCTTTCCCAATTAGTCTTATTATCAAGGAAGGTGATATCCCCATGAGGATCGTCATAATGGTCGAAGATTACCTCCATCAATTCAAAAACTTTGGTTGGTGACAAGCTAACTTTCGTGATCAGTGAACCGGTAAATTCTTTCGGAACTTTCACTTCAGTAAAATCATATTCCGCATTAAAATCAGATACAAATTTTTCAATTACTTTCGACATAGCCTTTTAATTAGGAGTATTATTATTCATCTCAGGTTCTTTCTTTGCCGGGAGCCTGCCTCCGGTATTCTTAAATTGCTCTAATCTTTTATGCAGGTCATTAATTTCCTTAACTATGGGCAACATATCATATTCCATATCCAAAGAGCAAAATGTAGCTTTCTCTAGGTAGTAAGCCCTGAAAAATTTTGGCGGCACCTGTTGATTTTGAGGTTCGGTACCAACATAAGATGGGACAATCATTCCAGCAAGCATTTTTGCCAAAAAGCTATCGAGGTTTTCATCGAAATGTTCAACGAAATTTCTAACCTTACGGTCTTTCAACGGGTTATCGTCAGCTATACCGCAGGACTCCCGTAATTTTGCAGCACGCTTCTGATGAATTGGCTTGTTTGACGATGGCCAGAAATACCGCGATAGAGCACCAGCATTACTGATAATGTTTTGAACAAAGTCAAGCATCTGGTCTTCATTGACAGTCCTTTCGTAATATAATTCATCCAGGCAGTATTGTAACTGAGAAAGATTTATTAAAGCTGTCCTTGTTATGGAAAGGAGGCTTTCAATGTAAAAAACCTCGTGTGGTGGCCAAATATCAATATCCATTATCATTCTTAAAATTATTATAAACCAAAGGTAAATTCGCACTGCGCAACCTATCTGCGCAGTGTAAAATATTTTTCTAACGAACCCATATTATACTCAAATTACCTTAAAACTGAATATTATGACAGATCCGATTATTAAGGTGAACTGGCATCGAATTGAAACTCATGTTGATAAATAACCATCTAAAACTGACATGAGGGACTTTGGATAGATAAAATTACCTTCTCCAGATGCTCATCTAAGAAATAACAACGCTGCTTAAAGCAACTTTCCCTGTGCATTTCGGGTAGTGAAGGCAACCATAAAATTCGCTGTGAGGTCCAGTACGTTTAATCATTGGCCCGTCGCATTCAGGGCATTTGATTGCAGCCTGATTTGTCGTATTATTAGCCAGAAGCAATTCCGTTATAAATTTACTCGGCTGGTTCTCGTTGTAAATCAAGTAATTCTGATACCGCGCTCTTGTTATGGCCACGTAAAAGACTCGTCGTTCTTCTGCATTTTCAAAATCATCTCCTTCCTGAAGTAAATAGTTAAGCATAGGGTCATCTGCCATTTCTGAAGGAAATCCAAGTATACCGGAATCAAGATCCAGTAGTATAGCGTAATCACAAGTCATGCCTTTTACGCCATGAGCGGTAAAGAATTTAATGCTAAGCTTAGGATACTGATTTTGCAGATAGCGCATGTCCCTGGGGGCATTAAGTTTGTACCGGCCTATCATAAAAACACTGGCGTTGGGTTTCTGGGCGTTTATCTTTCCTAATATTTCTGAAAGGTGCTGCGTTCTGTGCCGTAGATAATGTTCCCGTCCGCCTGCCCCTGTGATTTTAATGAATTCAAAACTCATATGTCCCTCCGGAGTCGGCTGGTGAGCCGTTAATTGCTTTGAGATCTGGGACGGATTTTTCTGTACAAATGCGCTGCTTACATTTAGTATTTGATCATTAAAGCGATAGGTTTTCAAAACAGCCGTCTGGCTCGTTACCCCGAATTGTTTTTCAAACTGAGTAATAATTGATAAATCACTTCCGGTAAAACGGAAGATGGATTGCCAGTCGTCACCGACTGCATAAAGTTTAACACCGGGATTTTGTACGCGGATAGCCTTGAGTAACTCATAACGTCCGAGAGACATATCCTGGAACTCATCTACCAGGATATATTTATAGGGCTTATTGAACGCTCCGTTTCTGAAATGCCGGGCTGCATGATTAATCATATCGTTAAAATCCACCGCTGGTATCCCTTTCAAATGTTTATCGTAAGCATGGAAAAGTGGCCCGATCACATCCAGGAATACACGAAAGCGTTTATCGCCTTTCTTAGGCAGTAATTCGTCCGGTAATTTGCCACAAGATTTCATTAAACCAAGAAATACGTGAATCAGGTTTATGAAATCTTCATAATCAGCCGATTTTTTGATGAGTTCCAATATATCCTCGGGGCTACGCTCACGCATTTCCACTCCTTCGGCAAGCAGTCTTTCTTTTAAGTTACGAATCAGGTTACCTTCGGATGCTTCGTAAGCATACGATTTTAGTAATCGGGTTTTGTATTTCTCGTGAATCCCATCCTTCCAAGCCATACCTGCATGATAGTATTCACGTGCAGTCTTATATGGAGGCCTGGTAGTGAAACTTTTTGCCACATCACCATTTCTGGCGATTCCGTAATGTTCATGCCAAATCTGGTAGTCTGCCAGATAAAAGTCGGGTTGATAGACACCAAAGGTTGGGTTCCGATCCTCACCTTCGAGCGGGTAATGCCGTTCATACTCATAATTGATGTTAAAAAGGCAAAAGAAATTGGCAATTTCCATTTCCTGTTGGCTTTTTACCTTTTTGCCATCCAGCGTAATATTTTTAAAGCCCTGTTCGTAAATCAGGTAATCATTCCTTGTCCCAAATTCCGATTCGTCTTTAGGAGGCCGATTAAAGAAAGAAAGGTAATTGATCGCCTTTCGCTGAAAGGACAGATCATTGATGAACAATTCATCAAATTTCTCCTGCAAAAAGGATTTCGCTTTATCACTGTCATCAAAGGCCAGGCGTATTTCCTGATCAGAACAAGTGCGGCAAACTAAAAAGCCAAAACTGTTAAATGTGCGTACTTCTAAATTATCTGCTCCTGATAAATTCTTGCAAAATTCCCTGCACCGTTCCCGCATTTCCAGGGCAGCATTATTGGTAAAAGAGATTATTAATAATTCATCGGGGGTAGCAATTTTCTTTTCCAGTAAGTAGGCGACTTTTCCTGAAATTGTCGTTGTCTTTCCGGTGCCTGCTCCGGCAAGCACAAGGTTGTTGTCCTCGTCCCGGATGATTGCTTCAGTTTGATCGGGTGATAAAGGGTAAGCTTCAAGGCCGGCAAAAAAGGTGGCATATTTTGCTTGTTCAAACTTTACAAATTCATTGTTATAATCCTTCCGCTTGGCGGCGCATAAATCAAAGTTATTACAGAATAATTTTAATACTTCAATTTCTGCGTCGGCTAAACCCATCCTATCAAAGTCCGAAACAATCGCTTCACGAGTTACACGGTAACTATTTAAGAATGCCTTTTCATCTGCGTTGGCGAAATACCTTTCAAAACCGGTTAACTTAGGAAAAAGGGTATTAGCTTTTCTGACCTTAAAGATAATATCCGGCAAAGCTCGTTTAAAAGCTTTTTTTCTGCGCCAATCTTTAACCAGGTACCAGATCCCAATGATGGAGATCAATAGCAATATAAAACGTATAAAATCAAAAGAGGCTTTCCTGTTGGACATCGCAATTTTAGGTCAAGGATGCTGAAAGTTCCGTATAAAATTGGAAAATAACAAGTGGGCCGCAATTCTAAAATGATGAGTATAGGAGTCGATATAATACTTAACGATTTGGAATAGAGAGATAAAAAACAATTATGATAATTAAATTTTGGACATAAGAGGGTCATCTATTGTTGGAATAGAATAAGATTTGCCGGACCCAACCTATTTGCGCGGCTTAAAATCAAAACATAGTTTGCATTTTAAATTGTGTGCCTATTGCTTGAAGATCCTGATCGGTAAAATAGGACACTCCCAAATGTTTAAATATGCTATTCTTTTGTAATGATATATACCCTCTAAAGCATCCTCCTTCGGTAATCATAAAACATGGCCCAACTTCGCCTGGCATCGCTTTTTTATCTAATTGCAGTTCTACCTCCCGGCCAGAAACTAAACATTTTAAATTTATTCTATCCATCTTATTGTGATTAAGAAATTACAGGATTGGGCAAAATGGGCAGCTTGGCAAATTTGAGTACCTCAAGACTGGCAAAGCCGAACTCCGCAACAACCTTACCGAGGATCAAATAGCACCCTGCGCCACGGAATGGGTAAATTGGTGTATTGTTAGGAAAATGTACCGTGTCAAAGGTATTCCCCTCCACATCCAAAAAATTGCCGAACCACATTTTCTGATTGTTTTTGGTTTGAACGGTTTTCTCGCATACATACTGCCCGACCATCCGAACGATCTGCCCGACATGATTGCTCAGGTCGTTAGTGCAAATTTCACCGCGGTAATCTGTTTGCAACAAATCGAACATGGTCATACTTAATGGAAAACCCAGTAGTTCCAGTTCATGATAGGCGTTCTCCAGAGTGGTATTGACCAGCACAGGCAAGGAATAGTTTTTTACTTCCATACAAAACAATTCTGCGTTATTGTTGGGTTTTGTCCTGGCTCCCAATAAAAGATGTATGTCCCATAACAATTCCTTTTTACTTTTTCCTGTGAACCGCAGCGCACCTACGCGGATAAGCGTGATGCCGTTCTCCAAACCTATAGCGGTTCTTTTGATAAAATCTTCCAGGCTTTGGTACGGCCCGTTTCGCCTGCGTTCCTCCGGGATCAGTTCAATGAATGTCTCATTTAAACCGTGGATACCTACAAAGCCGAGGTAAACATCCACTCCGATAATGTTGACAATACTATCGCTGTTATTTACGCACGGCAGATGTACGATCCCTCCAGAACGCTGTAATTCCTGCACATATAGCGCCCGGTCATAAAATCCCCCGTAATTATTTAATACCGCGACCATGAATTCCCGCGGAAAATAGGTTTTCAAATAGAGGCTTTGGTAGCTTTCTACCGCGAAGCTTGCAGAATGTGCTTTGGAGAAACTGTAACCTGCAAAAGATGATACCTGTCGCCATACTTCTTTAACGATATCTTCCGGCCGGCCTAAAGCAATTGCTTCCTGATGAAATCGCTCAACGAGCCTGTCAAATTCTTTTTTAGACCTGTATTTGCCACTCATTCCCCGCCTTAAAATATCGGCATCCGTCCCATCCATCCCTGCAAAATGGATACAAACTTTGATCACATCTTCCTGGTAAACCATAACGCCGTAAGTTTCCTTTAATATTTCTTCCATCACTGGGTGAAGGTATTTCACGGTATCAGGGGCGTGGTGGTATTTGATATAGGTTCCCATCATTCCCGAACTGGCCACACCCGGTCGGATGATAGAACTGGCCGCGACCAGCACCAGGTAATTATCGCAACCCAGTTTCCGGTTGAGCTGGATCATCGCAGGTGACTCGATATAAAAGCACCCCTTGGTATTCCCGATCTTTAAATTGGCATTTAGTGCCGGGTCTTTCATAAAGTTTTTGACCTGGTGTATATCGATCTTGCGCTGCTGGTTTTCTTCGACCAGCTTGACAGCCATTTTGATATGCCCTATACCACGCTGGCTCAGGATATCATATTTATCGAAACCGATCTTTTCGGCTTCATACATATCCCATTGTACGGTTGCCATCCCTTTTGGCGGTAGGTCAAGCGCGGTATAGTATGTGATCGGCTCTTCGGTAATCAGCACACCACCGGCATGAATAGAGCGTTGATTGGGCATATTGGCCATCCGCTCATAGATAGCCGTGATCTTTCTGAAGGCATCGTTGTTTCGGTTAAAAGCCAGACGCGTGGTGTCTGTAAATCCGTCGATCTCAGATTTAGGTAAACCTATCACCTTGCCGATTTCGCGGATAATGCTGCGATCCTTAAAAGTGGACATGGTACCAAGTAATGCGGTATGCTGGCTGCCGTAACGCTTAAAAATATAATCCTGCACATCTTCCCGCTCATCCCAGGAGTAATCAATATCGAAGTCGGGCGGTGATGTTCGCTGCGCGTTCAGGAACCGTTCAAAATACAAGTCCAGTTCAATAGGGTCAACATCCGTTATTTTGAGACAATAGGCCACGATGCTATTGGCCCCGGAACCCCGGCCCACATGATAATAGCCCTGCGAGCTGGAGTAGCGGATAATATCCCAGGTGATAAGGAAATAAGCACAGAAGTCGAGTTCGTAAATAACCTTCAGTTCATGTTTGACCCTGCGCAGCGCTTCTTTGTTCGATTTGCCATAACGGTATTCCATACCGCTTAGCGCCAGTTTTTGCAAAAGCTCCTGGTCATTTTTCTTGTTACCAGTAAAGGTCCTGCGGTTTAAATTAACCCTGCCTTTGGGATAATTCATCACACAGCCGTTCATCAGGTTCCGGGTATTGTCCAGTATAAAGGCATACCGTGAAAATTTAGCTTCTAATTGGCCCGGTGCCAAAAACTTATCAGTCGGCGCGCATTTATCTTCAGCGGTAACCTCTGTCAGTACCACGTTCAAATCGATACCCCGCAGGTATTCATGTAACCTGTATTCAATTTTGTCGGCGATAAAGACAGGCTGTAAAGCCAGGAGTTTTTCCCGGATGCCGCTGAGGTCTTTGTTAAATAAACTATTGAGCTGATCATACCGGATGCCCAGATATTCGTTTTCCTTCAGTGGCTCCTGATGACCATAGGGATAAACAATATAAGCGTTTACAAATGCCGGCGCGAGATCAGGTAAGGGTTTTTGTTCCAGGTTATGTTCCGACAGGAAATCATTTAGCTCCTTCATACCTTCTTTATTTCGGGCGATGCCAAAGTAAATGAAGCGTTTATCCCGCCTGAATTCCAACCCCGCGACGGGCTTAATGCCTTTCTCGTCGCACTCCCGCATAAATTCCATGATGCCGGTGGAGTTATTAATATCGGTCAACGCCATTTGGGTCACACCACAGGCAATAGCTTCCTCCACCAGTGCCGGGATCGACATGGTACCATAGCGGAGGCTGTACTGGGAGTGAACGTTCAGATACATGGCTACTTAAAGGTTAAGATTGATACCTGAAGCCAGTTTAATGGAGTCCGGGCCGAAGCGCCTGCGGATTTTATCCATCGCCTGGCAGAGGCTATATTGTTCCTCGGATTCCGAATAAAGGTCAATCTGCTCAAAACCATTCACCAGATTAGATAAGCGAACGCCAACCAGACGGATTAGTAGTCTTTTTTGATAAGCCTGTTTAAATAGCTCTTTTACTTTTTTGATAAGCGGGCCATCCAACGATGTATATGGGATGGTTGCTTGCTTGGTTACATCCTCTCGCGTAGAGTACCGGACGGTCACCGTCAAGCAAGCGGTTTGCTTTTTTTTCTGACGTAATTCGAAGGCCAGCTCCATCACCATAGAGGTCAGGAGATAATTGATGGACACCAAATCAATACTGTCATTTTTGAAAGTCGTTTGCGTGCCGATGGATTTTTGTTCCTGATAAGGAATGATCGGAGAATCGTCAATGCCTTTTGCTTTTTGCAACAACCAAATGCCATTCTTACCGAGTATGCTATTCATATATTCAGGATGTACCTGTGAAAGCTCATAGATACGTTTGATACCCATGTCGCTCAACTTAATAAAGGTCTTTTCACCTAACCCTGGGATTTTACGGATAGATAATGGATTTAAGAATGGCCGAACAACCGACTTTTCGATATTCAGTTCACCGTTCGGCTTACATTCATTCGTAGCCATTTTGGAGACAGTCTTGTTGACTGAAAGACCGAAAGAGATAGGCAAGGCTGTTTCTTTCATCACTTTTGCGCGTAGTTCTTTGGCATACCGGAGTGTGCCGAAATGCCTGTCCATGCCGGTCATATCGATATAATGTTCATCGATACTGGCTTTTTCAATCAGCGGCACATTTTCTTTTAGTATTTCCGTGATTTCGTGTGAGGCTTTTGAATATTCATCCATGTTTCCCCGTATCCAAATTCCGTGCGGACAAAGCATCCGCGCCATCCGGGCAGGCATAGCCGAATGGATACCAAATTTCCGAGCTTCGTAGCTGCAAGATGCCACCACACCACGATCTGACAGACTACCAATGATCACCGGTTTACCTATCAGCTCTGGATTTTTACGGACTTCTACTGATACAAAAAATGCATCCTGGTCCATGTGGATGATTTGGCGGTCTGTGCTCATTATGCCTTGAAAAATATTTAGTAAACCATCAATTTAAATCACATCAAGATTTTGCTTTTATTCGCTTCGAAAACGGACAACAAAACTAATACTAAAAATATTAGCATTTTGTTTATATTTGAAAATATTTTTAAAGCTGGGCTAAATGACTGATAGCTTGTTTTATAACCCTTTTCTGCGTATAAAAGAAGATACCCTCCGAAAGCTGATGGGTGCAAGCAAACCTTATGTGGTCATCCAGCGCTTTCAATGGCCCGGCCAACCACTGCAAAAAACCTTTTTACTGTCTGCTTATGCAGATGAGCAGGAAGCACGTTACCATGAACAGGAATTAGCACCTAAAGAAGGGAAAGCGCAAAATTTGCTGGATTTGAGCCAATATCAGACGGTTGTAAACCTTTTGAAAAACGAATCCGGCATTTCGGTTTTCTTTAATGGCACCCTGGACACTCGCCATGAAAAAAGATTACAGAAGGCGTATGCGAAAGCCGTTTCTGCGTATATTTATGCAATCCGTATGAAAAAGGAGGATCACTACGATGTGCGTATCTTTGTTGAATACGGCCGGCTAAAGGCGGAGATCACATCAGGTGATCAAAGCCATACGGCTCTTTTTTATAACATGGTCAAATAAGGATACTTCTGTAGTCTAGGTGGAGAGTTCAAAACTTGTAAGCCCTTCAACAGTTTTAATATTGTCATTTATAATTGTTTATCAACGGAATTACATAGCTTTATAAAGCTATCGTAACCAACTGGAATAAATTCCTTAACCTTATACAAATTCGCAGAAAAACCAATGGCAGCGAAAAATCTTCATAGTAAGCCTTTTGACGAAGAAACCATATTCAAACTTGAAATATTTGAAAATTATGCCCAAGAATGGTTACCAACATTTATAATGCAAGGCATCCCACATCTTTATATATTTGATTTCTTTGCAGGAACCGGATATGATGTGGCCGGCATACCAGGTAGCCCAATTAGAATATTAAATAAAATCAAAGAACAACGTGGTCACATATTTCAAAAAAGCGTTCATATTACCTTGTTTTTGAATGAGTTTGAGCCCGTAAAAAAGGTGCAGGAAAAATTTGAGCTGCTCAAAGCTGCATGCCAGACTTTTGAAAATGAGAACCCCGGTCTAAAAAGCGCAGTCGAGATAAAATTATACAATGAAGACTTTGAAACACTGTTCCCCAAATTGTTACCTGAGATAAAAAAAGCTCCGTCATTGGTTTTTCTGGATCAAAATGGAATTAAGTTCACTTCGGAAAAATATTTTCTCGAATTAGAAAAAACGTTTCAGACAGATTTTTTATATTTTATATCATCCTCTTATTTTTGGCGGTTTGGAAAAAAGAGAGAATTTACCATGCACTTGGAAATTGACATGGAAGAGGCAAAAAAAGATCAATATAAATTTATACATCGTAACGTAATTGCCCAAATCAGGAAAAAGCTTCCAATCAATACCAAATTAAAACTATATCCTTTTTCCCTTAAACGTGACCAAAATATCCATGGAATAATATTTGGAGCTTCACATCCCAGAGCTGTAGATAAATTTCTTAGAGTTGCTTGGGAAAAAAACACAACTAATGGTCAGGCAAATTTTGATATTGACGATGATGCCTCGAAAGATCAACTGGAATTTTTCGCACCTAAAAGAAAAAAACGGATTGAAGCTTTTCAGGAATTAGTCTGTGACAAAATATTGAGCAAGCAAATAGTTAACAATAAACAGTTATATGATTTCACCTTGGAAGAAGGTCATATTAGCAGCCATTCCTCAGATGCTCTGAAAGGACTGAAGAAAGACAAACAAATAACCTTTGACAGCCCATCGCCATTAGCCAATTATGTCAATGTATATCAAAAATCACGTATTTTAAATTACATAGTCCTAAGCAAATAAGTTATATATCTTTGTTATATTATGCTAATTTTGTTAGCTTTTAATTTTTAGCCTAATTTTTAGCACTTAAGTATGGCACAATCAAACATAGAATGGACCGAGTTGACCTGGAATCCGGTCACTGGCTGCAACAAGATAAGTCCTGGTTGTAAGTATTGCTATGCAGAAGTTATGTCTAAAAGACTTAAAGCAATGGGCATCGAAAAATATAAAGAGGGCTTTAATATTCGAACTCATCCAGACTCACTGAATATTCCGTTTACTTGGAAAAAACCTAAAGTGGTATTTGTGAACTCAATGAGCGACCTTTTTCATCCGGATGTACCGGTAGAATTTATTAAGGCGGTATTTCTGGTGATGAACCAAACCCAAAAACACACCTATCAAATATTAACAAAACGTTCAGACAGGCTTTTAGAATTATCCGATCAGCTTAGTTGGACACCTAATATTTGGATGGGAGTTTCTGTAGAATCAGACGATTACACTTTTAGAATTCAGGATTTAACATCAACCGGTGCGTATATAAAGTTTGTTTCAATTGAACCTTTAATTGGCGCTATTAAATTTTTAAACATAAATAAAATTGACTGGGTAATCGTAGGTGGAGAATCAGGGCATAAAGCGCGGCCGATAAAAAAAATATGGATTGAATCTATTCAAAAGGTATGTTTAGAAACGCAAACACCATTTTTTTTCAAACAATGGGGCAAACCTAAATTTAATGTCAATCAAAATGACCCTACCATAAGTCCCCAACATCCTCAACACGCGAAAGGTGGTTGTGAATTAAACGGGCAGATTTTCAGGCAACTGCCTCAAAAGTTATCATTAGTGTCGTAAAGGCTTGAGCAATATTTGGAACAACCCAACTGTGACAGCCGGTAGTTTATTTGATATAATTAACCGCCAGGTCAATAATTATTGCGACGCATATAAAGCTGAAATTTCTAATCTGCGATCTTCAAAAACTTTATTTTGTTTTTCTGATTATAGTGGCGAAGAAGCCGAAGCAGACTATGCCATGTACTCTTTCATTATTATTAGCGGCGAACAACTTCAGGAGTGGGATGGCAAGAGAAAGAAGCTAAGAAGCGAAATTTTAGCAGATGGCCGTCGGGTTTCATTTAAAAACTATAGAGATAAGCTAAGTGCCAATTACATAAAAAAGTATTTGGGGTTGGCAGATGAACTGCATGGTTTTCTTTTTACTTTCGCATTTGATAAAAGTATCAAATCAATATTTGCTTCACAAGCACCGCGTAACGACACACTTGGGCTTGGAGTTAATTCTCAAAATTGGACTCCAGATACAAAAGAAAAGACATTCAGAATTTTACATTTAATTGGCTTTTGTATCGCTGGCTTATCAAATGAATTACAAAACGTTTTCTGGATAACGGATGATGATAAAATCACGCCAAACGCTGAAAGATTGGGGGATCTGACAAAACTCTTTGGAAGCGTACTTTCTCAATATATACCGCACGATATGGGACATATTCGTGTTGGCACCACTAAGTCGGATGATGGGACGCTTTTAATAGAAGATCTATGCGCTATACCAGATTTAGCAGCAGGTGCTTTTTCGGACAAACTGAAAACCATGAAAACTCAACCAGGAATAAAAGATTTCTTTTGGATGCACTCGCCGGATTTTAAAACAAAAACAGCTGATCTGATATGGTGGTTATCTACAGCAAATGAAAACTTAACTAAAATTTGTTTCAAATTAGACGCAAATTCAACAAGCGGAGTGGATGTTAAATTTTACCATTTTAAAAATAGAGAATGACGTAAATCGATATTCCGTTTTCAAAAAAAAATTAAAGGGCATTATTCTGCGACGTATTGTTTTTCTCTAAAATCTGCATATTCTTCTGTTACATTTTTTCCTGCTAATACTTTTTCTTTTATAAAACCGATTAGCCCTTTTAAAATCGAATCTTTATTGAGATAAGTTTTTTGGTCTTGCAGTAGCATGATACAGTCTATTAATATACTTTCTTTTAGCCTTAGCTTTTTTATAGCAATAGCATAAAAAAATTCATTTAGTCCCTCTGAGTGGCTGTCACCAAAATGAATGATCATATCACCCAATACCCTTTTCATTTGAGCGCCCATTTCATCATTTAGGTCATATCTTAACTCATCATTTGTTGCCGCTCTCAAAAAGCAAGCTTGTATTATTCCATCATTATATCTAATGAAGTTTCCGGGATCTAACACGTTTCTGACATATTCGCTTTGATCTAATCTACCCTGAATTCGTAATTCGTTTATTATGCAAGAAATAATAAAGTAAATCTCAGATTGAGTTGACCTAGAGGTAAAATATTGATAGCTGGGCGCGAATGCAAATCCTTTACGAATTTCTAATATCTTATCATTAACGGTCGAAGGGAAAAAAAGATTATTAATTAGCCCCCTGTACAAACCACTTTCGTTCAAAAGCCGCACTCTCTGGCGACAATACTCTAACGTTTTGGAAAACTCGTCATCTTTTGAATCACAAAATTGTTCGATTTCCTTAATAAAATCTAATTCCGCATGCCAAGAAGTCTCATAGGCCTGATCGGTGCAGAACATTTTTTCTACGTTTATTATACGATTTGTCCCCTTGCCAAACTCTCCTAAACCCAAATTAGACTCTAAAAAGTCAAAATGCTTCGGGTTTTGTGTACGGTTTACAAACGTAAAAAACATACGTTGGTAGGTGGTTTCAAACTCTCTTAATGCTCTGCTCAAGAATAATAGGTTCCTGCCAGAGACTATTGAGGAACTTATTACAGCAATGGTGCCTTTCTGCGTTTTATCAATTTTTGTCAAATCATAATCTTTGATTATATTATCGTTGTTAAAAGCTAGCCCGTTTTGATTTAATATTTCAGAAATAATTTCGGCAAGCGTAGTTGAAGCCTTGTCCGACAAAACAATCATATATTTTATAGAGGCGGGTACATTTTGTAAAACATACTTTTCTAGCTTATCAAATATTTTTGTGAATAATGCTTTATCCGTGTTTCTATTCTTCCATTCATCAAGCATTTGGGCCACATCAATATAGACATCATATTTTTTATCCTCTCCGTCGTCTTTAAAATAACACTTCAGTATAGAGTTTTTAGACTTTGGCGGCTTCTCAAAGAATGGACTCATCTTACTTAAGAATGCCGGAGCGTCAGGTTTTGAAACCAATTGTCCAACTACATTTGGTTTTTCAAGTAAGAACACATCCCCTTGGACTTCAATTGGTTTCGAACTATCCTTACAAAGATCACATTGTACACCTTTCAAGGGGTTAAAGCTTTTAAACTCAGCTAAGCCTTCTGGATTTTTTATCTTGTCGAATGACAGATCGCATATCACCTGTCCACTAAAACTATCTTCAACGCTTAGCCCGTAAATAATAGCGATATTTTCAAGCTCAATATTTCGTCTCTTATCGTCTATCATTCTTCTGATAATACTACCAGATGTGCTGCTTGAAATTAAAAACAAGCTACCTCGTTCAGAAGTAAATTTTGATTCTTCAAATAATTTGTAGCTCCCAAAACTCTCTACCCTCACACAGGTCGTGTAGTCATTGTCTAACTCCTTGAGAAAGGTAATGTATGAATAGGCTAAAGAGTTTATTGATGAAGTATCGCAGTAAATATTTTCAAATCTCCGCCCCTGAAATTTCTTAATTAACGCAGATACTATAAAAAGTATATCTGCGCCATGAATAAGTACGTTACCGGTCCTTAAAAATCTGTCACAATGTTTGCCGGAAGGAAAAACAAAATGGTGCGCCGACTTAGATATTATCAATCCACCATTAGCGTTAAAAATCTTCGTTAATCCGCGGTCATAGATCTCGTTGATTTGATCGACTGGTAATTCAGCACCAATAAAAGTGGTGAAAATACCGTTTTTGTCAATCGAAACAGCGGTTACATTATCATCAAATGTGTCACCATCAAAATGTGGGATATAGGAATAGATTGTCGAGGTTTTATTAAATATACTAGTAACATCTGGCCGATTAAATTCCGGGCATATAACGATAATCCTATCTGGCGGCACATTTTTATAAAAATACTCTCTTAATTGAACTTGTATGTCCTCTCTGTCGCGCTCTATGTTTTTATACGGAAAAAATAAAATTAAAGAGTTGATTTGCTTCTTACCTTGTTTGGGAATTGAAATTTCATGAATGAAACTAAAAATGTAACATTTTTTCATCTAATCTCATTTATAGGGTAAACCATAGTAATCATAGTTCCTTCCGTACTGTTCATATTAACGTACGTGCTATTTGAACTGCTTGTCCAATCATTCAAAACGACTTCTGAAAGGTTCTGAGTTTCAAGGTATGGGGCTTGAATTAAATCTCTATATAAACTAGCACGTCCGGTACGTATTTTTAGAAATCCACGCTTTTTATTTAACAACTTTAAAACGTGATCTAATCCAAATCCTTTACTGGCCCCTTTAGAAGTAACAACAGAGGTTTGGCCTTTTATTAAACATTTCTTTATTGTATTAATGTCTTCACGAATATTTAGGTCATCTTCCCATTTTGCTCCTAAAAAACGCTTGACCAAGCCCGGGCCACTATCAAATACAGATACTTCCAGCATAAAATTTTCACCTTCTTCTAATGCATTCTCGTAGTAGTTTATTAATCCTCGATGTGTTTTCGCGGCCTTGATGAAATTTCGTTTTGAACTTCTTTGAATTCTAAAATATACTCCACGCGTATTCGGAGATAGATTTACAAGGTTTAAATGGTCTTTGATGGCATGCTCATGAGTGTTTCGCATCAATTCCCATAATATAGATTGCAAGTCTTCGATAATGTCACTATTTGAGCTAACAATTTTACTTTTTAAATTGATACTGAGACACTCAAAAACCCTATAAACAGTATTATTTAAACCGGAAGGTACTTCGAAAAGCTCCTGTCCTAAAGTATAAAACCAATGTGACCATCCTTGCGATTTTGAATAATGATCGAAATTTGGGATCAATATTGCCTCGTGTGGCAAGCCTTTAAGAAAATCTATTTTATCATGGAACTGTGAAGTATAGGGCCGAAACGATTTTTTAAGAGGCTCATTTAATTGATTCTCTATCTCGGTGTTTTTCCAAATAGTCAAAAGCACCACATAACCAAAATAACTTTGCGCGAATTGGGACAGTTCATTTTGGCTATTCGAGTCAATTGGCAATATTAGCTTCCCCCGTTTTCTTCTTGTCCAAGTAAACACAACAAGTAATAACTTCGGTAATATCCCAAAACCGCGGTAGTCAATTTCTAGTGGCAACTCTAAATTGATATCGCCAGGCGCATTTACCAATTCTAAAAATATACCCTCCAAAATTTTATCATCTAATTTACCAGGTACAATTATTTTATCCATTAGAGGTTTTGGTTTCCGTTTTATTAAAAAACTAAATTACATAAAGAGTTGATAGAAACAATCTTGTTATTGCCTTATAGTAGTTAAACATTTATTCGTTGCTCCGTTAAGACTTTCATATTTTAAGAATACAATGCAGTTACCAATTTCAAATGTGACGTATATAATTCATGAAATCGTTGGTAACCAACAAACTGAAGAGTCAACAAATTGTACTATCTTCAACTAAATATAAGATCGGTTATGTGCAGAGATATCAGCTTTCATTCAGAAATTCAGATCATCACTAAAGATTTCCAAGGAATTAAACTGGCACCCAGCCTGGCTCATTACCCGGAAAAAATGGTGCATGTGACCTGCGAAATATTGCCTACTCACCCAATTGTAGTCAACCGGAAAGACCTCGTGTTGGCCAATATGAGCTGGGGCGTTGTGCCTACTTACATTGATGATCCAAGGGAACGGGAATTACAGCGCCGGAATATGGTTAATGCCAGATCGGAACGGATTATAGGAGACAAGAAATCATATTGGTATAGATTGCGTAACAATCGTTGCCTTATTCCTGCTACCGGCATTTATGAGCACCAGAAAGTCAAAGGCTTCAAAAACAAAATACCTTACCACATAAGTCTGGCCAACCGCCAGGGCTTCTATGTGCCTGCTTTATACCAGGTGAGCCAGGAGGTAGATCAGTCAACCGGAGAAATATTCAACTTCGCCAGTTTCACAATGATCACGCGTGGTGCCAACGAAAAGATGATGTGGATACACAATGACGGCGAAAACAAGCATCGGATGCCGCTGTTTCTTACCCCAGAAATGGAACACGCCTGGGTATTGGGCGATTTGAGTGACAACGATATGACTGAAATTTTCAATTACAGCATTCCATCAGATGATATCGTACATCATCCGGTATTTTCTATTCGTGGCGGCAAAGAGCAGCCTGAAGGAAAAGAACGGGACGCTTATTATGATTGGGGAGGCAAGTTGCCGGTGTATAGCAATGATTCGCCTTCAGAGGCACAAGCAAGTCTATTTTGATCTGTTTGTCGGCTATCATCTTGATATGCAGATATCGTCCGTGTTTTTTCATTTATTTACACTATGATAACAGATTTAGAAGGAAATCCTTATTTCGGGAAGATCGATAATGATATAAAAAGATCTTTAGATTGGTTTCTTTCTTATTTTAATCCTAAAGATTGGGAAAAAAGGAAGAAAGCCATAGAAAAAAAAATTGACTTTGTCTTCGATGGTCCGGATGATCAACCCTTGAGCAAGATGATAAGCCTGTCAGATAAGGTGGATACAATTGGCTGGTATCTATATTTGACGGAAAAATATTTAACAGATCGTGCACAGTACGAACCAATCCAAGGTGCACGGGTAATTCCGATTTTCAAACGCATTGGAGCCGATCTTGACTTATTGTTACAAGTTGAGGGTTTGGAAAAAAAGATGCGCTTTCTTGTGAGAGACGGGCGACCTGCCGCCGATAATATTCTATTTGAACTGCTTGTTGCCTTGTTATGGACGAAAAATGGTTGGAAGGTTAAAATTATACCGGAAGATAAAAAAAAGGGGAAATCACCAGATTTGTTTGCTGAAAAAGACAAGACCCACTATTATATCGAATGTAAACGGCTCAGCAAAAGTTCCAAATACAGTGAACTTGAACGTGAAAAATGGCTCAATTTAATTTCACCAATACGTGAGATTTTAAGGGCGCACAATGCATTGATGGAGATTACTTTTCATATTGAGTTATCGGACTTACCTGATGACTTTTTGGAAAAAAAACTCTCTCTTAAAATACCATTAGCTACGCAAGCAGGAATATTAATTGATAATGATACTTGGATTGTAAAGCTCAATTTTGTTGACGTGGGTCGTGTTAATGATCACTTATCCAGGTGGGATGTTAAATACCCATCAGAGACTTTTAAACGCCTAATCACAGGTGAAGATGTTGATTCGACCGGCTACACAATCGGTTGTTATGGGCATTTTATTAATCGCGGTTCAGGAACCGGAAACGGGCAGTACATTGATTACGTCAAACAAGTATATGGGGTTAAGTGGGGATGTGATGCAGAAGAAGCTATAGGAATGAAGGCACGCGATATAAAAAGACACCTCATTGAAGCCTGTGAACAAATACCCGATGGTGATAATGGTGCTATACACG